>JAKBAX010000459.1 GCA_021808785.1 Actinomycetes bacterium | reverse complement strand
CGACCTGCCCTGGACGGTGCTGCGCCAGGTCCACGGGGGGCGCGTCGTCACCGTCGACAAGCCCGGCGAGGGCTCGGGCGAAGCGGCCGACGCCTCGGTTACGGCCCGCCGCGGCGCGGTGCTGGCCGTCCTCACCGCCGACTGCGCCCCGGTCGCCATGGCCAGTCCCGAAGGGGTCGTCGGCGTGGCCCATGCCGGTTGGAAGGGCCTGCGGGCCGGGGTGGTGGAAGCCACCGTCCAGAGCATGCGGCGCCTCGGCGCCACCCGGGTGGAGGCGGTACTCGGGCCCTGCATCCGGTCCTGCTGCTACACATTCGGCGACGACGACCTGCGCCAGATCGAGTCCCGCCTGGGCCGTCACCTGCGGGCGACCGACCGGGAGGGCCGCCCCGCCCTCGACCTGCCCGCCGGGGTGCGGGCCGCGCTGCACGCCGCGGGGGCCATCTTCGCCGGCGAATCCGGACTGTGCACCGCATGTGGCGACGGGCTCTGGTCTTGGCGCGCCGGACGCAGCACCCGGCGCCAGGCGACCGTGGCCTGGCGCCCGTGACCACCGATGCCGGGGCGATCCGGTCCCGGCTGGCCGACGTGCGCCGGCGGGTGGAGTCCTCGGGCGGGAATCCCGACCGGATCCGCATCGTGGCGGTGACCAAGGGGTTCGGATCCGACGCGATAGCCGCGGCCCGGGAGGCCGGGCTGACCGACGTCGGTGAGAACTACGCCCAGGAGATGCTGGCCAAGGTGCCCGATGCCCCGACCGGTACCCGATGGCACTTCCTCGGCCCGGTGCAGCGCAACAAGGTGGCCCGACTGGCCCGGTGCCGACCGGTCTGGCACGGTATCGATCGACCCGCGGCGGCCGACGCGGTGGCCGCCGCCGCGCCGGGGTCGGAGGTCATGGTGCAGGTCAATGTGGTCGGCGACCCGAGACGCCCGGGATGCCCGGCGGACGAGGTGGCCGACCTGGTCGCCCATGTACGCTCCCTCCCGGTCGACCTGAGCGGCCTGATGGCGGTGGGCCCCGTTCCGGTGGGGGAGGCCAGCCGGGACTGCTTTCGATGGCTGGCTCGGCGCGCCGCGGAGCTCGGGCTGCACGAGTTGTCCATGGGAATGAGTGAGGACTTCGAGATGGCCGTGGCCGAGGGGGCGACGACACTGCGGTTGGGGCGGGTGCTCTTCGGGCCCCGGCCCGATCCAGAGCCCCGGCCGGATATAGGCTTGGAAACGGGAGGCATCTGATGGCTTCAGGGATGTTGCGCAAGGCGATGGTCTATCTGGGACTGACCGACGACGAGTTCGACGACTACGACTACGACGAGCCGGCGCCCGCCACCCCCCAGCGCCGTTATTCCGAGCCCGAGCCGGCCGTGTCGGCGGTACGCCCGCTGTCTCGCGATATGTCACCCGAGCCGTCCAATGGGCTGACGGTCACCCCCCGACCCCAGGTCGTGCGACCCATCACGCCGATGATGCACGGCGCCAAGGTCCATGTGGTGGCGCCGTCACGCTTCGCCGACGCCCAGGAGATAGGCGACCGCTTCAAGAACGGACAGCCCGTGATCGTCAACCTGCAATCCAACGATCGGGAGCTGGCCCGGCGCATGATCGACTTCTGCAGTGGTGTCACCTACGCCCTGTCCGGAAGCATGGACAAGGTGGCCGACCAGGTATTCCTTCTCACCCCCTCCAACGTCGAGGTTTCGGCGGAGGAGAAGCGGCGCCTGCACGAGCGCGGCTACCGCTCCTGAGCCTCCCCTGACCGGACTCCTGTGATCTTCACCTCCTCGTCCAACTTCCTCGTCATCCTGGGCGAGCTGTACGTGGTGGTCCTCTTCGTGCGGGCCATCCTCAGCTGGTTCCCCTTCGACCCCCACTCGCCTTTCAACCCGGTGCGGCGGGTGGTGTTCGCCATCACCGAGCCGTTGCTGGCCCCGTTCCGGCGCATCATCCCCCCGATCGGAATGTTGGACATCTCCTTCATCGTGGCCATCATCGTGGTCGAGCTGTTCGTGCGGGTCGTGTTGGCCCGCATCCCCGTCTGACCGGCGACGCTCATCCCGGAGAGCCGCCCGGCTCCGAACTAGCATGAGCGCATGGAGGTCTCCCCGAAGACACTGCGAGAAGTCGAGTTCCGCGAGAAGATGCGGGGGTACCACCCCGAGGATGTCGACCAGTTCCTCGAGCAGGTCGCGGCGGGGATCGAGGTCCTGCAGGATCGCCTGCGCCAGGCGGTGGAGCGGGCCCAGCGGGCCGAGGCGGCCGCCTCGGAGTCGGGCGGTACCGACGAGACCCTGCGCAAGACCCTCGTCTTGGCTCAGCGGACGGCGGACATGGCCGTCCAGGAGGCCCGCGAACAGGCGTCGCGCATTCTGGGGTCGGCCGAGCAGCAGGCCCAGTCGATCATCGCCGAGGCCGAGGAGCGCGGTCGGCGCACCCTCGAGGAGACCATCGCCGAGTGCAAGGCGGAGCTCGGGCGGCTCGAGTCGAGCCGGACCCAGGCCCAGCAGGACGTGGAGACCCTCCAACGCTGGCTGGACGAGCACAAGGAGCATCTGCGGGCCACGCTGACCGAGGCGCTGTCGGCGGTCGACCGGGCCGGGGTGCTGTGGCCGGCGCCGACCAGCCGCGGCGCCGATCTGGGCCGGCGGACCCAGGCCCCCATGGCCGGCCCGGCCGCCAACCTCCGGCCCGAGGGAGACCAGCGGTCCGAGGTCCCGGTCGACAGCGGCCCCGAAACCCAGTTCTGGGCGCCAGGTGAGCCGCAACCGGCACACGCCGGCCCGGGGCCCCAAGCGGCCGGGGACCCGCTCGGCCCCGGCGGCGCAGGGGGCGCGGTATCCCCGGGCCCCCCGGCCGGTGCCGGTCCCGTCGGGTCGTTCGGCCCGGCCGCGGCGGGCGAGGTGGGGCCGGTCGGCCCGGGCCATGCCGGCGGGGCCCCTGCCGGGCCCAACGGGGGCGGGGCCCACATCCAGGCGCCCGAAGCCGGCGGCATCGGCCGTGACGACCAGGCGCTGGACGACTTCTTCGACGACCATGGGGACATCGACGACGAGCGCCGCTTCGGCGGCCGTCTCCGGCGCCGGCGCTGAGCAACTGCCGACTTGCGAAGAGGAAACGGCGGGGCTCTCGCGACAGATTCTGAGGCTCAGACAGGTCTCACCCCGACTTCATTCAGCAAGCTGCCAGCCCGTCCACTGCCCGCCAACGAGCGAACTTCGCTGAAAAGTGGTCAATAGCCCTTCGGTGGTGCAGAGTAGGCCAGTTCAAGGGGTGACGGCCCTGTCTTCCCGATCAAG
>JAKBAX010000059.1 GCA_021808785.1 Actinomycetes bacterium | reverse complement strand
ACCATGGCCCGCCCCGCCCGCCCGCCGACGGACTCCGCGCCGGACCCGCGGCCGGACCAGCGGCCGGACCAGCGGCCAGACCCGGGGCCAGACAAGCGGCCAGACCCGCCGACGGACTCCGCACCGGACCAGCGGCCAGACCGGGGGCCAGACAAGCGGCCGGGCCCGCGGCCCTCGGCGCGCCCCCTGGGGGACCGGGCCGTCGATCTGGCCAACGTGGCCGGGGCCCGACTGCTGCACGGCCTCGAGCGTCAGGTCCTCCGGACCTCCGTGGTTGCGACCACACCGTTCCTGCCGACCGCCACCTTCGATTGGATCCCGGCTCTGGAGGGGGAGTGGCGGACCATCCGAGCGGAGCTGGACGCCGTCCTGGCCTATCGCGACGAGCTTCCCAACTTCCAGGACATCTCGATCGACCAGGCTTCCATCACCGACGATGACGGCTGGAAGACCTTTTTCTTCTTCGCTTACGGGTTCCGCTCCGACGCCAACTGCCGGCGTTGCCCGCGGACGGCCGCCCTGCTCGAAGCGGTACCCGGCCTGACCACCGCCTTCTTCTCGATTCTGGCGCCCGGGAAGCGCATCCCCGAGCACCGGGGCCCGTGGCGGGGGGTGCTGCGCTACCACCTGGCGCTGAGGGTGCCCGAACCGCCGGAGTCGGCCGGCATCTCGGTGGGCGGCGAGACGGCCCATTGGCGGGAGGGAGCCAGCCTGTTGTTCGACGACGGCTACGAGCATCACGCATGGAATGACACCGACGGGGTCAGAGTGGTGCTGTTCGTCGACGTGATCCGGCCCTTGCGGCCGCCGATGGACCAGGTCAACCGGGCGCTCATCTGGGCTATCGGCCGGTCGCCTTTCATCCAGGACTCCCGCCGTCGCCACGAGGCCTGGGAACGGCGCTTCGAGGCGCTGCGGGCCGGGTCCCGGCCGTGAGCGAGGGCGTCGCGCCCCCGGGCGGGATCGCATCAGGACCCGGCGGGCCCAAGCCGGCGACCGACGTGTTCGCCAAGCTGGCCGACCCGCGCCTCGAGGAGTGGCACCTGGCCGAGTCCGTCGGCCTGCTCCCGTTCTACCGGGAGCTGGAGGGCGAGGTGGGGCCGCGCACCGTTTACCAGGGCCGGCAGGTCGTCATGCTGGGGTCGAACAACTATCTGGGCCTGACCACCGACCCCCGGGTGCGGGCCGCCGCCATCGACGCGGTGGAACGTTTCGGCACCGGCGTGACCGGGAGCCGGCTGCTCAACGGCACGCTGCCCCTGCACACCGAGCTCGAGGAGCTGCTGGCCGACTGGGTCGGCATGGAGGCGGCTCTGGTATTCACCACCGGCTATGCCGCCAACCTCGGCCTGATCGGGTCCCTGATCGGCTCTGCTGATGCTCTGGTCGTGGACTCGGCCGCCCACGCCAGCCTGGTCGACGGAGCCCGCTACTCGGAAGGCACGCTGCGGGCCTTTCGTCACCAGCGGCCCAACAGCCTGCGCCGGACCCTCCGGTCCTGGCGCGAACAGGACGGCTCCGGCGGGTTGCTCGTCGCAGTGGACGGGCTCTACTCGATGGAGGGGGATCGGGCCCCCCTGCCCGAGATCGCCGAGTTGTGCCGGATCTTCGGGGCCCGGCTGCTCGTCGACGAGGCCCACGCCCTCGGCGTCGTGGGCCCGAGCGGCAGCGGCACGGCACGGGACGCCGGCGTCACGGCCGACCTGGTCATGGGCACGTTCTCCAAGTCGCTAGCCAGTTGCGGCGGGTTCATTGCCGGATCCCGCAATGTGGTCGACTACCTGAAGATCACCTGCCGCCCGCTGATGTTCACTGCGTCGGGCGTGCCGGCTGCGCTGGCCGCGGCCCTGGCTGCGGCCCGTATCGCCCGCGACGAGGACTGGCGCCGGGAGGCGGTTACGGCTCGGGCCGCCCAGCTGCGCCAGGGTCTGCGGGATCTCGGCTACGAGGTCGGCGGCGACGAGTGCAGCCCGATCGTGCCGGTCTGGGTGGGCGACGTATGGACCGCGGGCCACCTGTGGAAGGCCCTTCTGGATGAGGGGGTGTACACCAACGCGGCCATCCCGCCGGCGGTGGCCAAGGCGGTGCTGCGAACGTCGGTCATGGCCACCCACTCGGAGGCCGACATCGCCAGTGCCCTGGCCGGTTTCGCCCGAGCCCGCCGGGTGCTCGACGAGGCCGGCCCCGACCAGGCCGGCTAGCTACCGGGGACCGGCCGGGCCGAGGCCCCGACGAGGCGGGCCGGCCGTTGGTACAGGCGCCAGACCTTGGAGCGGGTCGCCCCCATGGCCTCGATCTGGTCGTTGATCCGGTGGTTGGAGGCGAGGGTCCACGACGCCTCGGCGGTCTGGATGTAGGGATCGGCCTGCAGGCGCGCCACGATCTCCCCGTAGAGGATGGGGCCGAGGGCCAGGTGCTGGTGGCCGGGCCGGATTCCGAGTGCCCACACCCGGGCCCGGGTCACCCTCCCCCGAGCCCTCATCAGGCGGTACCACCCGTCCGGGAAGATGCGGCCCGAGCGGAGTCTCTGCATGGGCAGGTTCATGTCGGGCAGGGCCAGGCACACCCCGATGGCGTGACCGCTCAGGGTTTCGACGCCGAACGCCCACTCCGGGCGGATGATCTGCTTCAGCTGCTTGGCCAGATGGCGGATCTCGGCCTCGGGCATGGGGGCGAACCCCCAGTTGTCCTGCCAGGCCGCGTTGTAGACGTCGAAGAACTGCCCCACATCGGCGTCGAAGCTGTCCATGTGCAAGCTTCGGATCCGCACCTCGGCCCGGGCCCGGATGCGCTCCAGGGCCCGCCGCTGGCGCTCGGACAGACCGACCTGGCCCCGGACGAAGCGCCACCCCCACAGGTCCATGGCCGGCTCCCACCCGTTGGCGGTCCACAGCTCCTCGTAGTACCGGGGATTCTGCAAGGTGAGCAGGGCGGGGAGGTCGTCGAAGCCCTCGACCAGCAGGCCCAGCTCGTCGTTGGTGGTGAAGTTCGCCGGTCCCACGCACGTCTCGGCCCCCCGCTCGGCCGCCCACGCGCAGGCCTTGTCGAACAGGGCGGCGGCCACCTCGGGATCGTCGAAGGTGTCGTAGAAGCCGACCCAGGCCCACGACTCGCCCTGACGTTGGTTGAACAGCGAGTCGATGCACGCTGCGATCCGCCCCACCGGGCGGCCGTAGCGGTAGGCCACCCAGAGGGCCGTCTCCTGGTGGGCGGTGGCCGGATGGCGGGGGGAGAGGCGGTCGTGGACGCTGATGCGCAGCGGGGGCACCCACCCCGGATCCCCGCCGTGGATGCGGAACGGCACGTCCACGAAGACCCGCCGGCCGTTCCAGCCCGATACCCGGCGTATCTCCGGCGGCGCTCCTGGCATCCGACGAACGTATATCACCCGGATGGGCGCTCCGACGCAGCCAGCTGGCAAGCTGGGACCCGATGACAGATCAGAACGTAACGGAGCCGGAACCGCCCCTTCCCCCCGTGGAGCTGGTCCGGCCGGGCCTCTGGAGCATCCCGGTGCCCATCCCGAACAACCCGCTCCGCTACGTCTTGGTCTACGCCTTCGAGACCGAGCAGGGCCCGTACCTGATCGACGCCGGCTGGAACACCGACGACGCGTACCACACCCTCGTGGACGGCCTCGGGACGGCCGGATTCGACATCGAGGACGTCAAGGGGGTGCTGGTAACCCACATCCATCCCGACCACTACGGGCTGGCCGGCCGCATCCGTGAGGCGTCGGGCGCATGGGTGGGGCTGCATCCCGCCGATGCGGCCCTGATCGAGGACCGCTACGACGAGCCCGACGACCTGCTGGAGAAGATCGGCGCCATGCTGCGGCGCGACGGGGCCCCGCCGGAGGAGATCCTCACGCTGCAGAACGCGTCGATGCCGGCCCGCAACTGGGTGTGGGCGGTGGTCCCCGACGTGCTGGTCGAAGACGGCGACAAGCCCGATATCCCCGGCTGGGATCTGACCGCCATCTGGACGCCCGGGCACTCGCCGGGCCACATCTGCCTGTACGAGGCCGGCCACAAGCTGATGCTGTCGGGCGACCACGTCCTGCCCCGGATCACCCCGAACATCTCGTTCCACCCGCAGGCCGGTCCCGACCCCCTGGGCGACTTTCTGGCTTCCTTGGACAAAGTGGCCACCTTCGATACCGCCGAAGCCCTGCCGGCCCACGAGCATCGCTTCGCCGACCTGCCGGGGCGGGTGGCCGAGCTGAAGGGGCATCATCAGGCCCGTTTCGAAGAGGTGGTGGTGGCCATCCGATCGGGCAGCACCACCGCGTGGGACATCGCCAGCCACATGACGTGGAGCCGCCCGTGGGAGCAGATCCAGGGCTGGATGCGCCGCGCCGCAGCGGGGGAGACGCTGGCCCACCTCCGCTACCTCCAAAAGCAGGGGATCGTCGACGAGATCGATGGCGAACCGGCGGAGTGGCACGTCGTCGACCTGGCCACCCGGGCCTGACCGGGCCGGGGGTGTCCGACTGGAATTTCGCCGACGTATGGGACGTGGTGGCTGCCACCTTCCCCGAGCGGCCCGCCGTCGCGCAGGGTGCGGTCCGGCGATCGTGGACCGCCTTCGAGCGGCGCGCCGCCGGGCTGGCCACCACCTTGCAGGAGGCCGGTCTGGGGTACCAGGCCAAGGTGGCCCAGTACCTGTACAACGGGCCGGCCTATCTCGAGTCGGTATATGCCGCCTTCAAGGCCGGCCTGGTCCCGGTCAACACCAACTACCGCTACACCGACGACGAGCTCGCCTACCTGTGGGACAACAGCGACACCGAGGCGGTGGTCTTTCACGGCGCGTTCACGGACCGGGTCGAGGGCATCCGGGCCCGGCTGGGCGGGGTGCGGCTGTGGATCCGGGTGGACGGCGATGGGTCGGCGCCGGCTCCGGAGTGGGCGCTCGATTACGAGACGGCGGTGTCCGCCCCGGCCCATGTGGCTCCGGCCCGACGCTCGGGCGACGACATGCTCTTCATCTACACCGGAGGGACCACCGGTCTGCCCAAGGGGGTGATGTGGCGCCAGGACGACCTGTTCGCGGTGCTCAACCGCACCGGGGAGGTGCGCTTTGGCGAGCAGGGTGACATCGATGATGTCCGGGCGACACTGAGCCGCCCGGCCAAGCACCCGCCGGCCCGTCTTCTCCCGGGACCCCCTCTGATGCACGGGACCGGTCTTTTCACCGCCATGTCGGTGCTCAACGGCGGTGGCTCGGTGGTCATGCCCGAGGGCCACCACCTAGACGTCCGGGCCATGCTCGATCTGATCGAGCAGGAGCGGGTGACGCAGATCTGCATTGTGGGCGACGCCTTCGCCAAGCCCATACTGGCCGCCCTCGACGCCGAGCCGGGGCGGTGGGACCTGAGCTCGTTGTGGCTGATGGTGAGCTCCGGGGTCATGTGGTCGTCCGAGGTCAAGGAGGGGTTGCTCCGGCACAACCCTCCCATGATGCTGGTCGACACGCTCGGCTCGTCCGAGGCGGTGGGCATGGCCCGCTCCACCGCCAGAGCCGGGGAGCCGACCCGGACGGCCGGTTTCGAGCTGGGCCCCGATACCAAGGTTCTGGCCGAGGATGGTCGGGAGCTGGTGCCCGGTTCGCCCGAGCAGGGCCGGGTGGCGCTGCGGGGCCGGGGTCCGGTGGGCTACTACAAGGACCCGGAGAAGTCGGCGGCCACCTTCGCCGTCATCGACGGGGAACGCTGGACCATCCCGGGCGACTTCGCGACGGTGGGCGCCGACGGCACGGTGCAGTTGCTGGGGCGGGGTTCGGTCTGCATCAACAGCGGCGGTGAGAAAATCTTCCCCGAGGAGGTGGAGGAAGCGCTGAAGCTGCACCCGGGGGTGGCCGACGCGGTCGTGGTCGGGGTGCCCGATGACCGCTTCGGCGAGGCGGTGACCGCGCTGGTCGAACGTCGGGCGGGCGGTCCCGAGGCCTCGGCCGGCGATCTCATCGACTGGGTGAAGGGGCGGCTGGCCGCCTACAAGGCACCCCGGCGGGTCGTCGAGGTGGCGTCCATCGGCCGCTCCCCGGCCGGCAAGGTCGACTACCGGCGTCTGCGTGACGAGGCCATCCGGAGGGTGGCGGCGAGCAGCTGAACCGGCCGGTCACGACTCCACGGTGACAGACGACACGTACCACCCGCCGGCCAGGTGGAGCACGCCTATCTCGTAGAGGGTGCCTGTGGCCAGATCGGCGTAGGTGCAGGTGCCGGGGCTGGTGCTGGCCGCCGTGCAGCCGCGGGCCTCTATCTGGCCGGCCGGGTAGGGCCCGGCGAAGAGGGCCTGGCGGGCGGCCGGGGTGGCTACCGAAACGGCCTCGGGCCGGTTACCGGTGGCCCAGGCGTCGATCAGGGCCGCGGCGGCGGCGTCGGGAGAGGCTTGTAGAGCGACGGGGGAATAGGCGGTCGTCGGGACCGACATCGGACGCGAGGTGGTGGGGGGCGGCCCGGTCGAGGTGGTCGGGGTGGTCGGGCGAGGTGATCCGGTGCCGTCGGGCGCGGTGGTGATGACGCTCGAACGGGGCCCGTTGCCGCTCGCGCAGCCGACCATCAGGAGGAGTGGTAGCGCCAGCGGGACGAGCGACCGGGTGAGGAGGGAGGACACAAGGGCCACGGTAGGTTGTCCGGCGTGCTGCAGAGCGTCGTGGTCTCGTCGGGGCACCCGGCGGCCTACGACGTCCTGGTCGGGCTGCACGTGCTGTGCGCGGTCGTCGGCTTCGGGGCGGTGGCGGTGAGCGGGGCCTACGGGGCTATCGCCCGCAATGTCGAATCGGGGGCGTCCCGCCGCCAGTCGGCCGAGGAGGTGCGTCGCTACTTCGCCTCTCCCTCGTCGCTCGAAAACCTGATCCTGATCGCCCCGTTGTTCGGCATGGGGGCCATGGCGGTGCGCCCCGGGGGTAGCCAGTTCGGGCACCTCTGGGCGGTGTCGGGGGTGGTGATCTGGATCGCCGCGGGTGGTCTGCTCACGGCTGTGGTGCGGCCGGCCGAGCGACGGATCCGCTCGGCGGGCGACGATCTGACCCCCGTGGCCAACGACGCCCGGCGGCTCATGTGGGCGGCCGCCGGATCGGACGTGCTGTTCGTCGTGGCCCTGTTCTTGATGGTCACCCAACCGGGTTGAGCGGGCCATAGCATGCGGGCATGGCTGCACCCACGTCAGTAGGCGAGAGCAGCACCTTCCGGGGCGTCCCGGTCGAGGAGATCCGTGAGGACTTCCGGCTGGCGTGGATTTCGAGGTTCCTCGACGACCGGGAGATCGCCCTCCAGAAGCAGAGCCGGGTGTTCTTCCAGATATCGGGGGCCGGCCACGAGGCCCTCCTGCTCGGGTTGGGCCGGTACCTGCGGGGTGGCTACGACTGGTTCTTCCCCTACTACCGGGACCGGGCCCTGATGCTTTCGCTCGGCGTCACCCCCGAGGAGATCCTCCTGCAGGCGGTGGGCAGCTCGCAGGACCCGTCGTCGGGCGGGCGCCAGATGCCGTGCCACTGGGGCTACAAGCCGCTCAACGTGGTGACCGAGTCCTCGGCCACCGGTAGTCAGTGCCTGCCCGCGGTGGGCTGCGCCGAGGCCTCGCGCTACATCGCCCGCCGCCCCAACCTGCCCGGCTGTCGGGCCCACGGCGACGAGCTGACCTATGTGTCGCTCGGGGAGGGGGCCACCTCCGAGGGGGAGTTCTGGGAATCGCTCAACTCGGCCTGCACCCTGCACCTGCCCGTCCTGTTCGTCGTGGCTGACAACGGGTACGCCATCTCGGTGCCCTCCGCCGATCAGTCGCCGGCTCCGGTGTCAGAGCTGGTCCGGGGATTTCGCGGCCTACGGGTCCACCACCTCGACGGCTGCGACTATTTCCAGGTGCGCAACCAGGCGGAGGGGATCGTCGCCGAGGTGCGCGCCGGCGTCGGCCCGGCCCTGGTTCACGCCCGGGTGACCCGGCCCTACTCCCATTCCTCGGCCGACACGCAGAGCAAGTACCGCTCGGCCGAGGAGCTGGCCGACGAAGCCGCCCACGATCCTCTGGTCCTGCTGGAGTCGGCCATCCTCAGCGGCCGGCTGCTGACCGAGGATGAGGTCCAGCAGGTAAAGGACGAGGCCAAGCGCATTGTCGCCGAGGCATCGCGCGCCGCGCTGGCCGCCCCCCGCCCCGATCCGGCGACCGTCACCGACCACGTGGTGGCCCTGCCCGCCGTACCGCCCGGCGCCGAGGACACCGATGACGGGAGCGGTGAGGTGGTGGCGCTGGGCGAGGCCATCAGGCGCACGCTGCACGAGCGCATGGCGGCCGACGAACGCATCCGCGTGTTCGGCGAGGACGTCGCTGATGCACGCGAGGCGGTGCTGGCCAACGTGGAGGGCAAGGGCGGGGTCTTCGGAACGACCTTCGGCCTCCAACGTGAGTTCGGGATCGCGCGCTGCTACAACACCCCCCTGGCCGAGGCCAACATCGTGGGGCGGGCCGTCGGCCAGGCCGTACGGGGCCTGCGGCCGGTGCCCGAGGTCCAGTTCTTCGACTACATCTGGCCGGCCATGCAGCAGATCAAGACGGAGGCGGCCACCATCCGGTGGCGCTCCAACGGAGCGTTCAGCTGCCCGCTCGTCCTCCGGGTCCCGATCGGCGGGTACCTGGCCGGCGGGGCCATCTGGCACTCCCAGTCGGGTGAGTCCATCTTCGCCCACATCCCGGGCCTGACGGTGGTGATGCCGTCGCGGGCGGCCGACGCGGTGGGCCTGCTGCGCACCGCCTTGTCGGCCGACGACCCGGTGATGTTCCTCGAGCACAAGCACCTGCTGCGCCAGCCCTATACCCGCACGCCGTTCCCCGGACCCGAGTACCGGATCCCCTTCGGTCGGGGCCGGGTGGTGACCGAGGGCCGGGACCTCACCATCGTGACATGGGGAGCGACGGTCGAGAAGTCCCGGCAGGCGGCGGCGTGCATCGAGGGGGCCAGTATCGAGGTGATCGACCTGCGATCGATCCTGCCGTGGGACCACGACCTGGTGGCCGAGTCAGTGGCTCGCACCAGTCGGCTGCTCGTGGTCCACGAGGACATCCTCACCGGCGGCTTCGGGGGCGAGGTGGCGGCCTGGGCCGGGGAGCACTGCTTCACCGATCTCGACGCGCCCGTCGCCCGGGTCGGTGCCACCGATACCCACGTGGCCTACGAGCCGGGGCTGGAGAAGGCCATACTGCCGCAGGTGGAAGGCATCGCGGCGGCCGCTCGGCGCGTCCTCGCCTTCTGAGGACCGAGCCGACCCTTCCTATTGTGCAGAAGGGTTGAATAGTTCAACCCTTCTGCACAACAACGATCACGCCAACGATGGTGAGGGCCGGCCGGCCCGAGCGGCACATAGTTGGACGTCCTACTATTATTGGAGGCGTGCCCGACCTCCACCGGCCCACCCACCCGGTCCGCTTCGTCACCGCCGCCTCCCTGTTCGACGGCCACGACGCGGCCATCAACATCATGCGCCGGCTGCTGCAGTCGCAGGGGGCCGAGGTGGTCCACCTGGGTCACAACCGGTCGGTCGACGAGGTGGTGACCGCGGCGGTGCAGGAGGACGTGCAGGGGGTGGCGGTGAGCTCCTACCAGGGCGGTCACGTGGAGTACTTCCGGTACCTGGTCGACCGCCTGCGTGAGGAGGGCCGGCCCGACATCGGGGTCTACGGGGGCGGCGGCGGGACCATAACGGCGGCCGAGATCCGCGAGCTGCACGACTACGGCGTGGCCCGCATCTTCTCCCCCCAGGACGGCCAGGCCATGGGCTTGGCCGCCATGGTCAACTCCTTGGTGGCCGAGTGTGACCGGGCCGTTCCCGATCTGACCGGGCCCGAGATGGAGGCTCTTCTCACCGGCGACGGGCGGGCCCTGGCCCGGGCCCTGACCACCGCCGAGAACGGTGACCTGAGCGAGGAGGACCGCGGCGCCATCCGGGCCGCGGCGGGCCGGCGGCGGGTCCCGGTCCTCGGAGTGACCGGCACCGGCGGGAGCGGCAAGTCGTCGCTCACCGACGAGCTGCTCCAACGATTCCGACTCGATCAGGAGGACAAACTTCGCGTCGCCGTGCTGGCTGTGGACCCGACGCGCCGCAAGGGCGGCGGTGCCCTCCTCGGTGACCGGATCCGCATGAACTCGATCGGTACCGGGGACCGGATCTTCTTCCGGTCCTTCGCCACCCGGGGCACCGGGAGCGAGATGCCGCCCTGCCTCGACGACGCCATCGCGGCCTGTCGAGCGGCCGGCTTCGACCTGGTGGTGGTCGAGACCCCCGGTATCGGCCAGGGCGATTCGGCGGTGGTGCCCCACGTCGACGTTCCCCTGTACGTGATGACCCCGGAGTTCGGCTCGGCCTCGCAGCTGGAGAAGATCGACATGCTGGACTTCGCGGCGGCCGTGGCGATCAACAAGTTCGAGCGGCGCGGCGGGGACGACGCCCTCCGGGACGTGCGCCGGGCCTTGGCCCGCGACCCCGAGCGGTCGGGTGTGGCCCTCGACCAGTTGCCGGTCTTCGGCACGGTCGCGTCGCGCTTCGCCGACGACGGCGTCACCGCCCTCTACCAGTACCTGCGGGACCGGCTGGGCTTCCCGGCCGGGGTGCTGGCCCCGGTGGACGGGCGCACCTCGACGAGGGGCCACCCCATCGTCCCGGCCGATCGCGCCCGCTACTTGGCCGACGTGGCCGCCACCGTACGGGCCTACCACGCCGAGACGGAGAAGGAGTCGGCCCGGGCCCGGCTCCGCCAGCAACTGCGGGCGGTGGCGCCCCTGCTGGCCGACGGTTCGGAGGCCGAGGGACTGGCGGAGCAGGTCGAGCACGAGATGCGCCCCGACAGCCGCGAGCTGCTCGAGGGTTGGCCCGCCGCGGTGGCCGAGTTGGAGGGGCACACCCGCGACTCGCTGTCGGGTACTCCCGTGCGGCGCGTGGCGGTACCCCGCTACAGCGACCACGGCGAGCTGCTGCGCTGGCTGCGGGCCGAGAACCTACCGGGCCGCTTTCCCTACACCGCCGGCGTGTTCGCACTGAAGCGGGAGAACGAGGATCCGGCCCGCATGTTTGCCGGGGAGGGCGACGCGGCCCGAACCAATCGCCGCTTCCACTACCTGGCCGAAGACCAGCCGGCCACCCGTCTGTCCACCGCGTTCGACTCGGTCACCCTGTACGGGTTCGATCCCGACCGCCGGCCCGACATCTACGGCAAGGTGGGGAACTCCGGGGTGTCGATCGCCACTCTCGACGACATGAAGGTGCTCTACGGCGGGTTCGACCTGTGCGATCCGTCCACGTCGGTGTCGATGACCATCAACGGGCCGGCCCCGACGATCCTCGCCATGTTCTTCAATGCGGCCATCGACGACCAGCTCGCCCGCCACCCCGACCGGGACCCGGCCGAGGTGCGGGCCCGCACCCTGGCCCAGGTGCGCGGCACCGTGCAGGCCGACATCTTGAAGGAGGACCAGGGGCAGAACACGTGCATCTTCTCCACCGAGTTCTCGCTGCGGGTCATGGCCGATATGCAGGAGTGGTTCATCGCCCACTCGGTGCGCAATTTCTACTCGGTGTCGATCTCCGGCTACCACATAGCCGAGGCGGGGGCCAACCCCATTTCCCAGCTGGCCTTCACCCTGGCCAACGGGTTCACCTATGTCGAGTCGTACCTGGCCCGCGGCATGGACATAGACGACTTCGCCCCCAATTTCTCCTTCTTCTTCTCCAACGGCATGGATCCCGAGTACACCGTCATCGGGCGGGTGGCCCGGCGGATCTGGGCTGTCGCCATGCGGGACCGCTACGGGGCCAATGCCCGGTCGCAGCGCCTCAAGTACCACGTCCAGACCTCGGGCCGGTCGCTCCATGCCCAGGAGATGGCGTTCAACGACATCCGCACCACCCTCCAAGCGCTGTGCGCCATCTACGACAACGCCAACAGCCTGCATACCAACGCCTACGACGAGGCCGTGACCACCCCGACCACCGACTCGGTCCGGCGGGCGCTGGCCATCCAGCTGATCATCAACAAGGAGTGGGGGCTGGCCCACAACGAGAACCCCTTGCAGGGGAGCTTCGTCGTGGAGGAGCTCACCGGTCTGGTGGAGGAGGCGGTGCTGGCCGAGCTGGATCGCATCAGCGAGCGCGGCGGCGTGCTCGGGGCCATGGAGACCGGCTACCAGCGGGGTCGCATCCAGGACGAGTCCATGCTCTACGAAGGGCGCAAGCACGACGGGTCCCTGCCCATCATCGGGGTCAACACGTTCCGCAACCCGGCCGGCGATCAGGTGCCCGAGCATCTGGAGCTGGCCCGCTCGACAGAGGTGGAGAAGGAGGGCCAGCTGGAGCGTCTGGCCGGGTTCCGGCGCCGCCACGCCGAGACCGGCGCCAACGACCTGGCCCGCCTCCAGCAGGCCGCGCTGGGCGGTGAAAATGTATTCGAGGTCTTGATGGACGCGGTGCGAACCTGCTCGCTGGGCCAGATCACCGATGCCCTGTTCGAGGTGGGCGGCCGGTACCGCCGCAACGTCTGACCGAACCCGGTGACGAGGTCGGGCGCCGGACCCTAAATCCGACTAATGTCGTAAGGAATGTCGGTCACATACGAGCTTTCCCATATCCGGATGCTCGAGGCTGAGGCTGTCCATATCTTCCGTGAGGTGGCAGCTTCTTTCGAGCGGCCGGTCCTGCTGTTCTCGGGCGGCAAGGATTCGGTGGTGATGTTGCACGTGGCGTCGAAGGCGTTTTGGCCCGCGCCGTTGCCGTTTCCGGTGATGCATGTGGACACGGGCCACAACTTGGCGGAGGTGATCGAGTTCCGGGACCAGACGGTGGACCGGTTGGGGGTGCGACTGGTGGTGGCGTCGGTGCAGGAGGACATCGATGCCGGCCGGGTGAGCGAGGAGACCGGGCCACGGGCGTCTCGTAATCGATTGCAGACGGTGAGCCTGTTGCGGGCGATCAGGGAGGGACGTTTCGATGCGGTGTTCGGCGGGGCGCGCCGAGACGAGGAGAAGGCTCGGGCGAAGGAGCGGGTGTTCAGTTTCCGGGACGAGTTCGGGCAGTGGGATCCGAAGAATCAGCGCCCGGAGTTGTGGAGCTTGTACAACGGGGCCCACCGGAGGGGGGAGCACATCCGGGTGTTCCCGTTGTCGAACTGGACGGAGTTGGACATCTGGCAGTACGTGGCGGAGGAGGAGATCGAGCTTCCGTCGTTGTATTACGCGCACGAGCGGGAGGTGTTCGAGCGCGACGGGATGTTGTTGGCGCTCTCGCCGTTCGTCTCGGTGCTCGAGGGGGAGGAGGTTTTCCGCGCCACGGTGCGGTTCCGGACCATCGGGGACGCGACCTGCACCGGTTGTGTGGAATCCGCGGCGTTCGACGTGGCGGCGGTGGTGGCGGAGGTGGCGGGATCGCGTTTGACCGAGCGGGGCGCGACCCGCGCCGATGACCGGATTTCGGAGTCTGGGATGGAGGATCGTAAGAAGGAGGGGTATTTCTAGTGCCTGGAGTCTGGTGTGTCTGAGTTGTTGCGGCTGGCCACAGCGGGAAGTGTGGATGACGGCAAGTCGACCTTGATCGGCCGTTTGCTGTTCGACTCGAAGTCGATCTTCACCGATCAGCTCGAGGCGGTCGAGCGCACATCGCGCGACAGAGGGGACGAGTACACGAATCTGGCTTTGCTGACCGACGGCTTGCGCGCCGAACGGGAGCAGGGGATCACCATCGACGTGGCCTACCGGTATTTCGCCACGCCGAAGCGCAAGTTCATCATCGCCGACACCCCGGGGCATATTCAGTACACCCGGAACATGGTGACGGGAGCGTCGACCGCGGACCTGGCGTTGATCTTGATCGATGCCCGTCAGGGGGTGTTGGAGCAGTCGCGCCGCCACGCGTTCATCGCCGCCCTGTTGGGGATCCCCCATCTGGTGGTGTGCGTCAACAAGATGGACCTGGTGGATTGGTCCCAGGACCGCTTCGAGGAGATCCGCGACGAGTTCCGGACCTTCGCCATGAAGCTCGAGGTGCACGATCTGGGTTTCATCCCGATGTCGGCGCTGCTCGGCGACAACGTGGTCGATCCCAGCCTCAACATGGGTTGGTACGACGGGACGCCGTTGTTGCAGCAGCTGGAGAACGTGCACATCGCGTCGGACCGCAACCTGATCGACGCCCGGTTCCCGGTGCAGTACGTGATCCGGCCCCAGTCAGGTACCGATGCCGATCTGCACGACTACCGGGGATATGCGGGCACGGTGGCCGGAGGGGTGTTCAAGGCGGGCGACGAGGTGGCCGTGCTGCCGTCGGGGTTCACCTCCACCATCACCGAGATACGTGGCCCCGGCGGGGTCGTCGTGGACCAGGCATTCCCGCCCCAGGCAGTGACCATCAGCCTGGCCGACGACATCGACATCTCCCGGGGCGACCTGATATGCCGCCCCAACAACCGGCCGAGTGTCGGTCAGGACATCGACGCTCTGGTGTGCTGGTTCTCCGAGCGGTCCACGCTCACTCCGGGGGCCCGCTACGTGGTGCGCCAGACCACTCGGTCGGTCGCCGCCTCCGTGGAGGTGCTGGAGTACCGACTGGATATCAACACGCTGCATCGCGACGAGGGGGCGGATCGCCTGGACCTCAACGAGATCGGCCGGGTCCGGCTGCGGGCCCAGTCGCCTTTGATGTTCGACCCGTACCGCCGCAACCGGACCACCGGGTCATTGATCCTGGTCGACCCGGCCACCAACAACACGGTGGCGGCCGGCATGATCGTCGGTGGCGAGCAGGCCCGGGTCACCAGCAACGTCACCTGGCACCAAAATGCCGTCGACCGCGACTCGCGCGCCGCCACGGGGGCGACTATCTGGCTGACCGGTCTGTCGGGATCGGGCAAGTCCACCGTGGCCGTCGAGGTCGAACGCCGGCTGGTCGACGCGGGCCGGGCCGCCTACCTGCTCGACGGGGACAACCTGCGTCACGGGCTCAACGCCGACCTGGGCTTCGGCGCCGCCGACCGGGCCGAGAACGTCCGGCGGGTCGGTGAGGTAGCCAAACTGTTCGCCGACGCCGGCCTGGTTTCGGTCGTGTCCCTGGTCTCCCCCTACCGGGCCGACCGCAACCGGGTCCGCAACAGCCACGAAGCGGCCGGTCTGCGCTTCATCGAGATCTTCGTCGATACCCCCCTTGACGTATGCGAGGCTCGAGACCCCAAAGGCCTCTACGCCAAGGCCAGGGCCGGCCAGATCTCCGGTTTCACCGGCATAGACGATCCCTACGAGCCGCCTGACTCTCCCGACCTGGTCCTGCGCCCCGGCCACGGCGGCCCCTCGGCCATGGCCGACATGATCATCAGCCACCTCGGCCGGTGACCTTGGCCGCCGAACCTCTCCCCCGAAGCCCCCACGACGACCACCGCCTGGCTGCCGGCATCGCCGAGGAGGCCGGCGCCCTGCTGCTCGAGATACGCGAGGGGCCGCTGGCCGGCAAGGAGCTGGGCCAGGCAGGCGACCGGCGTTCCAACGAGCTGATCCTGGCCCGCCTGGCGAGGGACCGTCCCGACGACGCGGTCCTCTCCGAGGAGTCGGCCGACAGTCCGGCCCGCCTCTCCGCCGAGCGGGTATGGATCGTGGACCCGCTGGACGGGACCCGGGAGTACGGCATGCCGGGGCGCGACGACTGGGCTGTGCACGTCGCACTGTGGGTGGCCGGCCAGGGGATATGGGCCGCCGCGGTGGCCCAGCCCGCCCTCGGCCAGGTGTATGTCACCGATCGGGCCCGGGAGGCTGGCGCGCCGGGCGCCTCCGCGGCGCGCTCCTCGCCGGTCGTCCTGGTCAGCGACAGCCGACCTCCCGAATTCGCCCCCGCGGTGGCCGCCGCGGTGGGCGGGAGCATCCGCCCCATGGGATCGGCAGGGGCCAAGGCCATGGCCGTCCTGCGCGGTGAAGCCGATGCCTACCTGCATGCAGGGGGCCAGTGGGAATGGGACTCGGCCGCCCCCGTCGGGGTGCTCTTGGCCGCCGGGTACCACGCCTCCCGCCTGGACGGGGCCCCGCTCGAGTACAACCGCCCCCACCCCTACCTCCCCGACCTGGTCCTGTGCCGGCCCGACCTGGCCGGGCCCCTGCTGGCCGCCCTGCGGCCCTACGCCGGAGGCTGAGAGGCCGGGGTCCGCTCCCGGCCCGGGGATGGGCCCAAGATCTGTACCTTCGTGGCTGATCGGCGCCGGCTCACAGTAAGGGCCGGAAGAGGTGCAGATTGGCCGAGGTGGTGCGGATAACCGGTCGGTGCCGTCAAGTACTTCCTGACCAACCGGCCGGCCGGGGCCCGGGATCGACCGGTCCCGGGAAGGCGGCGGCCCGCAGATCGGAGAACAGCTCGATCATCTCGGGAAGCTGGTAACGGGCCTGCAATCCACTCGGGTTGGGCAGCAGCCACAAGCCGGACCCTCGCCCGAGGGTCTCGTCCTGGCGGCCGACCCTGGCTCCGGGGCGCCCGAACGCGCGGCGGTAGGCCTGCACCCCGAGGACGGCCACCCACGCCGGGCGGTCGCGCGCCGCCCGGTCCGACAGGGATGCCGCCCCCTCCCGTAGCTCATCGGCGGTCAGGTCGCCGGCGCGGCGAGAGGGACGATCGACCAGGTTGGTGATCCCGAGCCCGTAATCGAGCAGCCGGGCCTGCTCGGACGGGGCGAGCAACCGGTCGGTGAAAGCGGCCCCGTGCAGCACTTTCCAGAACCGGTTGCCGGGTCGGGCGAAGTGCTGGGCCAGCTCGCCCGAGCGCACCCCCGGGTTGATCCCGCAGAACAGCACGCGCAGGCCGGGCCGGACCAGATCGGGGACCGCTTTCATGTGTGACACGGGTCCGATCATGGCTCCCACCGGCCCGGGGCGGCCTACCCTGGCGTTCATGCAGACACGCCCGCGCCCGACCGGCATCCTCATCGGGGCTCGCTTGTGGCTGAGCGGGCGCGACCCGAACAGCACCACGCGCCATCGCGACGTCAAGAGCGGGGGGGCCCGGGCCGCCGTTCTCGGGGCCGGCGACGGGCTGATCACGAACGTGTCGCTCGTATTGGGGGTGGCCGGCGCCGCCCCTGGTTCGTCGACGGTCCGCCTGGCCGGCGTGGCCGGGCTCTTGGCCGGGGCCTTCTCCATGGCGGCGGGAGAGTTGGTGTCGATGCGGGCGCAGAAGGAGTTGGCCGAGAAGGAGCTCGCGGTGGAGCGCCAGGAGCTGGCCGATGAGCCGGAGGCCGAGCTGCGGGAGCTGGCTGCCATGTACCGGTCGCGGGGGGTCCCGGCCGGCGACGCCATGACCGTGGCTCGCATCCTGTCGGTCAACGACAAGGTGGCCCTCGACACCCACGCCCGCCTGGAGCTGGGCATCGACCCCGAAGAGGCCGGGAATCCGGTCAAGGCGGCGGTCTTCTCCTTCGTGGCCTTCACCGTCGGCGCCATCCTGCCGCTGTTCCCGTGGTTCTTCGCCAGCGGTACCACGGCCATCCTGGCGTCGGTCGGGATAGGCGCCGTGGCCGCCCTCCTCCTCGGTGCCCTCATCGGGACCATGGCCGGACGTTCGGTGCTCGGCACCGCCGTGCGCCAACTCGTGGTGGCCGTGCTGGCGGCCGGTATCACCTACGGGGTGGGGCACCTCCTCGGCATCAAGGCCACGTGAGTCCACCGGCGCGCCCGCTCCTGAGCCCGGTGGCCGTCCCGGCCTCGGTCCGGCTGGAGGACCTGCGCGTCGGTGACCTCCTGGCCGAGGGCGGCGAGGGCCGGGTCCACCAGCTGCCCCGCCAACCCCACCTGGTCTACAAGTCCTACCGGCATCCGGTGGACCTGTCCCACCTCGAGGATCTGGTGTCGTGGCCGGAGCACCTGGAACCCGACGCCCAAGCGGTGGTGCGGGCGGCGTCAGCCTGGCCGTGCTCGGTCGTGAC
>JAKBAX010000458.1 GCA_021808785.1 Actinomycetes bacterium | reverse complement strand
TGGGGCGCGGTGCTCCCGCTGGCGGTGGGATTCCTGGCCGGGGGTCGGCTGGGGCCGGTCATCGTCCGCCGGGCCCCTGCCACCCCCATCCGGATCGGCATCTGCGTGGCCGGGCTGGGCCTGGCCGTGCATCTGGGCCTGGACGCCTACCGGTGACCGGCCCGGACCACTATTGCTTCGTGCGCCTGGCCGCATCCGCTTCTGTGCTGCTGGCCGGCGCACCGTCTTTCGTCCTGGTAGGACGACCATGAAGGTCCTCCTCGCCGGGGACTGGCACGGCAACCGGGACTGGGCCGCCCGCTGCTTCGAGGTGGCCGCCGCCCACCGGGTGGACGTGGTCCTGCAGCTGGGCGATTTCGGGCTGTGGCCGGGCCGGGAGGACGCCTGGCTGGACCATGTGGACCACCACGCCAAGGAGGCCGCCACCACATTGGTGTGGATCGACGGCAACCACGAGAACCATGCCGCCCTCGACGAATGGCGCTCCGGCGCCGACCGAGACGGGTTGGTGACCATGCGCGACAGGGTGCGCTGGGCCCCGCGCGGTGCCCGCTGGGAGTGGGCCGGCCGGTCCTTCGGGGCGCTCGGCGGAGCGGTCAGCATCGACCGCTTCCTGCGCAAGGAGGGGATCAACTGGTGGCCCCAGGAGGCCACCACCCAAGACGACGTGGACCGCCTGGGTGACGAGAGGCTCGACGTCTTGTTGACCCACGCGGCACCGACGACCGGCGCCCCTCCCGCCCGGCGCCTGCCGCTGCCCGAGAGCATCCTGGCCGATCTGCGACAGGTGCGGGATCTACTCGACCAGGCGGTAGCCCGGACCGCACCCCGCCTCGTGGTGCACGGCCATTACCACCTCCGGCTGCACGCTCGTCTCGGACAACGCACCGTCGAGGGCCTGGCCCACGACAAGTCCAGCCCCGAGGAGGCCCTGGCCCTGCTCGATCTCGACGAGGGCCTCGAGCTCAGGAGGCCATGAGGTCGCGGGCCAGTTCCATGCTCCCCGGTGCCCGCAGCTTGGCCAGGGCGGCCCGCTCGATCTGGCGGATGCGCTCCCGGGTCAGGTGCATCTCGGTGCCGACCTCGTCGAGGGTGCGCGGCTCGCCCCGGTCCAGGCCGAAGCGCAGGCTCAGGATGCGCCGCTCCCGCTCCCCCAACCTCGACATCAACTTCTCGAGCTCGCTGCTCAGCATGCCCTGGGCCACCGCCTCGAAGGGGGTGGGGCTGGACTCGTCGGCCATGACGTCGGCCAACTCGGTGTCGCCGTCGGAACCGATGGGGCTGGCCAGGCTGACCGGCTCCATCACCAGCCCGAGGAGCGACTCCACCTCCGATTGGCGCAGGCCGGCGTGCTCGGCCAGCTCGGCGCTGGTCGGGGGCCGCCCCAGCCGGCCCTCCAGGGCGCTGCGCGACCGCACCACCCGCCGCACCTGGTCGCCGGTGTGGATGGGGAGGCGTACGGTCCGGGCCGTATTGTCTATGCCCCGGCCGATGGACTGGCGGATCCACCACGTGGCGTAGGTCGAGAACTTGTAGCCCCGGCGCCAGTCGAACTTCTCGACCGCGTGCATCAGGCCGATGTTGCCCTCCTGGATCAGGTCGAGCATGGGCAGGTCGCCCTGGTAGCGCTTGGCGATGGAGACGACCAGGCGCAGGTTGGAGTTGACGAAGCGCTCGAAGGCCCGCTCGCCGGCGCGGACCTGGCGGCGCAGGCGGGCGGTGGTCGCCGGGGTCAGCGTCTCGGCCTTGTCGGCCAGGCGGGCCGCGGCCGCCCGGCCTTCCTCCACGGCGCGCGACAGCTCGACCTCCTCGACCTGGCTCAGGAGCGGGTAGCGGCCGATGCCGTCGAGGTACAGACGCACCAGATCCTGATCGGCGTCAGCAGCCGTCTTGCCCACGACAAGAGTCAACCCCGCGACGCCGCTCCTTATGCCCGGTCGCCGGTGTGGCAGACTGTCGCTTCCTTGGTGGCCGTAGCTCAGTTGGTTAGAGCGCCAGGTTGTGGCCCTGGAGGTCGGGGGTTCAAGTCCCCTCGGTCACCCCAATCAAGCCCACGAGGTGGCCCAGAGCGTCGATCGAGTCGACCAGCAGGTCGGTCTCGCCGGCCAGGACCACCGCCGCCATCTCCCCGGTCGACGCTCCGTCGCCGACCGGCAGGCGACCGCTCAGCGCGAGCTGCTCGGTCCGTAGAGGCGGGAACGAGGCGCCGGACGGGGACCCTTTGACCTGGGCGGCCACCGCCTGAAGGGCCCGTTCCACCTGGTCGGCCAGCTGGGCCACGCCGGCGCGGCCCGGACCGCCGGCCGGCAGCTCGGCATGCAGGGTCAGCAAGGACCGGACGCAGCTGCGGACAGAGGCCATGTAACCGAGCACCGTCTCTCGGGTCATCCCCGCCCCCGCCCCTGCCCCCGGCTCGCGCAACCACCTGGTCACCGCGGCGTCGGCGTTGCTCCGGGCCAGGCGGGCGTCGAGGCGGGCCTTCTGCAGCTCGCCCCGGTCGGCGCGCTCCGGGTCGGCCCAGGCCCGCAGCACCCCGGCCGCGTAACGAGCCTCCGTCTCGGCCAGCCCGGCCAGCGTTTCCCGCAGCGAGGTCGCCTCCCAGGTCGGCCAGAGGGCGTAGGCCACGAACGCCAGCACCGCCCCGGCCAGGGTGTAGAAGGTGCGATCCGAGGCGGTGGTCAGTTCCGGGTTGCCGGTGAAGGCCAGCAGGGTCACCACCAGCGAGGCGATGCACACCGAGAACACCGCGTAGTTGGCCAGCACCAGGGCCGCGGCCGGGAAGCACAAGACGATGACCAGGCCGATCAGCCAGTCCGGCCCGGGCCGCAGCTCGGCCAGCAGGAAGGTGACCAGCCCGGCGCCGATCAGGGTGCCGACCACCCGGGACACACCGCGGGTGACAGTCGAGGCGAAGTCGGGCCGCAGGATCAGCATGGCGGTCATGGGCAGCCAGTAGCGGTGGGCGTAGGGAAAGGCCCGGGACAGGGCCACGCCGGCGGCCAGGGTCACAGCCGTCCGCAGGGCGTGCCGGCAAGCCTGGGAGGACAAAGTGAGGTTCGAGCGCAGGATCGCCGCCTGCTCCCTCAACCAGTCGATGGCCGAGCGCCGAGGGAGGGGGCCCCCGCTCCCGGTCATCAACTCGTCCAGGCTCCGCGCCGGGACCCCGGCCGGCACGGCCGCCGTGCGCAGCACCGCCCGCAGCTGGCCGGCCAGAGCTTCCACCCGCCGCTCGGCGTCGAGAGCGGTGGCGCTGGCCCATCCGGCCGGGCTGGTCAGGGCGGCCTGTCGCAGGGCCTCCTGCGCG
>JAKBAX010000457.1 GCA_021808785.1 Actinomycetes bacterium | reverse complement strand
GGCCGTGCGAGCCCTGCGGGCGGTGACCGCGGCGGCCTACGCCACGGTCGGCTTCCTGGTCCTGTTCGGCACTCTCGGTCTGCTCACCGAGGTCGGCTGGACGGCGGTGGCCGGCCGATCGGCCGCGGTGGCCAGCTACGTGATGGTCGGCTTCGGTGTGGCCATGGTCGGGCTGGGGGTGGCCACCTTGACCCGGCGGTCGATCAAGCTGCCCCTCCCCGCTCTCGGCACCGGCGCCGGGCTGCGCCGCCCGGCCGGGCTGGCCGTGTTCGGCTTCTCCTACGGAGTGGCGTCCATCGGCTGCGCCCTCCCCCTCTTCGTCGGCGGGGTGGCGGCCAGCTTCGGCCGGAGCGGCTCTTTCCGGGGGGTGACCGGACTGCTCGCCTACGGCCTCGGGATGGGCACCATCCTCGCCGCGCTGGCCATAGGTATGGCCCTGGTCGGCCGGGGCGCCGGGCGGCAGCTGCGACGCCTGTCGCGTTGGGTCCCGGTGGCCGGCGGGGTCCTGCTGGTCCTGATCGGCACCTACCTGACCTGGTACTGGCTGGCCGACATAGTCGCCCCCGGCCACTCCTTCGCGCTCCAGCGCCTGGTGGAGCGGATCCAGGTCGACGTGGCCAACCCGATCGATGCCCACGCCCGGCTGATCGGGGGCCTCCTCGGAGCCGCTGTGATCGTCGCCGTGGTGGCCGGCGGGCTGAGCCGCCCATCGGCGGCCCGTCCCGGCCCCGCCCGCCCACCTGAGAACCTGTCCTGAGCACTCGCCAGCCCGGCCTTCACGCCAGCTGAGAGTCCCAAACCAGCACTTCGCCGAGGTCGAAACAGGCGGTCATCCCGACCGGCTCCGAGGTGCGGGCCCGCAGCTCCCCGCCGCCCAGCCCCAGGGTCACCGCGGTCACGTGGCCCAAACTGGCACTGTCGATGACAGCCGCCTGGTACCGCCCGTGGGCACCGACACGGACGTTCTCCGGGCGGGTGCCCCACACCACCGGCCGACCTTTTTCCACTGCTGCGCAGTCGGCCTCGATGATCACGTCGCCGCAGCGCACCCCCCCGTCGTCAGCCGTCCCGTCGAGCAGCTCGAAGCCGAGCAGGCGGGCCACCTCGGGCGAGGCCGGGTGGGCGAAGACCTCGCCGGTCGGCCCGGCCTGCAACAGCCGGCCCGCCGACAGCACGAGCACCTCGTCGGCCAGCAGGGCCGCCTCCTCGGCATCGTGGGTCACCACCACCGTCGACAGGCCGCCCATCTGCAACCGGCGCACCTCCCGGCGCAGTTCCGACCGCACCGGCGCGTCGAGCGCCGAGAACGGCTCGTCCAGCAGGACCAGCCGGGGCCGGGTGGCCAACGCCGCGGCCAACCCCACGCGCTGGCGCTGACCCCCCGACAGCTGCGTCGGCCGGCGCTCCTCCAGGCCGGCCAGCCCGAGGGTATCCAGCCAATAGCGGGCCAGGCCCGGGTCGGCGTCGCGCCCGAACAGCACCTGGCGACGCACGTCGAGATGGGGAAAAAGGGGTTGGCCCTGCGGGACATAGCCCACGCGCCGACCTTCGATGCGCGGCTCCGGCCGGCCTCCGTAGGTGACCGGACCGCAGCCGGCCACCAGCCCGGCGATGGAGCGCAGGGTGAGCGACTTGCCCGACCCCGACGGGCCGAGGATGGCCAGGCGGTGGGCCCGGGACTGGTGACACACCTGAAGGTGGAACGATCCGGCCCGCACGTCGAGGTCGAAGCCCACCGGTATGGACGGTCCCGGCTCGGGAGCCCGGGCTGCGGCCAGTTCCGGCGCCCGACGGGGCAGCCGGACCTGAGCGACGATCACCGCCGCCGCGGCGGCGGCCAGCACCAAGACAGTGGGGGCCTGGGTCGTCGGGATCCCGGCCCCGGAGAACTGCTCGTAGGTGAAGACCGGGAGCGAATACGGGTGGTAGGCCACCACCACGTTGGCGCCGTACTCCCCTATGGCCCGCAGCCATGTGAGCAGAAGGCCGGCCCGGATCCCCGAGGCGGCCACCGACATGTCCACCAAGAAGAAGCGGACGAGGGCCCGGTGGCCGAGCGCCGCGGCCAGGTCGTCGAGGGACCGGTCCACTGCGGCGAACGAGGCGCGCGCCGAGATGATCAGGAACGGGGCAGCCACGAATACCTGCGACAAGACGATGCCGGCCACCGAGCCGGTCAGGCGGCCATGGAACCACCGGCCGACGGTGGTGTACGGACCGATCAGGTACACCAGCAGGATTCCGCTCATCACCGGGGGCAGGGCCAGGGGCAGGGCCACCGCACCCTGGAGTATCGACGCCAGCGGTCCCCGGTGGCGGGCCAGGGCGAAGGCCAGCGGCAGGCCGAACAGAGCGATCACCGCGGTGGCGATGGTCGCGCTCTCGACGGAGGTCCGCAGTGCCGACCACAGCCCGGGCGTGGCGAAGCCCCGCTCGGATGAGGTCGACACCCGGACCACGAAGGAGATCAGCGGGACGGCCAGGTACACAGCCAGCAGCCCACCCAGCCAGGCGAGCGGGCTGCGGCGCGTCACTGGCCGGACAGTACCGGCTGCAGCTCCGAGGGCGCGCTACCACTGACTGTGGCCGGTGACCGCACCGTCAGCCCTCCTCCGGCCATCGCCCCCCGGCCGGCGGGACCGAGGAGAAAGGAGACGAAGGCGGCGGCCCCGGCCGGATGGGGGGCGTGGTCGACCACCGTGATGGTGTACTCGGTCTGCTCGGCCGGGATGCCGGTCAGGGGGACCGTCTGGAGATGGGCTGACGCCGCCTCGACCGCGTAGAAGAAGCCGGCGTCGAGTTGGCCGGCCTGGAGGCGGCCGACCAGGGTCGATTCGGGGAACTCGTTGGACGTCGATGACTCGATGGCCTTGGTCGAAGCGCCGTAGGTGGCAGCCGCCGCATCCAGGGCACTCACCGTCAGCGCCCCCTTGGGGTCGGTGGTGGGGTCGGTGCGCCCCACCAGGAAACCGGGCTCGGTGATGACGTCGTACCACGGCTTGCTCTCGAGGTCGGCGGCGAAGCGGCTGTGGGGGTTGTAGCCGAGCACCAGTTTGCTGGTGGCGAACGTGGCGTACCAGGAGACCCAACCGCCGTTCTGCGCCCCTTCCAGTACCTGGTCCTTGGCCGCGCTGGCGCTGACGAACACGTCGGCCAGCTGGGTGCGACCCTTGATCTGGTTGGCCAGCGAGCCGGAATCGCCCGACACCCCGCTGAAGGTGTAACCGGTGGCGGACTGGAACGCCGGGCCGACGCTCTCCTTCATGAGGGTCACGAGGGAGCCGGCGTAGAGGACGTCGACGGGGCCCGA
>JAKBAX010000456.1 GCA_021808785.1 Actinomycetes bacterium | reverse complement strand
CTCCACCTTGCGGATCTTGCCCGAGGCGGTGAGCGGGAAGGACTCCACGAATCGCCACTGCCGGGGCACCTTGAAGTGGGCCAGCGCCGACCCGGCGTGGGCCTCGAGCTCCTCGGCGGTGACCGCCAGGCCCGGTGCCGGACGGACCACTGCGGCAACCTCCTCCCCCCAGCGCTCGCTCGGGGTACCGATCACGGCCACCGCCTCCACGGCGGGATGGCGCAACAGGACGTCCTCCACCTCGATCGGGTAGATGTTCTCCCCGCCCCGGATGATCATCTCCCGGACCCGGCCCTGTATGCGCAGCAGGCCCCGTTCGTCGAGTGAGCCCAGATCCCCGGTGTGCAGGAAGCCCTCGGGGTCTATGGTCTGGGCGGTCGCCTCGGGCATGTCGTGGTAGCCGATCATGGTGAACGGCGACCGGACGCAGACCTCGCCGATCCGGCCCGGACCGACGGGAGACCCGTCGGGACCGAGCAGCCGGAGCTCGGTGTGGGAGGTGATGGTGCCGACGGTGCTGGCCGCCGTCTCCGCGTCGGCCCAGTCCGGGGTATTCGACACGGCGGGACATTCGGACTGCCCGTAGGAGATGGACACGTTGGCGCCGTAGGACTGCAGGCGCTCCACCAGCGACGGGGCCACGCTGGTGCCGCCCAGGCCCACCGACCGGATGGACTTCAGCACCTCCTCGAACCCGGGCACCTCGAGCAGGGCGTAGAGCATGGTGGGCACTCCCCCGGTCCGGGTGGCGCCGACCCGGCGCATCAGGTCGACCTGGTAGGCCGGGGAGAACCGTGGCAGCACCACGTAGCAGCCCCCGGTGCTGAACGCGGCGAAGACCATGGACACCGAACCGCCCATGTGGTGCAGCGGGCTCGGGTTGACCCACACATCCGTCGGGTCGGCGCCCACCGCCACGGCCCGGAAGTACCCCGCATTGAGCACGGTGCGATGGCTGAGGACGGCGCCTTTGGCCCGACCGGTGGTGCCGGAGGTGAACTGGATGAGGAAGGCGTCGTCGGGCCCAGGGCGCGGGAGGACCCTTGCCGCCCCGGACGGGGCCGCCTCGGTCTCCACCCCGGCCAGGTCGATCACCTGACAGTGACTCCTTGCGCCGGCCAGGCGGGCGGCCCGGGGGCGCAGATCGACGCCCCGGTTGTCCTCGGCCACGAACAGGGCCTTCGGGGCGGTGAGATCGAGGGCGTGGCTCACCTCCGCATCGCTCCAAGCCGTGTTGAAGCCGGTTACGACCGTGGCCGACAGGGCGCAGGCGCACTCGAGGATGACCCACTGCGGGGAGTTGGCCGACCAGACGGCGATCCGGTCGCCGGGATCGGCCAGGCCGGCCAGCTCGACCGCCAACGCCTCGACCGCAGCCAGCAGCTGGCGGTAGTCGAGCGTCCGCACCCCGCCGTCGTCCCAGATGAGGGCCGGCCGATCGGGAAAGGTCTCAGCCTGGTGCCTCAGGTGCTCGGCGATCGACACGTCGATCAGCGGCAGGCTGGTATCGGGGACAAAGGGCGACCCGGTGGTCACGGCGTCATCGCGATCGGCTGCGGTCATCGGCTGGCGCCCTCCGGGTCCTGTCGGTTCCGGGGATGATATTTCTGCGGGGCCCGTCGCGCCGCAGGAGGATTAGTCTGCCCGTATGCTCGATCTGAAGATCGTGGGGGCGACGGTCGTGGACGGCACCGGGTCACCCCGCTTCGAGGCCGACGTGGCCGTCCGGGACGGCCGGATCGTGGAGATCGGCCGCCACGTCGAGGGCGGCGCGTCTGAGACGATCGACGCCGCCGGGCTGCTGCTGACACCCGGTTTCGTCGACATCCACACCCACTACGACGGCCAGGCCACCTGGGACGAAGTGCTGGAGCCCTCGAGCGGCCACGGCGTCACGACCATTGTCACCGGCAACTGCGGGGTCGGCTTCGCCCCGGTCCGGCCGGGCACCGAGGCCTGGCTGATCCAGCTGATGGAAGGGGTTGAGGACATCCCCGGCACCGCCCTGGCCGAAGGGATGAGCTGGGACTGGGAGACCTTCCCGGAGTACCTCGACGTGCTCGAGAAGCGCCGCTTCGCCCTCGACGTCGGGACCCAGATCGCCCACGGTGCGGTGCGTGCCTATGTGATGGGCGAGCGGGGAGCCCGCAACGAACCGGCCGGCCCGGCCGATATCGAGGCCATGGCGGCCATCGTGCGCGAAGCGGTGGCGGCCGGGGCATTCGGGTTCTCCACCTCCCGCACCCTCGGCCACCGGGCCATGGACGGCGAGCCGGTGCCCGGCACCTTCGCGGCCGAGGACGAGCTGTTCGGCCTGGGTCGAGCCATACGCGATGGCGGGGGCGGCGTGTTCGAACTGGCTCCTGCTGGTGCGGCCGGCGAGGACGTGGTGGCGCCCCGCAAGGAGGTGGAGTGGATGCGACGGCTGGCCGCCGACACCGGCATCCCCGTGTCCTTCGCCCTGCTGCAGGTGGATGCCGACCCCCGGCTGTGGAAGGGGCTGATGGACGAGTCCCTGGCGGCCATCGAACAGGGCGCCCGCCTGGTGCCCCAGGTGGCGTCGCGTCCGTTCGGGATCCTCATCGGGTTCGCCACCAATCACCCGTTCTCCGATCGGCCCACCTTCCGGCGCCTGGCCCACACCCTCCCGCCGCCAGAGCTGGCACTAGCACTGACAGATCCAGTCCACCGGGCCGCCATTTTGACCGAAGAGGACGCCCCCGACGGCAAGGGCGGCCTGGGCCGGTCGCTCGGCGGTGCCCTCGACCGGATCTACGTGATGGGTGACCCGCCCGACTACGAGCCCACCCCCGATCGAAGCGTGGCCGCCATTGCCCGGGCGTCGGGCCAGGACCCGATGGCCGTTCTCTACGACCAGATGTGTGAGCACGGCGGTCGCGGCCTCCTGATGCTGCCTTTCTTCAGCTACAGCGACGGGAACCACGACGCCATCCGGGAGATGCTCACCCATCCGGCCGGCGTGGCCGGTCTCGGTGACGGCGGAGCCCACTGCGGGGTCATCTGCGACGCCTCGATGCCGACCTACCTGCTGACCCACTGGGCCCGCGACCGCCACCGGGGCCCCAGGCTCGACCTCGAGTGGGTGGTCCGCAAGCAGACGCACGACACCGCCGCGCTCTACGGTTTCACCGACCGGGGCACCATAGAGGTGGGCCAACGGGCCGATCTGAACCTCATCGACTTCGACCGGCTACGGCTGGGCCGCCCGGAGGTGGTCCACGACCTTCCTGCCGGCGGCCGGCGGCTGATCCAGCACGCCGAGGGATACCGGGCCACGGTGGTCAACGGTGCCATGACCCGCCGCGACGGAGCCGACAC
>JAKBAX010000455.1 GCA_021808785.1 Actinomycetes bacterium | reverse complement strand
ACCGCCGCCGCGGCCCCCGCCGCCGCCGCGACCCCCGGCGCCGCCGCGACCCCCGGCGCCGCCGCCGGCGCCGCCCCGACCCCCGGTGGTCAACCCGGCCCGGTGGCGCCCGCCGCGATGCAGCCCCAAGCGGTCAAGCCGCAGGCCACCAAGGCCCGACCGGCGGCCAAGAAGGCCCAGCCGACCCGGCAGGTCAATCCGGGGGACAAGGTGTGCGGCCAGTGTGGCGAAGGCAACGATCCGGTCCGCAAGTTCTGCCGCCGGTGCGGGGGGTCGCTCGTCGAGGCGGTCGTCTTCGAGCTCCCGTGGTACAAGGCTCTGTGGCACCGAATGTTCTCCAAGAAGCAGAAGCAGGCCGGCGACCGGCCGAAGCTGCGCCGCCGGGCCATCGGCGGTCACGGTGGCTGGCTGACCGGCTGGGTGACCCGCATCATCGTCCTGGCCATCATCGTCGTCGTGGTCCTCACCTTCGTCGGGCCCTGGCACAAGAGCCTGCACAGCCGGGCCGTGCGCTACTACCACGACGTGGTCGGCAAGGTGGCCCCGAAGTACAAGCAGGTGTTCGCCCAGTCGGCCCAGGCGTCGAGCACTGCGTTCGGGCACGCCCCGCTCAACGCCATCGACGGTGAGCTGAACACTTCGTGGCAGTCGGCCGGCAAGACCACCGGCCAGTACCTGGTCGTGCTGTTCCCCCAGGCGACCAACATCGCCAAGATCGGCTTCCACATCGGTGATCAGGACACGCCGCAGGCCTTCCAGACCGAGCCTCGACCGGAGAAGGTGGAGCTGGTCTTCGAGGGCGCCAAGCGGACCGTCAAGAACCTGGTCCTGGCCGACACCGCCAACTTCCAGACTTTCAACGTCACCGCTGACGGGGCGACCGGCTTCACCATGTTCATCCAGAGCACCTACGGGGCGACCGGATCCGGTCAGAACGTCTCGGTGGCCGAGATCGAGTTCTTCACCAAGAGCTGACCGTCGGCGGCGTCGTTGCCTCAGTGAGGGCACGGCTCCACCGTGACCATTCGGGTCCGGTGGACGAAAGGATATTTCTGGTTGTAAACGCCCCCGTCCACGCATGGCCCGGTGCCATCTTCGTAGCCGGCAACCGCGAGCACGGGAGGTCTGATGGGGGCTCAGGTCCAACTGGCGAACGTAGCGCTCTCCGTCGAGCCCGGCCGGTCTTCGACCACCGTGCTGACGGTGCGCAACAACGGCGACGTGGTCGACCGGTACACCTTCGAGGCGCTGGGGCCGGCCGCGCCGTGGGTGAGCTTCGCCCCCGACTCCCTCTCCCTCTTCCCGGCCGCGAGCGCCACGGTGGAGGTGACCATCGCGCCGCCCCGCACGCCGGCGGCGGCGGCCGGATCGGTGCCGTTCGGTGTGCGGGCCGTCTCGACCGAGGACCCGTCCGGTAGCTCGGCCGAGGAAGGGACCGTGGAGGTGGCGCGCTTCAGCGACGTCTCGCTCGAGATGCTGCCCCGCGTGCTACAGGGGCGGCGCCTCGGACTGGCCCGCGTGGCCATCGACAACCGGTCGAACTTCGCCTACGAGGCCGAGTTGGGCGCCACCGATCCAGCGGCCGCCCTCCAGTTCGCCTTCCGCCCCCCGGTGGTCTCGGTGGCGCCGGGGGCGGCCGAGTTCGTGCGGATGCGGGTCCGCCCGGTCAAGCCGTTCTGGCGGGGCCACGCCACGACCAGACCGTTTCTGCTGTCGTTGGCCAGCCAGGACCAACCCCACAAGGCCCGCCTCGACGCCGACGGCGCCTTCCTGCAGCAGCCGATCCTGCCGAAGTGGTTGGCCACCGCCATCGCCGCCCTCGTAGCGCTGGTGGCGCTCGCGGTCGTCCTTTGGTTCGCGCTGGTCAAGCCGCAGGTGCGCTCGACGGCCAAGGACGCGGCCAACCAGTCGCTGGCCGCGGCGGGACTGCCCACCAACCAGCCGTCCCCGGCCGGCGGGGGCGGTGGTAGTAGATCCGGCGGGGGCGGGTCGGGCGCGGGGTCCGGGAGCAGCCCCACCACCGCATCGGTGGCGGCGGTGGCCGCGGCGTCGGGAGGCTCGGTCGGCCTGACCGTCAACGGATCCAGTGTGGCCTCCGGCAACGGCACCCGCACCATCTATGTCGTCCCGTTCGGCCGGACCCTGCAGGTGACCGACATGCTGATCCAGAACGCCGCCGGGGACAACGGCACCCTCACCCTGGCGCGAAGCGGCACGGTCCTCATGCAGTGGTCGATGGCCGACTTTCGCGACCTGGACTACCACTGGGTATCGCCGACCGTGTTCAGCCCGGGGGACAAGATGGTGATGACCGTCTCCGGCTGTTCCAACGCCTGCCACCCGGGGGTGTACTACGCCGGGACTCTGGTGACGGCCCGGTGACCCGACGACGGCGGCGCCCGGTCCCCCGCCCGGTGCGTGCGGCGGTGGCCGCGGTCGTGCTGGCCGGTGTTCTCGCCGCCGTCCTCGGATCGCCGAACCGGGCCGCCGCCGGCACGGCCGGCGCGCCCTACGGGGTATATGTCACCGTCGGTGACGGCGAGGACGAGTTGCCCATCAACGGGCTGGCCGGCGCACCCGGCGTGGTGATAGGGCAGGAAACCAATACCACCGTGTCGGCGACGGCCATCAACTCCACCGCCACCCTCGGAATCGCCACCGTCACCACCTTCGCGACGCTGCTCGTCATCCCGCCCGTCGTGTGGGTCTTCTCGGTGCCCGGCGGAGCAACCGTCGGACGCCTGACCGGTATCGCGCCCGTCGCCTACGCCATGGACCCGACCGACCCCTACCGGGCCTTCGGCGTCTCAGGCACCGGCACCGTCTACTCGATCACCCTCGGCCCCGGCCCTCCCGCCTTCGCCCCCATCGCCACGCTGGCCGACCCGGTGGCGGGGGGCTCGCCCACGTGCAGCTCCCTCGCATCCGCCCCGGACGGGTCGGCCGTCATCGCCGCGTGTAACACGGGTCGGGACGGGTTCCTCGCAGAGGTGCCGACCAATGGCGGCCCCGTGGCCTACTGGACCGGAGTGCCTATCGGCTACGCACCGGTCGACAATGCGGTGGCACCCGACGGGTCGGCGGTCTACTCGGTGGCCCGGACGGCCACCGAGTCGGTGGCACTTGCGGTGTCATTACCTCTGGTAAGGGGCTCGCTGCCCCTGTGGCAGACGGCGCTCGTGAAGCCGGTACGGCTGGTGACCACCATGACTGCCAGCCGCGACGGATCGGCGCTCTACGTGGGGGGTGACAACGGAGCCGGCACGGGCTCGGTCGTCCAACGCATCGCCACCGCCGGCGGGGCGGCCGGCGCGTTCGTCAACGTGCCCCTCACCACCGACGCCA
>JAKBAX010000454.1 GCA_021808785.1 Actinomycetes bacterium | reverse complement strand
GCACCTGTCGACCAGGAAGGACAGTCGCGTCGGCGAATGGGCGGCCGCCAACAACGTCGAGCTTGCTTACGTCCCCACGGACGCCAGCTGGCTCAACCGCATATGGGTTTACCGGCCTTTGGGGGTCGGTCTCCGCCTCGCGGCCTGAGCATCCACCTCGGGCGCCTGGCGGGGTCGCATACTCGACTCCAAGGAGAGCCTGATGGACCTCAGGGTTGTTCGCAGTGAGGGTGCCTATCGCCTGGCCGGTGGTGGCCCGATCGACGAGTTGGCCAACAGCTACCTCGGCCATCTCTCAGTTCGTGGCTTCGCGCAGGGCACGGTGCGGGGCTACGCGTTCGACCTGTTGAACTTCGGCCGGTTCTTGGCTGAGCGGGGAGCGACGGCCGTCGACGTCGTGGCGACCGACTTGTTCGACTACCTGGACTGGCAGGGTCGCCCGACGCCGAGCGCAGGGGCGAAGGTGGTCAGCGTGTCGGCCCGGCGGGGGGCGGCTCCAGCGACGATGAACCGGCGGATCGCCGCGGTGCGGGGGATGTTCGAGTACGCGGTCATCGCCGGCGTCCGCACCGACAGCCCGGTGCCGGCAGGGCGGCGGGCGACCGGCCTGAGACCGAAGGCGCGGGGCATGCTCGGCCACATCGGTCCCCGCAAGGCGGCGACGGGAGGGCGCTTGGTCCGCCAGCCTCGGCGGCTGCCTGAGAGCGTGGAGCCGGCCGAGGTCTCGGCGTTCATCTCCGACCTGGGCAGCCACCGGGACCGGGCGATGGCTCTGGCGATGGTGCTCGGCGGCCTGCGGGCCGCGGAGGTCCGCGGTTTGCGGCTGGCGGATGTGGACATGGGCCTGCGTCGGGTGCGGGTGATCGGCAAGGGCAACCGGGAGCGTACCGTTCCTGTCGACGGGGCGTTCTTCGTCGAGGTCGCCGCCTACTTGCACGCCGAACGCCCGAAGGGTTGCCGGACGCCGGAGTGTTTCGTGGTGCTGCGCGGCCCGACCACGGGGGCAGCGATGACGGAGGCGGGGATGCGCCGGATCTTCCGAACTCACCGGGCGAGCTCTGGCGCCACCCGGGTGCGACCGCACCGGCTTCGCCACACCTACGGCACCGAGCTGGCCGGCGCCGGGATCGACCTTCTGGTGTTGCGCGAGCTGATGGGGCACGCGTCGCCGGAGACCACCGCCGGCTACGTGCACCTCTCGCCCGACACGCTGGCGGCCGAGTTCGCCCAGGCCCGGGCGGCCCTGCGATGAGCGTCTCTGCGCTCGCCACCCTGCAAGCAGCCGAGGCGCCCGACGTGTTGATCGACTACGCCCGGTTCGTGGCCGGCCTTCCGATCGGCCCGGACGCCAAGCGGCTGCGGCGCAACGCAGCCCGCCGCCTGCTCGAAGCGCACCCGGACCTGACCGCCTGGATGCTCCGAGCGGCCCCCGCTCGCCTCGCCGACCTGGCCCGGAGCGGGGCGTGGTCGTTCATCACATGGTGCTTCCTCGAAGGCGCCTTGACTCCCGACCTGGACCTGCTGTTGGCCAAGACGCCCGGCGACCTCTACGCGGAGTGGGGCCGCCGTCATCCCGGCGACGTCGAACGGATCATCGAGGTCGCCGGACGGTTCCGCTGGTCGGAGAACTGGGCCCGAGACGTCAGCCGGGGCGGCCTCGCGATCATGTGCCTTTGGGCGGCCAAGACCCTCGCCGAGCTGACCGACGACGACTTCGACGCCTTCACCGCCGCGGTCGACGCTGCTCCCTCCGCCGGGCGCGACACCCGAAGCCACAACCACGCCAGAGCCTTCAGTCTCCACCAGGCCTGCTACGAGCTGGGCATCTGCTCGGCCACGCCTCGCCACAACCGGCCGCGGGCAGCCACCTTGGCCGAGACGCTCGAAGCTCTCCCACAGCCAGAGATCCGCCGGGTGGCGCTGCGCTACTTGGAGGTCGTCGCCACCACCTTGCGGCCTTCCACGGTCCTCATGAGAGCCGACAGCCTGATCGTCTTCGGCGAGTACCTGGCCGCCGACCACCCACAGGTGCGCCGGCTCGAGCAGCTCGAACGAGCGCATGTCGACGGGTTCTTGATCTGGAACCACGGCCGCCCGTGGCGGGGATGGCTGGCCCGGGACAAGCCCGTCTCTGCCTCGGTGTCCAAGCGGGCGGTCGTCGATCTCCGCGCCTTCTTCGAAGACCTCGCCATCTGGGGCTGGGCCGAGCGGCCCTCCCGGCCGTTGGTCTTCGCCTCCGACGTCCCTCGCCTCGACCGGCCCCTTCCCCGGGCGCTTCCTCCCGACGCCGACCGGGACCTCATGGCCGCGGTCGCCTCCCTCGACGACCCCTTCACCCGAACCGGCATCACCATCCTGCGCGGCACCGGGATGCGCCTCGGCGAGCTGCTCGACCTCGAGCTCGACTGCCTGTGGGACACCCCCACTCACGGCACCTGGGTCAAGGTCCCCCTCGGCAAGCTCGGCACCGAGCGGACCGTCCCCCTCGACGCCGCCACCCTCGCCGCCTTCGACGCCTGGATGGCGCACCGGGGACGCCAACGGCCCGTCGCCCATCCCCGCGACGGCCGACCCGCCGAGTTCCTCTTCATGGACCGAGGACGCCGTCTCAGCGCCTACAAGCTCCGCCACGGTCTCGACACCGCCGTCACCGCCGCCGGACTGACCGGCAGGGCCGGCAAACCCCTCCACGTCACCCCCCACCAGCTGCGCCACACCTACGCCACCAGCCTCGTCAACGCCGGCATGTCACTCCAAGCGCTGATGGCCGTCCTCGGTCACGTCTCCGCCGAGATGACCCTGCGCTACGCCTCCATCGCCTCGCCAACCGTGCGCGCCGCCTACGAGGCGGCCATGGGCAAGGTCCGCACCCGCAGCGCCCTGGTCATCGCGCCGCTCGCCAAGACCGCCGTGCCCGACCGGGTCGACTGGCTCCGCTCGGAGATGCTCAAGACCCGCGTCGCCCACGGCTACTGCTCCCGGGACCTCGTCGCCGACGCCTGCCCCTACGCCAACATCTGCGAGCAGTGCGACAACTTCGTCACCACCACCGAGTTCGGCCCAGCCCTCCAGGCTCAACTCGACGACATCACCGCCCTACGCGACGACGCCACCAGCCGAGGATGGGGCTCCGAAGCCGCCCGCCACCAACGGGTGATCGACAGCATCGACAAGCACCTACGGCGCCTCAAGAACTCGGGATGATCGAGAACTTCCCCTTGACCTGACCCGAGGGCCGGTTAATCGAGTGCCACTTCGCTGCTCTCCGCTACTTCGCCCTGGACGGCACGGACCACAAGGACCATTTCGAACAGGGTGATATGGTCCGCCGCTACATCGCCTGGC
>JAKBAX010000453.1 GCA_021808785.1 Actinomycetes bacterium | reverse complement strand
CCCCGACGGCACCGGCGTCTTCGAAGCCGGCCGCCACCAAGGCGACGAGTACCAAGTAGGCCCACCGGGCGATCCAGGCCGCATACACCCGGCGGCGGACGGGTCCGGCCGCATAGACCCGGCGGCGGGCCGGTCCGGCCGCATACACCCGGCGGCGGGCCGGTCCGGCCGCAGGGCGGGGCCGTCGTAGCGATGGACCGTGCCGGGATACGGTGGGCCGCGATGGCAGACGACAGCATCTGGCCGGCGCAGCGCCAACTGCTCGGCGAGTTCATCCGCAGCCAACGTCGACTGGCCAAGCTGTCGTTGCGCGACCTGGCCGAGCGGGCTTCTGTCTCCAACCCCTACCTGAGCCAGCTCGAAAGAGGGCTCCACGACCCATCACTGAGGGTCGTCAAGGCCATCGCCGAGGCCCTCGACCTGTCGGCTGACCTGTTCCTGGCCCAGGCCGGACTCCTCGGCGGCCCGGACGGGCGGGGCGAAGGCGGCCCGCCGGCGACCACCGAGGAGGCCATAGGCGCCGACTCCGCGCTCACCGCAGACCAGAAGCTGGCCCTGTTGGCGGTCTATCGCAGCTATCGCGACGCCAACCGGGGTCGGTGACCCGAGGACTTCCGCCGCACCTGGCGTTCCCCCGAGCTTCGAGGTCTACGCCGATGCCGCCCGGCCGGTGGCGGTGACCGGCACATGGGGTGGCATCGTGACCGCCGCCGGCCCTCCCTTGCGGGCCGCGACCGAACCGGCCTGACCGCCCCGGCCCCGGTGGGGTCGCAACAGGGGAATGGTCGGCACCGTCCGCTCCGGCGGGACCGGGCGGCCGAGCAGGAATCCCTGCGCCAGGCGCACCCCGAGCCGCTGGAGATGCTCGAGCTGGCTGGCCGTCTCGACCCCTTCCACGATGACGCGCAGGCCGAGGGTGGAGCACAGGGCCAGGATGCTCTCGAGCAGGGCCGCCTTCCGCCGGTCGGACTCGAGGTCCCGCACGAAGCTCTGATCGATCTTGACGAAGTCGAACGGCAGGTGGGCCAGCTGGGACAGCGACGACCACCCGGTCCCGAAGTCGTCGAGCCCGAGGTGCACCCCGAGGTCGCGCAGGGCGACCAGTGCGGCGCGGGCCCGGTCGCGGTCGGAGATGAGGGCGGTCTCGGTGACCTCCAGGTAGATGTCGGACGGGTCGGCCCCGTTTCGTTGCAGGGCCGCGGCCACGTCGCCGGCGACGTCGGCCCCGGTCAGCTGGCGTCCGGACACGTTCATGGACACCTTGGCCGGCCGGCCCGCCCGCCGCCAGGTGGCCGACTGGTTGCAGCCGGTGTCGAGGACCCACCGGCCGAGGGGGATGATCAGGTCCGACGCCTCGGCGTAACCGATGAACTGGGACGGCAGCAGCAGTCCCGAGGTGGGGTGCTGCCAGCGCAGCAGGGCCTCGTGCGTCTCCACCTGGCCGGTCGCCAGGTCGAATATCGGCTGGTAGTGCAGGAGGAACTCGCCGGCTTCGATCCCCCGCCCGATGCCCGACACGGTCTCCAGGTGGCGGCTGGTGCGGTGGCGCATCTCGGCGGTGAAGCGGGCCACGCTGTCCTTGCCGGCCGCCTTGGCCTCGTACATGGCCATGTCGGCGTCGGCCAGGAGGCTGTCGGCGGAGGTGGACCGCTCGGCGGTGGAGGCGAAGCCGATGCTGGCCGTCACCGTTATGGTCCTGTCGGCGACGGTCATCGGGGCCGCGATGGCCCGGCGGATGCGGTCGGCCAGGTGCTCGATCGAGCTCGGCTCGTCGCTCTCGATGACGATGACGAACTCGTCCCCCCCGAAGCGGGCCACGGTGTCGGGATGGCGGACCGCCCCTCGCAGGCGCTCGGCGACCGCGGCGACGACCGAGTCGCCGAGGGTGTGCCCGAGGCTGTCGTTGATCAGCTTGAAATTGTCCAGGTCCACGAAGAGCACCGCCACCCGGCCGGATCGCCGGCTCAGGCGGGCCAGCGCCGTCTCCAGGCGGTCCTTCAACAGTGCCCGGTTGGGCAGATCGGTGAGCCGGTCGTGCACCGCCTGGTGACGCAGTTCCTCCTCGACGTTGCGGCGACTCAAGGCGCTGGCCAGGATGCTGGCGACGCTTTCCAGGAAGGCCATCTCGTCGGCCCCGAAGCCGTTCGGGCCGCAGCCGTAGACGGCGAGCATGCCGGAGCGGCCGGTGGCCGGAGTGACCGCCACGGTGCACGCTGGATGGCCGGCCTCGTCTCGACGCGGGCGGTCGGGGTGGGCGGAGGACATCAGCGTGGTGGTCCCGTCGGCCTCGAAGCGCACCACCCGGCAGTCGGCCACGGCCAGCGCGTCGGCGACGGTGGCGGGGATCTTCTCCAACAGGTGCTCGACCGGTCCGCCCCGCAGAGCGTCCTGGGCCAGTTCGGCCACGGCCTGCTGCTGGCGGGCTCTCAGGCGGCGCTGGGAGATGTCTCGCGTCGTGACGACGACCGACGCGATGGCCGGATCGGCCAGGCGGTTCTGGGCGATCGACTCCACCCACCGCAACGAGCCGTCGCGGTGGCTGACCCGGTACTCGAAGGTGACCGACCGGGAATCGAGCCCGAGCACCTGCGCGAAGGCCTCGCCCACGCCCGCCCGGTCGTCGGCGTGGATCAGCTCGCGGGGGCTGGTGCCGATCAGGTCGTCGGGGTCGTAGCCCAGTTGGGCCGCCGCCGGGCTGCAGTACACATACCGGCCCTCGGTGTCGTGGAGGGAGATCATGTCCCAGGAGTTGGCGACCAGGGTGCGGAAGCGCCGTTCGCCCATCTCCAGGCGCCGCTGGTACCCGACCTGCTCGGTGACGTCCCGGACGTTGAGCACCACCGTCGCGACCGTCGGATCGTCGAACCCGCTGGTGGCCACCACTTCGACGTCGCGCCAGCTGCCGTCGGAATGGCGGACCCGGTAGCCCGCCGGTTCCACGGGTCCCGCCGCCCCGCTCCGCTCGGCGAAGACCCGGCGAGCCGCCTCCCGGTCGTCGGGGTGGACGAAGCCCAACGCGGCCCGGCCCCCGAGCTGCTCGGGTTCGTATCCGAGGACCCGCTCGGCCGCCGGCGACGCATAGGTGATGCGCCCTATCGGATCAAGGAGGAGGATCAGGTCGTAGGCGTGGGCCACGAGGGCCTCGAAGCGCCGTTTGGAGCCACCGATCGCCTCCTGCATCTCGGTGATGGCGGTGACGTCCACCGCCTGGGTGAAGAGTCCCGTCGCCGCTCCGTCGGTGTCGCGTATGACCGTGGTGGTCCGCAGCACCGACACCACAGAGCCGTCGGCCCGGATATAGCGCTTGTGGATCTGGTCGGTCGCATCTTCCCCCGACACCAGCCGGTCCA
>JAKBAX010000058.1 GCA_021808785.1 Actinomycetes bacterium | reverse complement strand
CCCCGCCAGCCCCTCGGGTGCCGCCATTTGTGCAGAAGGGTTGAATAGTTCAACCCTTCTGCACAATTACGATCCTTGACCGTCGGCTCCTTCCTTGGCGGTGGCGGCCCAAGGTGTCGAGCTGCCGCGCGCAACCCCGCCCAGGCGGAAGGCGCGCCGCCCGCAGGCTCGGGCCACGGCGCCGGTCGCCCGCAGGTCGAAGACCTCGGCCTCGGTCAGGCCCCAGTCGACCAACGCCTCGTCGGTGTGCTGGCCCGGGCGGGGCGGAGGGCCGGCGATCACCGGCGGGGTCCGGCTGAAGCGGGGGGGCGGCGCCGGCTGGACCACCCCTCCCATGTCGACGAACAGGTGGCGGCTCGCGTTGTGCGGGTGGGCCGCCGCCTCGTCCGGTTCGAGGACCGGGGCGAAGCAGGCCTCGGTGCCCTCCAACCGGGCGCACCCATTCTGCCCGGGTGTGGGTGCGAACCACCTCGGCGACCCTCGCTTTGATGGCCCGCCACTCGGACCGGGCGGCGCTGACCGGGATCTCCCCCGACAGCCCGAAGGAGTCCAGCAACCTGGCCTGGGCCCCGGGCTCTATGGCTCCCAGGGAGATGTACCGGCCATCGGACGTCTCGTACACCTCGTAGAACCAGGCCCCGCTGTCGAGCAGGTTCGTACCCCGGGGGCCCCAGTCCCCCCGGTAGCGGAGGCCGTGAATCATCCCGGCCAGCAGGGCCGCGCCGTCGACCATCGCCGCGTCGACGACCTGGCCCATCCCCGAACGGGACGCCTCGAACATGGCACTCACCACTCCGAGGGCCAGCAGGAGACCGCCGCCACCGAAGTCACCGACCAGGTTGAGCGGTGGGTCCGGGGGGTCGCCGGCCCGACCGATCATGGAGAGGGTGCCCGACAGGGCAACGTAATTGATGTCCCGCCCGGCCGCCTGAGCCTGCGGGCCGTCCTGGCCCCAGCCGGTCATGCGCCCGTAGACCAGCGAGGGACTGCGGGCCAGGCAGTCATCGGGGCCGATGCCCAGCCGTTCGGTTACGCCCGGGCGAAAGCCCTCGATGACCGCGTCGGCTCGTTCGACCAGCCGCAGGAGGGTCTGCCGGCCAGCCGGGTGCTCGAGGTCGATGGCCACCGAGCGCCGGCGTTGACGTCCCGGACCGGCGGATCCCCGGTCGGGTCGACCGCCTGGGCCCGATCCACCCGGAGCACCTCGGCGCCCAGATCGGACAGCATCATGGCAGCGAAGGGCCCCGGGCCGATTCCGGCCAGTTCGACGATCCGACATCCGGCGAGCGGTCCGGCCATCAGCGCCCAACCATTGCACGGATCCCGAAGCCCACGGCTCGGGCAGTGTAATCCCTCCCGATAAGATGAGCGCTCACTCAGCCTGAAGCGGGGCTGGAGCGCAGCAGTACGAGGTCCAGGACCAGGGGAGGTCGATTGACTCAGGAGCGACAGGCGACCGTCGGGGTGCAGGTCCACCGGGCGGCGACAGCCCCGGAATTGCACCAGAGCGGGGTCAGCACCAGCGATTTCGGCGCCAACGAGCACCTGCGGGAGGTCGCCACCCGGCTGGCGAGCTCGGAGTGCTCGATGACCCGGCTCCTGGTGCACCAGCGGCCGGAGGAGGGCGGGCTGTCGGTCGTCTACCTGTACTTCAAACCCGGCTTTCCCCTGTTCCGTCACAAACACGACGTGGACACCCTGTACGTGGTGGTGTCGGGTTCGGCGGTCGACTTCATGGGACGGGACGAGGTACTGCGCCCCGGTGACTGCTTCACGGTGCAGGCGGGCACGCCCTACTTCTACACGGCCGGACCGGATGGGGTGGAGGTGCTGGAGATCCTCCGGGACTCGGAGCAGGTCCGGGTCATATATGTCGACGACGCCGACGGGCGCCTCGAGGAGGCGGAGGCGGCCGTGCGCGAACACGCCGCCGAGTGGCAGCAGATCACATCGGGACCGCTTCTGGCGGCCAACCAGTCGCCGGAGTGACCAGCGGGCACGCCCCTGCGGGAGCCGGATAGAGGGGTGGCGAAGTTCGAGGACGCCGTGGTGGTCTCGGGTATCGGGCAGTCGGAGGTCGGTCGGCGGCTGGGCCGCTCGGCCCTGTCCCTCACACTGGATGCGGTAACCGAGGCCCTCGACGACGCCGGCCTGCGCCCCGAGGACGTGGACGGGCTGATGACCTACCCGGGTGGGGGCACCGCCCTCGGGCCCGGGTTCGCCGGTCCGCCGCTCACCGAGGTCTACGACGCCCTGCAGGTGGCGCCGGGCGTGATCATCGGCGGCTTCGAGGGACCGGCCCAGCTCGGGCCGGTGCTGAATGCCGCGCTGACCATCAGTGGCGGCCTGGCCCGCCATGTGGTCGTCTACCGAACCGTCACGGAAGGATCGGCCCGGATCGAGGCCCGGGCCGCCGGCCGAACGGTGGGTCCACCTGCCGGTCCCCCTCCATGGATCACCGCCTTCGGAGGCGGGCCGGGCCCTGTGGGACCCGCCCTGCTGGCCCGCCGCCACTTCCACGAGTACGGCACCACACGGGAGCAGCTGGCCCAGATCGCGCTGACGGCTCGCCGCCACGCCGCCCTCAATCCCAAGGCGGTGTACCGCGACCAGCTGACCGTCGAGGACTACCTGGTCGCCCGCATGATCATGGACCCGCTGTGCCTCTTGGACTGCGACGTCCACTGCGACGGGTCGACCGCGCTGGTGCTGTCCGCGGCGTCCTACGCTCCCGACACCCCCCATCCCTCCGTCCACCTGGAAGCCATGGGGGTCGCTCCATCGGGGCGGCCTGACTACGCCCAGCACCGCGATCTGCACCCGGCCCGGCGGGCTGCGGCCCAGATGTGGTCCCGCACCGAACTCCGACCGGCCGACGTCGACATAGCCGGCCTCTACGACGGGTTCAGCATCTTGACGCTGCTGTGGCTGGAGGCCCTCGGTTTCTGTCCCATCGGCGAGGGGGGACGGTTCGTGGAGGACGGGTCGCGCATCGGACTCGGCGGTGAGCTGCCCCTCAACACCAACGGCGGCCAGCTGTCAGGGGGGCGCCTCCACGGCCTCGGGTTCGTGCACGAGGTATGCCTCCAGCTGCGCGGCCAGGCCGGGAACCGGCAAGTACAGCCGGCGCGCGTCGGTGTGGTCGGCGTCGGGGCAACGCCCTACGTGGGCTGCCTCTTACTGCGGGCAGCCGGGTGACCGCTCCCCTCCGGGCCAGGCACCAACTGGCCATGTCGTTCAGGCGCAGCCTGGGCCGGGCCGAGAGCACCTTCCTGGACGGCTTGGCCCACGGCCGGATCCGGGGCAGCCGGGGAGCCGACGGCCGGGTGACGGTGCCGCCCGTGGACTGGGATCCGGTGACCGGCGACCCGACCGTCGAATTCGTGGCGGTGGCTGATCGGGGCCGAGTCGAGACATGGACCTGGGTGGAGGGGCCGGACCGAGGGAGCGACGAGGAGCCCCACCGAGGCCTCGGCAAGGAGCCCTACCGTGGCGGCCGGAAGGGCCGACCCCGGGCCCTGGCACTGATCCGCCTGCACGGGGCGGACACCTCGCTGCTCCATTTCGTCGACGTGGACCGGCCTGAGCACCTGCGCCGCGGACTGGCCGTAAGGGCCGACTGGGCCGAGGACCGCTCGTCCGCCATCACGGACATCCGGGCTTTCGTCCCCGACGACGACCCGGGCCCCGACGACGACCCGGCCCCCGACGACGACCCGGGCCCCGACGACGACCCGGCCCCCGACGACGACCCGGGCCCCGACGACGACCCGGGCCCCGACGACCAGTTGCCACCCCCGGCCGGAGGGCCAATCCACGTGGTCTCAGAGGTGCGGGTCGATTACATCTACGAGCCCGGGGTGACTCTCTCGGGTTTCCTGCACTCACTGGCCGAGCGGCGCATCATGGGGGGGAGCTGCCCGGGCTGCGGGGCGGTCTATGTACCGCCCCGTCCGCAGTGCCCGGCCTGCGGGGGCAGTCCGATGGGCGCCCTGGAGCTGACCGGGTCCGGGACCGTGACCGCCTACACCGTGGTGCACACCCCGTCCCCGGGCCTGACCCTCGATCTGCCGTTCACCTGCGCCTGGATCCGCCTCGACGGAGCCTCCGTGCCCTTCGCCCACCTGCTCGGCGAGGCCGACGAAGGGGTCGCCCGGGTGGGGCTACGGGTGGAGCCGGTGTGGGTGGCCGACGCCGACCTGGCCCCGACATGGGAGAGCATCCGGTACTTCCGGCCGGCCGGCGACAAAGGTCGGGCCCAATGATCGAGGTGGCCGTCACCGGGTTCGCAGCCGACCTGACCGCACCCCACCCGGCCCCACCCCACCCGGCCCCACCCCACCCGGCCCCACCCCACCCGGCCGCCCCCCACCCGGCCGCCCCCGACGGAGGCCGCACCGACGCCGAGCTGCTGGCCCCGGTCGTCGCCGCTGCCCTGGAGGACAGCGGCCTGGCCCCGGACCAGATCGATGTCCTCGGGACGGCCAGCTCGGAGTTCCTGGGGGGCCTCGTGGGCGGGATGATGGGTGCCTTCGACGCTCTCCCCGGCTGGCCGCCGCGCCCGCACTCCCACCTCGACGGGGACGGCGCGTTCGCCTTCTACGAGACGTGGATCCGGCTCCTGGCCGGGGAGGGGCGGGCCGCCCTGGTCTGCGCGTTCGGCCGGCCCAGCGCGTCGGACCGGCGGTCGGTGCTCGAACTGCAGCTCGATCCCTACACCGTGGCCCCGCTCGGCCCACCGCTCGCCGCCCTGGCCGCCCTGCAGGCCAGGGCCCTGATCGACTCGGGCCGCTGCCGCGAAGCCGACCTGGCCCGCATCGTGGCCGCCCGCCGTCCCGGCACCGACCCGGCAGAGCTACTCGGTCGGCCTTACGTGGCCTCCCCTCTGCGGGCCGCCGACTGCTCGACCGTCGTGTCCGGGGCGGCCGCCGTCGTCATGGTCACCGGTGATCTGGCCGGCCGAGCCCGCCGGGTCCCGGCGTGGATCGCCGGCGCCGCCCACCGCATGGAGCGGCACTACCTGGGTGCCCGTGACCTCACCACCTCGCCGTCGACCGCGGCCGTGGCCGCCGACCTGGGGCTACCCGGCTCCGATCTCGACGTACTGGAGATCCATGCCCCGTTCAGCCATCAGGAGCTGATCGTCACCGAGGCCATCGGCGCCCGGCGGGTGGGCCGGGTCAACCCGTCGGGCGGCGCGCTCCCGGCCGACCCGCTCATGGTGACGGGTCTGATCCGGGTCGGGATGGCGGCCGAGGCGATCATGGCCGGGCAGGCCGGCCGGGTGGTCGGCCATGCCACCAACGGCCCGTGCCTCCAGCACAACCTGCTGGTACTACTGGAGGCCGGCGGTGGCTGACCGGGACGACCATGCCTGAACGCGACGCGAAGGCCGGCGGTGGCTGACCGGGACGACCATGCCTGAACGCTGCGCGGTGGCCGGCACCGGCCAGACCCGGCATGCCGCGGCGCGCCACGACGTCACCCTCGGCGGCCTGGTGCGCGAGGCCGCGGCGCGGGCCCTGGCCGACGCCGGCGTGGACTGGGCCGACATCGAGGCGGTGGTGATCGGCAAGGCCCCCGACATCCTCGAAGGCGTCATGTCGCCGGAGCTGCTCCTGGTCGACGCGCTGGGCGCAGCCGGCAAGCCGGTCTTGCGGGCCTACACCTCCGGTAACGCCGGGGGCATGGCGGCCACCACCGGCGTCGCCCTCATCGGGGCCGGGGTCCATTCACGGGTGCTCGTCGTGGCCTTCGAGAAGCAGTCGGAGGGGCGGGCCGCCGGGGCCACCCTGCAGCACGTCCCGTTCGAGCCCCGATGGCAAGGCGGCACGGGCAGCCTGTTCGGCGCCCTTTGCCGCGAGTACATCGAGCGGTCGGGGGCGCCGGATCACATCGGGGACCTGGCCGCCTACAAGGACCGCCGGTGCGCGCTCGCCAACCCGCTGGCCCAGGTCCGCAAGGCCGACATCACCCTCGAGGCCATCGCCGCCTCCCGGATGCTGTGGGACCCCATCCGGCTTCTGCACTCGTCGCCGTCGTCGGACGGCGCGTGCGCCATGGTGCTGTGCTCGGAGGCGGCCGTGTCGGGTCCCGGCCCGGCATGGGTCCACGCGGTGGCATCGCGCACGGAGCCGCCGGTGGCTCCCGGCCACGACAACGTGGATCCCCGTTGCGGGCGGGACGGCGCGGCGGCGGTCTACCGGCAGGCCGGCATCACCGACCCGGCGTCGGAGCTGGACGTGGCGGAGCTCTTTGTCCCCTACAGCTGGATGGAGCCGCTGCTGCTGGAGAACGTGGGGCTGGCCCCGAAGGGGGGCGGATGGCGGATGGTCGAAGCGGGTGACACCTGGCCGGACGGCGCCATGCCGGTCAACCCGTCGGGCGGCCTGCTCGGCGCCAATCCCATCGGGGCGGCCGGCCTGGTCCGCTTCGCCGAAGCCGCCATGCAGGTCACCGGCCGGGCCGGCGAGCATCAGATCGACGGGGCCCGCCTGGCCCTGGGCCATGCCGCGGGCGGTTACTCGAATTGCGTGGCCATGTGGATCGTCTCCTCCGAGCGCCCCTGACGGCCTAATCGATGTGGTACACCCGGCTGGCGTTGTCCTGGAGGACCTTGCGCATGACCTCGGGCCCCACGATGGCGGTGTCGCGGGCGATTACCTCGGCCGGGGAGGGGGCGGCGCTGCCCGGCCCCGGCTGCAGGCACGTGGGGTGTGGGAAGTCGGTCTCGAACATCACGTTGTCCTGGTAGCGGGGCAGGAGGTCGAGGGACTCCTTCTCGAACCAGAACATGGCGTACACCTGCCGGCGGAAGTACTCGCTCGGCAGAAGCCGGTCGGGGTAGTGGGCCGGCGCGTTGGCGTTCAACCACTGCCAGTCGAGGCTGTCCAACAGGAATGGGACGTAGCCGAAGCCACTCTCCACCGAGACGAAGTCCAGCCGGGGGAACCGGTCGCACAGTCCGCTGGTGAGCAGCAGGCCGATGGTGCGGGCATTGCTGATGAACGACATCGACGAGCGGGCCGCGTTGAAAGCCGGGTCGTAGCCGTCGCGGTTCATGGCCTGCTCGATCTCCTCGGCCGTGTTGCCCACGCCGACGTGGAAGTTGATGGACAGGCCCAGCTCCTGGGCGAGCGAGTAGAGCGGGTCCCAGTGGGAGTTGGTGAAATCGGGGAGCCCGTGCTTGTCCATGGTCGCGGCCCAAAGGACGCCTCGGTGGCCGAGAGCGTGGCACCGGCGCAGCTCGGCCAGCGAAGCACTCAGGTCCCAGAACGGCAGCACGGCCAGGGTGACGAAGCGCTCCGGCGCTTCGGACGCGAACTCGGCCTGGTAGTCGTTGTAGGTACTCACGCAGGCCAGCTTCAGCTCCTCGTCGTCGAGGGCCATGAAGGCGTGGCCCTCGAAGGCGATCACATTGGGGTACAGCACCTGGGCGAAGATGCCGTTGGCGTCCATGTGCGCCAATCGGGCCCGGGCGTCGTAGCAGGCCGGGTCGGCGTCGGCCAGGGTGGGCGGGCAGGAGGGTGGGAACTCCTTCCAGCCGGCCATGCTGTAGTTGCCGACCATGCTGCACCAGCGGTCGCCGATGGTCCAGCGCCAGGTCCCCGTGGGCTCGTGGCGGAGCACCTGCGGCGCCCGGGCCTTCCACCGGGCGGGCATGCGGGCCGTCCACAGATCGGCCGGCTCGGTCAGGTGGGTGTCCGCATCGATGATCCGCACCTCGGGTTCGGCGACTGACATACCCCCATTGTAGTGAGCACCCACTCAGCGGCGCCCCGGGCGCGGCTACCTTGGGCCCGTATGTCCCGAGCCGTGCCGCCCACCTTCGATCCGACCGAGACGCTGCCGGGGGCCATCCGGAACTGGGCCGACCGCCAGCCGGACCGGCCTTTCCTGCGCGACGTGCACGGCGCGACCCGGTCCTACGGGCAGCTGCACCAGGCGGCTCTGCGCTGGGCCGACGCCTTCCGGTCGAGCGGCATCAAGGGTGGGGACAACGTGCCCACCATGGTCCGCACCTCCATCACCGCCGAGGAGCACTGGCTCGGCCTGGCCTGGCTGCGGGCCGTGCAGACCGGCGTCAATGTCGATTTCCGGGGCCGGATGCTGGCCTACCTGCTCACCAATTGCCGGGCCGAGCAGATGATATGCAGTGTCGAGTTCCTCGACCGGGTGGCCGAGGTGGCACCCGAGCTGGACCGGCTGCGCCTGGTGATCGTCGCCGATGCCGGAGCGGACGCCCTGCCGCCCGGGTTCCCGCTCCCGCTGGTCACGGCCGAGGAGTTGTGGGACGGCGCCTCCCCCGCCACCGACCTGGACGTGCCGCAGCGCCACGAGATCGCCTGCATCAGCTACACCTCCGGGACCACCGGCCCGTCCAAGGGGGTGCTGGTGCCGTGGGGCCGCATGTGGCCCAACGAGTCGTGGATCGACATGTCGGCCGACGACGTCTACTACTGCCCGTTTCCCGTCTTCCACCTATCGGGCATGCTGCCGCTGGCCTGGCTCGGCTTCCCCGGGGGGCAGGTGGTGCTGAGGGACTCGTTCAAGACGCAGGCGTTCTGGGACGACATCCGGACCCACGGCTGCACCGTCACCGCCCTGATCCCGGCCATGATGAACTGGCTGCTGGACCAGCCGCCCCAGCCCGGCGAGCTGGACAATCCGCTGCGCTACGTGGCCGGGGCCCCGGTCGTGGCCCGCATCGACGAGTTCAAGCGGCGTTTCGGCATCGTGATGCGGACCAACTTCGGCAACACCGAGGTGGGCACCCCGCTCTACGCCGGGCCCGACGTCGGCGCCGACCGGGAGTCGACCGGCAAGTGGGTGACGCCGGGCTATCAGGTGCGGGTGGTGGACGAGCACGACTACGAGGTACCGGCGGGCCGGATCGGCGAGCTCATCGTCCGGACCGAGCAGCCGTGGCGCATGATGGTCGGCTACTACGGCATGCCGGAGAAGACCGCCGAGGCATGGCGCAACGGCTGGTTCCACACCGGCGACGGGGTGGTGCGCGACGAGCGGGGTCGCTACCACTTCGTGGACCGGCTGAAGGACTCCATGCGCCGGCGGGGGGAGAACATCTCCTCCATCGAGGTCGAGGCCTACGTCAACGAGCACCCCGGGGTGTCCGAAACGGCCGCCATCGGGGTGCCCTCCCGCCATGGCGAGGACGAGGTGAAGATCTGCGTGGTCCGCCACGAGGACTCCGACCTCGACGCCCCCACGCTCCACGCCTTCCTGGCCGAGCGCATGCCGGCGTTCATGGTGCCCCGCTACATAGAGTTCGTGCGCGACCCGGAGCGGACGGAGGCCATGAAGCGGATAAAAAAGGTGGCGCTGCGCGCCGACCCCCTCAATGCTGCGACGTGGGACGCGGCCACCGGCGGGCCCACCGTCGACGGCTAGGGCTCGGGAACGGTCAGGCCAGCTTGGCCGACCAGCCTCCGTCCACCGCGACGATGGCTCCGGTCACGAACGACGCCCGGTCCGACACCAAGAAGGCGGCCACCTCGGCCACCTCCGGGGGCTCGCCGGCCCGGCCCAGGGCGGCCTTCTCGAACATCTCCGGGAAGTGCTCCCGACCGGCCGCGCCCATGATCTCCGACAGGATGAACCCGGGGCAGATGGCGTTGACCCGGATGCCCTCCGGCCCGTACTCGACCGCCCCCGCCTTGGTCACCGCAATCACCCCTGCCTTGCTGGCCGAGTACGAGGCGGTCCCGAAGGTCGAGGCGTTGAGGCCGCCGACCGACGACCAGTTGACTATGGCCCCGCCATGACCGCCCTGCTGCATGGCCCGGATCCCGTACTTCATACCGAGGAGCACGCCGCGCAGGTTGACGTCCATCGTGGAGTCGAACGCCTCCATGGTCAGCTCGTGGATCTTCTGCGGGCCGCCGATGCCGGCCACGTTGAGCACCGCGTCCACCCGGCCGTACTCCTCCAGAGCGGCCTGCATGAGGGCCGCTACCTGGTCCTCCTTGGTGACGTCACACGACACGGGCAGCACATCGTGGCCCACCTCGGCCGCCGTGTCCTTCTCCGCCCCGCTGATGTCGGCCGCCACCACCCTGGCCCCCTCGCGAACGAAGATCCTGGTGGACGCCCTCGCCATCCCGGACCCGGCCCCTGTGATGACCGCGACCTTGCCGTCCAGCATGCCCATCTCTCGAACCCCCCCTTACCCGAATTGATTGTCGATATTGGCGCCATCCACTATGACACCAACTCTGACAGGGGTCAATCGACGCCGAGCAGGCCCAGGACCTGGGCCGGTCCGAGCGGCAGTCGGGTGATGTCCACCCCGAACGGGGAGAGGGCGTCGGCCACCGCATTGACCACCGCCGGAGGGGCGCCGATGGCCCCACCCTCGCCTACGCCCTTGTAACCGCCCGGGCCACCACTGGGCGTCTCGACGTGCCCGTACTCGATGATCGGCACGTCGGTCGCGATCGGCAACAGGTAGTCCATGAACGTGGTGGCCATCGGGTTGCCGGCCTCGTCGTAGGCCAGGTGCTCGAGCAGCACGCCGCCGATGCCTTGCACCACGCCGCCGGCGATCTGTCCCTCCACCACGTTCGGGTTGATCATGGGTCCGCAGTCCTCGCTGACGATATAGCGCAGGATCGTCACCCCGCCCGTCTCGACGTCGACCTCGCAGGTGCAGAGGTGGGTGGCGTTGACCCAGACGAAGCGGGTGTCGGAGGTGTAGCGGGCGCTGGCCTCCAGGCCGGCCGGGATCCCCGGCGGCAGTGAGAAGGGATCGAAGTAGGCGACCTCGGCCAGCTCACCCAGCGAGACGGACACGGCCGGCGCGCCCCGCACGTGGGCCCGGCTGTCGGCCAGCTCGATGTCCTCCACCGCCGCCTCCAGCTTGTGGGCCGCGATGGCGGCCAGGCGGGCCCGCAGGATCGCCGACGTCTCGCGGATGGCGCCGGCGGTCATGGACCCGCTGCGGCTACCGGCCGCGCCGGCCCCGAATCCGGTCACCGCGGTGTCCCCCTGGATGGTGGCCACGTCCTCGATGCGAGCCCCGAGGGCGTCGGCGGCGAGCTGGACGACGGTCGTCTCGATGCTGTTGCCGGTGGAGCCGCCGGCTATGTACACGTTGACCTTGCCCGAGGGCTCGATGCGGATGGTGGCCGCCTCGGTGGCGTAGTAACCGAACCCGGGCGACGACGGCTCCACGTAGTTGGACAGCCCCACCCCGATGTAGCGGCCCTCGGTCCGCAGCCGGGCCTGCTCGGCCCGGAACGCCTCGTAGTCGAGCATCTCGAGGGCCTGCTCGAAGGTCTCCATCGGCGAGATACGGTCGTAGGGCATGCCGTTGGCATTGGTGTAGGGCAGCTCGTCCCGGCGCAGCAGGTTGCGCCGCCGCAGCTCCATCGGATCCATGTCGAGGCGGCGGGCCGCGATGTCGAGGAGGACCTCCCGGGCCAGGGTCTCGAACTGCCACGGCCCCCGGTAGGCGGACCGGCCCACGGTGTTCGTGTACACGGCCTTGGCCGTGAAGGTGGCCCGGGGCACCCGGTACGGGCCGGGAAAGAGGGAGCCCACCACGGCCGCGGTGCCGACCGGCCAGGGCGTCGGGTAGGCACCGCAATCGGACACGAAGTCGATCTGAGCCGCCTCGATGCGGCCCCCTGAGTCGAAGGCCATCCTCACCGCGGCGTGCTCGTGGCGGGACTGCCCGGCCGCCAGCAGGTTCTCCTGGCGGTCCTCCACCCACTTGACCGGCACGCCGAGCAGGAGCCCGGCGAGCATGATGCACATCTCGTCCCGTTGCACCATGATCTTCTGCCCGAAGCCCCCGCCTGTGTCGCGCATCACGACCCGGATGCGGTGCTCGGGCAGGTCGAGCAGGCGGGAGCAGAAGAGGCGTACTTCGTGCGGCGACTGCGTGGCCGAATAGATGGTCATCTCGCCGCTGGCCGGTGAGTAGTCGACCACCAGGCCCCGCCCCTCCATCGGTACCGGCACGTAGGCCTGCTGGCGGATGGTCTCGCTGACGACGTGGGCCGCCCCGGCGAAGGCATCGGCCATCTGCTCGCTCGCCACGCCGGCCATCGAGCCGATCAGGTTGGACCCGTGCGCCTCGTGCACGAGGATGGGGTTCGACTCGGCTGTCTCGTAGTCCACGACCGGCGGCAGCTCGTCGTATTCCACCTCGACCAGCTCGGCCGCGTCCTCGGCCAGTCGGCGGTTCAGCGCCACGACCAGTGCCACCGGGTCGCCCACGAATCGGACCTTCTCCTCGGCCAGCGGGGGCCGGGGCGTCTCCGGGCCGGCCGGCCCCACCGAGGAATGCCACTGGGCATGCACACCGGCGTTCAGCTCCGTCCCGGTGTACACCGCCACCACGCCGGGGTGGTCGGCCGCCGCAGTCACGTCGATGCTGAGGATGCGGGCGTGGGCGACCGGGCTGCGCACGAAGCAGGCGTGCACCATGCCCGGCCGAGAGATGTCATCGACGTAGGTGCCCCGCCCGGACAGCAGGCGGGCGTCCTCCACCCGGTTGATGCGGGCCCCGGCGTAGCGGGTGGTGCCCGCTCCGGTGGTCGCGCTCATGGCTGGCCGGGGCCCGACACGGCGTGGCCGGCGGCCTGGTGCACCGCCTTCAGGATGCCCTGGTAACCGGTGCAGCGGCAGATGTTCCCGGAGAGGGCGTCGCGGATCTGGCCATCGGTCGGGTCCGGCACATCCCGCAAGAAGGCGGTCACCGTGACCACGAATCCGGGAGTGCAGAAGCCGCACTGCAGCCCGTGACAGTCGCGCCACGCCTCCTGGACCACCCCGAGGGCGCCGTCGGGACCGCCGATCCCCTCGACCGTGGTCACCTCCGCCCCGTCGGCCTGGACGGCGAAGATCAGGCAGGACCGCACCGCGTCCCCGTCGAGCAGGACCGTGCAGGCGCCGCACACGCCGTGCTCGCATCCCAGGTGGGTGCCGGTGAGCCGGCAGTCCTCCCGCAGGTAGTCGGCGAGAGTCAGACGGCCCTCGACCGTCGAGTGCCTGACGGTCCCGTTGACGGTGACCCGGATCGGCACATCGGGCAGGCTCGGTACCAAGGTCGCTCCCTCCGGCGGTGGCTAAAGAAGCTAACGCTCACTTTGTTGGACCGTCAACCATTGGCGCCGGGACCCTTCCCCGACGTCCGCCCCCCGTTGTGCACAGGCCCAGATCAGCCGGTACTTTCTAGGTATGGAAACGATTGGGCACTGGGTCGACGGGCGGCCGGTGGACGGTACGTCGGGGCGCACCGGGCCGGTGTTCGACCCGGCCCTCGGGCGCCAGGTGGCGGCCGTGAGCCTGGCCTCGGCCGGCGAGATCGACGACGTGGTCAAGGTGGCCATCGACGCCGGCGCCGATTGGGCCGAAGCCTCGCTGAGCAAACGGGCCAGCGTGATGTTCCGCTTCCGTGAGCTGATCGATTCTCATCGCCATCAGCTGGCCGAGGCCGTCTCCCACCAGCACGGCAAGGTCGTGTCCGATGCTCTAGGGGAGGTGGCCCGGGGTCTCGAGTGCGTGGAGTTCGCCTGCGGGCTGCCCGAGCTGCTCAAGGGATCCTTCAGCCCCCAGGTGTCGACCGGCGTCGACGTGCACACGGTGCTCGAGCCGGTGGGCGTGGTGGCCGGCATCACCCCGTTCAACTTCCCGGTGATGGTGCCCTTGTGGATGCTGGCCAATGCGCTGGCCTGCGGCAACGCCTTCGTGCTCAAGCCGTCGGAGAAGGACCCCGGCCCCTCCCTGGTCCTGGCCGACCTGGCCCACCGGGCCGGCCTCCCGGACGGGGTGTTCAACGTCGTCCAGGGCGACTCCGAGGCGGTCAACGCACTCTTGTCGCATCCGGGCATCGACGCCGTGTCGTTCGTGGGCAGCACCCCGGTGGCGCGCCACGTGTTCGAGACGGGGACCAGGAACGGCAAGCGGGTGCAGGCCCTGGGCGGGGCCAAGAACCACATGGTGGTGCTGCCCGACGCCGACATCGACGTGGCCGCCGACGCCGCCGTGTCGGCCGGCTACGGCTCGGCCGGCGAGCGTTGCATGGCCATCTCCGTGGTGGTGGCCGTCGGCGACGTGGCCGACGGCCTGGTCGAGGCCATCGGGGCCCGCATAGCGGATGTGGTGGTCGGCCCGGGCGACGATCCGGCCTCCATGATGGGCCCGCTGATCACGCGGGAGCACCGCGACCGGGTGCGGGCCTACGTCGAGGGGGCCCCCGGGGAGGGGGCCCGGGTGGTGGTCGACGGCACCACCTTGGACCGGGGGGAGGGCTTCTATCTGGGTTGCTCCCTGCTCGACGGCGTGAGCCCCGGAATGAAGGTGTACGACGACGAGATCTTCGGGCCCGTCCTCGGCGTGGTGCGGGTCGGCACCTTCGCCGAGGCGGTACAGCTGGTCAACGCCAACCCGTACGGTAACGGGGTGGCCGTCTTCACCCGCGACGGGGGGGCCGCCCGCCAGTTCCAGCGGTCCGTCAAGGTCGGCATGGTCGGCGTCAACGTGCCCATCCCGGTGCCGGTGGCGTCGCACTCCTTCGGCGGTTGGAAGGACTCCATCTTCGGCGACAGCCCGATCTACGGCCCGGAGGGCATCCACTTCTACACCCGGCCCAAGGTGGTGACGTCACGCTGGCCCGAGGCCCCCGGCCGCCTGGACCTGGGCTTCCCGTCCGGGCACTGACGCCGGGAACCCGATGATCAGGACCAGAGCTGCCCTGCTCATGGAGCAGCCCGGCAGGTGGGAGGTCGTCGAGGCCGAGCTGGACCCCCCGGGGGACCACGAGGTGCTGGTCCGCATGGTGGCGTCCGGTCTGTGCCACTCCGACGACCACGTGGCCAAAGCGGACGGGCGGATCCCCTACTTTCCCTACTGCGGCGGCCACGAGGGGGCCGGCGTGGTGGAGGGGATCGGTCCCGGGGTACGGGACCTGCGGGTGGGCGATCACATCGTCACCTCGTTCATCCCCGGATGCGGCCGGTGCCGGTTCTGTGGGCGCGGTCTGCAGAACCTGTGCCAGTCCGGAGCCATGCTGGGCCAGGGCACCCAGACCGACGGCTCGTTCAAGATGCACTTCGGAGGGGTGGGCGTGGCCCGCTCGTCGCTGATCGGCGCCTTCGCCGACTACAGCGTGATGTCGGAGTGGTCCTGCATCCGTATCCCCGACGACGTGCCGCTGCGGTCGGCCGCCCTGCTCGGCTGCGGTGTGCCGACCGGCTGGGGGTCGGCGGTCAACGCGGCGGAGGTGGAGCCGGGCCAGGTGGTCATCGTGATGGGGGTGGGCGGGATCGGCATCAACGCGGTGCAGGGCGCAGCCCACGCCGGCGCCGGCCGGGTGATCGCGGTCGACCCGGTGGGGCTGAAGCGGGAGGCGGCCCTGCGGCTGGGGGCCACCGACGCCCTCGATTCGATGGAGGCGGCCGCCGACCTGGCCCGCTCGGTGACCGATGGACAGGGCGCCGACTCCACCATCATCACCGTCGGGGTGCTGTCGGGCGAGCACATCGGGCAGGCCTTCGACTCGGTCCGCAAGGGCGGGACGGTGGTCATCACCGCAGTGGCGCCAATGGCGCTCGACCACATCCCGGTCAGCCCGTTCGTCCTGGCCATGTACCAGAAGCGGCTCCAGGGCTGCCTCTACGGGATGATGTCGCCGTCGAGTGACGTGCCCCGCCTGCTCGACATGTACCGGTCGGGCCAGCTGAAGCTCGACGAACTGGTGACCCGGACCTACCGACTGGACGAGATCAACGTCGGCTACGCCGACATGCACGCCGGCACCAACATCCGGGGCGTGATCGAGTTCCCCGGCGCCGGCTGACGCGCTCCGGGGGCTCACACCCCTCGGCCATCAGACCGGGACCGTCTCGTCCCAGATCACGTCCTCCCTGACGGCGATGAAACGAGCCTCGTCGACCAGGTCCTCCTCCCGGCTGTCGGGCAGGTGCTCGGCGAACCACTCGATGCGGGTTCGGAGGGAGGCCTCGTCATCGAAGTACACCTCGTTGACGGCGTCGTAACCACCTGGCATGTCCGGACCGACAGGGTGGTTCTGCACATAGGCCCGGCCCCTGGCGTCATCGGGAACGGGGAGCGCCCCCACCATGCCGGCCCGGCCCCGCCACCTCTCGGAGAACTCCTGGCGGGTCAGCCCCGCCGCCCGTCGGGCCAGGGCCATGTGCTTGAGCTTCGGCCCGCCGTCACGCCAGCGGCCGGTCAACCAGTCGGCGCCTCGCAGGACCACCTCGTCGGCCACCACCAGGCACCGGCCGGGCCGGTCCGGAGCCGAAGCGGCCTGCCACTGCCGGTAGGCCTCCAGATGACGACCGTCGGCCAACCACCCGATGATCACAGCGGCGTGGCGCGCTTCGGAGATCAGCGCCGGCAGGGCCGTGCACACCGCGATCCGCTGCGGGCGGCACCCCGGCGGGGCGCCGGCCGCGGCGCCCGCCGCGGCCACCGCCGTCGCGACGCTCTCGGGCTCCGGCGGACCGAGCTCGATCAGTTTGATCATCGCTCGGCGCGCCGCGCCGGCCGATAGCCGGCCCGCAGTTCGGCCACGGTGGCCCTCCAGCGGTCCACGGCCGCCTCTTTGACCGGGCCGAAGCCTTTGATCTCCAGCGCTGAGGCGGCCACCTGGACCAACCACCGGTAATCGGCGGGCCCCTCGGCCAGGGCCGAGGTGATGAGCGTCTCGTACTCCTCGATCAAAGCCCGCTCCATCCGGCGGTCGCGGTCGCACCCGAAGGGATCGAACCGGGTGCCGCGCAGGCGCTTCATGGCCCGCAGGACCACGAACGCCTTCTGGTACGGGGCGCCCAACGCCAGCTTGCGCGACAGGCCGAGGCGGCGGAGCACGGGAGGATGCAGGTGGTAGCGCACTGTGAATGGACCGTCGATGCCCAGGTCCCGGGCCGTGCGGGCGTAGTCCGCCTTCAAGTGCAGGCGGGCCACCTCGTACTCGTCCTTGTAGGTGAGCAGCTTGAACCAGGCCTCGGTCACCGCCCCCGTCAGCGCCCAGTCCCGATCGTCGCGGTCGATGGCCGCCGCCTTTGCGACCAGTGCCAGATAGCGGCCGGCGAGCGCGGCGTCCTGGTAGTCGATCACCTGCGCCGTCCGCCGGGTCAGGTGGGCTTCGAGGGCTCCCGGCAGCCGGCGGTCGGCCACCATGGCGGCGGCGCGGCGCCCGGCCGCGTCGGATGGATCGGAGATCCCGGCCGGAGGCGGCCCGTCGGCGGCGCCGGAGCGGAGCCGGCGGGCCACCACGTCGGCGTCGTGCACCGCCCACCGGCCCCACTCGAAGGCCTCCCGGGTGGCGTCGGCCCCGCCCGGGGACACCTCGTCGATGGCCCGGGTCACCTGTTCGAGCGTCAGGGGCAAGCCGCCCGACTGGAACGCTGCGCCCAGGAGAACCACGTTGGCCAGCAGGTGGTTGCCGAGCAGGTGCTCGGCTATGGGCCGGGAGTCGACGAAGTGCACCCGCTCGGGGCCGACCCGGTCGACCACCGCCTTCTCGAGTCCGGCCCCCCCCGGACCTTCGGCGCCGGTCTGCAGCATGGGTGCGGTGGGGGTCAGGCTGCGGTCGACGACGGCGATGGTGCGACCGGGCTCGGTACGGTCCAGGTGCCGGGCCGAGGCCGCCTGGAGGATATCGCCCGACAGGTACAGATCGGCCCCGCCGGGGCCGGTCACGGCGGCGCCCAGGTCCTCGGCCCGCTCGGCCAGCTGCAGGTGGGACACGACGGCGCCGGCCTTCTGCGACAGGCCGGTCTGGTCCACGCCGCTCACCGCCAGGCCGGCCTGCCGGGCCGCCGCGGCCAGGATGCGGTTGGCCGTCACCACCCCGGTCCCCCCGATGCCGGTGAAGTAGATGCCGTACCGGCCGTCGAGCGCGCCGAGCGGCGGGTCGGGCAACGGGCCCTGCGGAGGCCGGCCCGGGTCGGGCCGGCCCGGGTCGGGCCGCTCCGGGCGGCCGGCGCCGGGACCGGCGGCGGTATCAGCCGCGGTGGTACGGGCGGTGGTACGGGCGGTGGTACGGGCGCGCCCCGGCACCGGGGTGATGGTGACGAAGGACGGGCAGTCGCCCTCCAGGCACGTGTAGTCACGGTTG
>JAKBAX010000452.1 GCA_021808785.1 Actinomycetes bacterium | reverse complement strand
GCGGATCCCCCGCATCGCTGATTCGACGGTGTCGGCGATGGTTGCCCGCTTCGGTTCGCTGCAGAAAGTGATGCGATCGGAAGCCGAGGAACTGCAGGTGGTGCCCGACGTCGACGCCGCGGCGGCGCGAGCCATCAAAGACGGTCTCACCCGCCTGGCCGAGACCACCATCCTCGACCGTTACAGCTGAGACGCGGTCGCGAGTTTCACGACCGCGTCCGAGTCCCGCTACCGGGCCCGCTGCTCCAGCCGATCCCGCTGCACGATCCGGTAGCGCCGGTCCAGCTGCTCGATCCACCCCAGCCGGATGAACGCCGCGATCGACTTGTTGACCCGCTCGCGCGATGCCCCGACCAGACCGGCCAGCTCCTCCTGGGTGATGGGCAGCTGGAACTCCGACGCCTCCCCGGCCAGCTCCAGCAGGCGCTTGGCCGTGCGTCCGGTCACGTCGAGGAGCACCGCATCGACGAGCGCGTCGTCGGTGGTGCGTAGACGCTGGGCGAGGAGCGACACCACGGTCCAGAGCAGTTGCGGGTCCTGATCCAGCGCGTTGCGGACCGGGTCGTAGCCAATGCGCAGGACGACGGATCGCTCCAAGGCGCGCGCCGACGCCGAGCGGTCGCCGTCGTCGAAGAGGGGCATCTCGCCGAACACGTCGCCCGGCTCCATCAGGGCGACCAACGACTCGCGCCCGTCGAAGGACCGGCGGCCGATGGCGATGCGCCCGGACTTGACGACGTAGAGGGACTCGGCGGGGTCGCCCTGCTGGAAAATAACGAAATTGCGATCGCACGTCAGGGGCGTGGCGGCGGCCTGAACGAGTCGGAGCACCTCGTCCGAGAAGGCGGAGAAGAGCTCGGACCGCCCCAGCAGTTCGATGTCGTCCATGGGTGGTCGACACTACCCGGCAGTCGGGCCCGCCGTTCCCTTCCGGTCGCTCGGACCAGCGTCGGCCGGGGCCCGCCCGCTGCCCCTGGCTGGTACCCTGGAGTCCCCTGGCTGCCTCTGGAGACGCATGACTTTTGATGTAGGAGACAAGGTCGTCTACCCGCACCACGGTGCTGCCATCGTCGAGCGGCGCGAGGTGCGGGAGGCCTTCGGGGATAAGAAGGAGTACCTGGTGCTGCGCTTGGCCTACGGCGACCTGACCCTGATGGTGCCTTCGGACAACACCGAGGAAGTCGGCCTGCGCGAAGTGATCAACGACGAGGAGGTCGAGGAGGTGTTCGCGGTCCTGCGCAAGAAGGACGTTCGGATGCCGACCAACTGGTCCCGTCGCTACAAGAACCACGTGGAGAAGCTGAAGTCGGGCGACATCTACCAGGTAGCCGAGGTGGTTCGGAACCTTTCCAACCGGGACAAGGACAAGGGTCTCTCCGCCGGTGAGAAGCGCATGCTCAACCGGGCTCGCCAGATACTGGTGTCCGAGCTGACCTTTGCCATCGGAGTGGACGAGGCCGAGGCCGAGAAGAAGCTCGACGACGCGTTGCCCTGATCGGGATGGGGCAAGCCTGGGCCGTCGTCGTGGCCGGCGGTAGCGGTAGCCGTTTCGGCGCGCCGAAGCAGTTCGCCGACCTGGCCGGCCGGCCGGTGCTGGAATGGTCTCTAGACGTGGCCCGCCAGGCCTGCGCCGGTGTCGTACTGGTCGTGCCGCTCGCCGCCGAGGGGCGATCCTGGCCGGTCGACGTGGTGGTGACCGGAGGAGCAACCCGTTCGGAATCGGTGCGGGCCGGGCTGGCGGCTCTGCCCCGTGTCGCCGAGGTGGTGGTGGTCCACGACGCGGCCCGCCCCCTCGCCCCGCTCAGCCTGTGGCGGTCGGTGATCGCAGCCGTCGAGGCTGGCGCGGACGCCGCGGTTCCGGGGGCGCCGGTAACCGACACGGTCAAAGAGGTGGGCGTCGACGGTTCGCTCGCCACATTGGACCGCTCCCGCCTGGTCGCGGTACAGACCCCCCAGGCTTTTCGGGCCGCGGTCCTCAATGAGGTGCACGCGGCGGCCGCCGAGGCCACCGACGACGCGGCGTTGGTCGAAGCGGCGGGGGGGCGGGTGGCCGTGGTCCCCGGCCCTGCGCACAACATCAAGATCACCTCCCCCCTGGACCTGGTGGTCGCGTCGGCTCTGCTGGCGGTGCCGCGATGATCCCGAGGGTCGGTCAGGGGTTCGACATCCATCCCTTCAGCGACGATGCCCGCCGGCGGCTGATACTGGCCGGAGTGGAGCTGCCCGGGCCGGGACTGACCGGCCACAGCGACGCCGATGTGGTTGCCCACGCGGTAGCCGACGCCCTCCTCGGCGCGGCCGGCATGGGTGACATCGGGATCCATTTCCCTGACACCGACCCGGCCCTGGCCGGGATGGACAGCATGCAGCTACTGGCCCGTGTCGTGGCCCGGGTGGGCGAATCGTTCGATATCGGCAACGTCGATGCCACGGTGATCCTCGAAGCGCCCAAGATCGCCCCCTATCGGACCCAGATGGAGGACCGCCTGAGCCGGACCGTCGGGGCCCCGGCCAGCCTCAAGGCCAAGCGGGGGGAAGGGCTCGGCGCCATCGGTCGGCGGGAGGGTGTGGCCTGCCTGGCCGTGGCGCTGGTAGTGCCCCGGTGAAGCCACCGAGAGGTTCGGGCCAGGGTCGCTCCGGGCGTTCCCGATCCGGCCCGCGGTCCGACCAGGAGGGCCTCGGCGCCACCCAGGTGGAGGGGCGTCAGGCGGTCCGGGAGCTGCTCCTGGCCGGTCGCCGTCGCGTCCACCAGGTTCTGTTGGCCGAAGCCGGGCCGACCAGGGACCAGCTGAGCGATATCGAGGACATGGCCCGCGCCGCCGGGGTGGCAGTGCGGCGGGTCGGCCGGGACCGCCTGGCCGCCATGGCCCGCACCGACGCCCCCCAGGGTGTGATCGCCACCGCGGCGCCAGTCCCGGACTGGGACCTCGACGAGTTGGTGAGCATCGGACGCCCGCTTCTCGTGGTTCTAGACGGCGTTACCGACCCGCACAACCTGGGAGCGGTCATGCGCAGCGCCCTCTGCGCCGGGGCCACCGGTCTGGTCGTCGGGCAGCACCGGTCGGCCCCGCTGTCTCCCGCCGCGGTGAAGGCTGCGGCTGGCGCGGTGGAGCACCTCCCGGTGGCCTCGGTAGCCGGCGTGCCGTCCGCGCTGGTATCCCTGCGCCGGGCCGGGCTGTGGACCGTGGGTCTCGATCGCGACGGGCCCGTACCGCTTTGGGACCTGCAGGTGGCCACCGAGCCGGTGGCCCTGGTCCTTGGCTCCGAGGGCCGGGGACTGTCCCCTCTCGTCCGGGCCCGGTGCGAGGTGTTGGCGTCGATTCCGCTGTGCGGTCCCCTGGACTCAATGAAACCT
>JAKBAX010000451.1 GCA_021808785.1 Actinomycetes bacterium | reverse complement strand
GAATAGACGTCGGTGACGAAGCTGACATACACAAAGCCGGTCAATGTCCACACGTAGGTATTATGCGCAGCTCTCCATAATACCTATTGGGCTCAGCTCGGCGTTATGTGCAGCTCTGCGGTCTGAAGCTGGTGTCAGGGTGGAATTGTCTGGTGAGGCCAGCACATAATCAAAGGCCTTCGAGGAAGGCAAGAAGCCGGTCGCCCGGTCGGAACCGGGATGGCCGCCGGCTGGGGTCGTCCAGGCGTGCGAGGGTGGCCTCTTTGGTGGCGAGGTCAGCTTCGAGATAGTGGTGGGTGACGGCGGGGCTGGAGTGGCCGAGCCACATGGCGATGACGGCCAAGTCGGTGCCCGCTTCGAGAAGGTGGACAGCGGTCGAGTGCCGCAGGGTGTGGGGCGAGATGCGCCGGCCGGTGAGGGAAGGGCAGGCCGGCTCGGCGGCGGCGACGGCACGATCGAGTCGGTCCCGGACTCCCGAGCGTGTCATTGCGGTCCCGTTCCTGTTCGGGAAGACCGGGGCCTCGGGGGCCGCGGCGATCCTGTCAAGCCAGGAGCGGAGGGCGGCGGCGGTGTTGGCCCACAGCGGGATAACTCTCTCTTTGCGGCCCTTGCCGTGGAGATGCAAGGCGCTTTGGCGGTCGAGGAGTACGTGACGGACCTGTAGGGCGACAAGTTCAGAGACGCGGGCCCCGGTGTTGTAAGCGACGGCGAGAAGAACGGCGTCACGCTGGCCGCTCCAGGTGCTGCGGTCGGGGGCAGCAAGGACCGCGGCTATCTCCTCCCGGGTCAGGTAGCCGAGCGCGGGCCGATCGAAGCGTTTGGCGGGGATGGCCAACACCCGGGTGGTGGTCGCCATCGAGGCTGGGTCCCTGACCGCCGCGTAGCGCATGAACGAGTGGATGGCGGCAAGGCGGGCGTTGCGGGTGCGGGCGCTGTTGTGCCGGTCGACCTCGAGGTGATCGAGGAAGTCGAGGATCAACGGGGCGTCCAGATCGCCCATGGTCAACTTCGACGGCGACTTGCCGACGCGCTGCTCGATGTATCCGAAGAGCAGCTCGAACGCGTCGCGGTAGCTCTCCACGGTTCGGGGACTGGCGCCGCGCTCGTTGATCAGCCGGCGGACGAAGAAGTCCTGGACCAGCTGGTCGAAGCCGATCTGAGGGGCTCTCATGGCCGGACCAGGCCTTCGTTTCCGCTGAATGCCCCGAAGCGCTCGGCCACGATGGCCATCAGCTCGGGAACGGCGGAGAGATACCAGTAGACGTCACGGACCTCGATGTGACCGAGGTAGGTGGCCAGGGCGGCGATCTGGGTGTCGACCTTGACACCTTCGGCGTGCCAAGTCTGGATTCGCCGCACGACCATGCGGTGGCGCAGGTCATGGATCCGCGGAGCGCGAGTGCGTCCGGTGGCGTCCCATCCCAGGCGCCGTCGGGCCACGCTGAAAGCATGGTGTGCTGTGCTGTAGCTGATCCGCTCGCTGGCCTCGGTGCGAAAGAATGCGTCGGCGCTAGCCGGAGTGCCGAAGAGGCGTATCCGTTCGGCGAGGTAGTCGCCAAGTGGCTTCAAGGCGCTCGAATGCAAGGGGACCAGACGCGTCAGGCCTCGTTTGCCGGCTCGCACGGTGATCACGCCGGCGTCGAGGTCGACGTCCCCGTATGACAAGGCGAGCGCCTCGCTGATGCGCAGCCCCGTGCAGGCCAGCAGCGCGAACAGGGTTACATAACACAGCGGCCGCAACCCGCCAGCGGGATCCAATCCGGCGGCGGCATCAAGCAGATCGGCGATCTCGCCGTCGGTGTAGACGTGCGGAGGCTTGCGATGCCCGGTGGAACCGAGCAGGTCGGATGCGGGCACCTCGGTGGCGCCGTCGAGGGCTGCGAGATGCCGCAGGAAGCCCCGCACGGTCGCCAGGCGCCTGGCCGGATTACACGGGTCGGTAGAGGTGCTCGCCGTCGTCCATCCCAGGGTCGCCTCGAGCGGGATCGGACCGTCGTGGCCGGCGCTGTCGAGATGTCTGGCGAAGGCACGCAGGGAACGGTCTTGGGTGACGGATCGGTAGCCAAGGCCGTGCCGCATCGCTATGTAGGCCTCCACCGCAGCCACCACCGGCGCGGTCACGGTCTCGGCTCCGGCCAAGGCAGCGCCACCTGGCGCAGGGCTGCGATATCGACAGCGGCGTAGATCCGGGTCGTAGCCAGGCGCGAGTGGCCGAGCAGATCGGCGATCTGGCTCAAACCGACCCCACGAGCGAGCAGCCCAGTCGCCAGGGAATGGCGCAGCAGGTTCGCCCCGCGGCTCGGCGCATCGATCCCGGCGCGATCGAGTGCCCGCCCCACCGCCCGCCCGACGATGCTGGCGCTAATCGGAGCCCCAGGATGAAGCCGGTGCAACACGAACACCTCTCTCGCCGTTGTGTCCGGGCGACCGTGCCGGAGGTACTCGGCGAGCGCGTTGCCGACCTCGGCGGTCAGCGGCAACAGCGCCCCATGCCCGGTCTTGCGGGCCCGGATCCGCACGGTGGCGGCGCGCCAGTCGATGTCGCCCAACTGGAGCCGGACGACCTCGCCGGCCCGCAACCCGAGCCTGCAGCTACACAAGATGATCGCCCGGTCACGCAGGTCACGCGCTGACGCCGTCTCTAGCGACACGATCAGCCGGTCAAGTGTTTCACGATCCAGGTGCCGGACCAATCCACTCCGGCGGTGCGGCACCATCGGGACGGCATCGTCGAGCCGGTCGACACGCAGGCCCTCCACCCGCAAGAACCGGAAGAACGACCGCAGCGACGAAGCCACGAGCTCAACCGTCTTCGGCTGGAAGCGCTCCGTCGCGCCAGCGACGAACGCAATGACATCCCCCGCACAGATCTGCCCGACGTCGACTTCGCCCTCAGGGAAAGCCGTCTCCAAGAACGCTCCAGCGAACCGAACGTAGTTGCCCCGCGTCCCAGCGGACAGCCCTCGACTCCGTCGTAGGTACTCGTCGAAGGCGACCAACGCCGCCTCCCTGCTCCATACAGCTGCCATCAGCTCCTCCTCCTTCGCCAACCGCCTGGCTGGCCTTACGAAGAAGGATCGCGTTATGTGCAGCTACACGAACGTGGCCCGACGGCCATCGTGAGGGCCGCCAAGGACGCCTCCAACCTCAGGGCACCGAGGTGCACATAACGCCGAGCTGAGCCGAATAGGTAAAATCGGCGACCCACCATTGGTCGGGGCGGTCGGGAGTGGCCCACGCCCTGCCGATGAGGTCGGGGCGACGGCTGGCCAGCTCGCCCCGGCGGGTCGTGACAGTGCTGTGATGGCCTCTGACGGCCCCGGAGATGCCTATGATGCCCATCAGCCGGGCGGTGTG
>JAKBAX010000450.1 GCA_021808785.1 Actinomycetes bacterium | reverse complement strand
CCATGCCCGCCCACCAGGACTTCGCTCTGGCTCAGAGCACCCCGTCGGGGGCCTCGGTACTGGTGAGCATGCAGGGCGGCCAGACGCTCTCGAGCGACGAGGTGCAGGCCATCGTCCACCTCGTCGCTTCCAGTGTGCCCAATCTGCCCGCGTCGGCGGTGACCGTAGCCGACTCGACGGGGGCCCTGCTGGCCGGCCCCGGTGTGGTGGCGGCCGCGGCGGGCGGCGGGGCGTCGAGCGCCTACGACGCCTCGGTGCAGCAGAAGGTCGCCTCCTACCTCGACAGCGTGGTCGGCGCCGGCAACGCCGACGTGCAGGTGAACTCCAACTTCGACTACTCGCAGGTTTCGACCACCACCAACAGCGTGGTGCTCGGCCCCAACGGCCAGCCGGTCAGCTTCTGCACCAACCAGCAGTCGTCCAATGAGACCTACACCGGCACCGGCACCCCCGCCGGTGGCACGGCCGGCACCATCACCGCCACCGCCGGGTCGACGGGCACCGGGACCTACACCAACACCTCGACCAACAACACCTGCGAGACCAGTCAGCAGACCCAGACGGTCCAGCAGGCGCCCGGCACCCTGAAGAACCAGTCGATCGCCGTCCTGCTCAACTCGGCGTCGATCCCCAAGGGCACCAACCTGGCCCAGCTCCAGGCCGGTGTGGCCGCCGCCGCTGGGATCAACACCTCCCGAGGAGACCAGCTGGCCTTCAGCACCATGCCGTTCAACAACGCCGCAGCCACCCAGGCGGCGGCCGCCGCCAAGGCGGCAACGGCGGCCAGCAAGTCCAAGGCGACCAGCAGCCTCATGAAGGAAGCGGCCATGATCCTGGTGCTGGCCGTGGTCCTGTTCCTCCTCTGGCGCTCGGCCCGCAAGGCCCGCAAGAGCCCCACGGTGCTGGGCCCCGGTGAGATGGAGGCCCTGCGGGCCGCCCGTGAGCTGAACCACACCACCATCATGCCGGCCGTCCGGAGGCCCGAGATGCCTTCTCCGCCGGCTCTGGAAGCCGCCACCATCAATCGATTGATCGACAATCAGCCTGAGGACGTGGCCAGCCTGCTGCGCTCGTGGCTCCAAGACGATGCAAAGGTGAAGCACTGATGGCACCCCTGACCGGCAGCCAGCGGGCGGCCATAGTGATCGCCCAGCTCGACGACGACCGGGCGGCCAAGGTGCTGCGCTCGATGAGCGAGATCGACGTGCTGGAGATCATGAGCGCCATGGTGGGCCTGCCCGCCCTGGAACCCGATGAGGTGACCAAGGTCCTGCAGGAGTTCAACAGCCAGGCCGAGCACTTCCTGCAGGTCTCGCAAGGTGGCGTGGACGTGGCTCGCAAGCTGCTGCGGGACCGGCTCGGCGGCGACCGGGCCGAGGAGGTCCTCGTCGATCTGGTGGAGGACCGCGACACCCATCCGCTGGGCTTCCTGCAGCGCATCGACGTCCGTCAGGTGGGCAACCTCATCAGCGAGGAGCACCCCCAGACCATCGCCGTGATCCTGGCCCATCTGCCCGCCGACGCCGCCGCGCAGCTGCTCGCCGACATGGAAGAGTCGGCCAAGGTCGACATCGTGCGGCGCCTGGCCACCATGCGTCGCGTCAGCCCGGTGGCCATCCGCATCGTGGCCGAGGTGCTCGAGTCCGAGGCGGCCGCCCTGCTGCGCACTGGGGCCATCACCACCAGCGCGGTGGGCGGCATGACCCCGACCATCGCCATCTTGAACCTGACCGACCGGGTCACCGAGAAGCAGATACTCACCCGGCTGGAGCAGGAGGACCCCGCCCTGGCCGAATCCATCCGTAACCAGATGTTCGTCTTCGACGACCTGGCCGGCCTCGACGACCGTTCCCTGCAGCTGATACTCCGCCACGCCGTCCCCAAGGACCTGGCGGTCGCCCTCAAGGCCGGCAACGACGGCATCCGGGAGCAGTTCCTGCGCAACATGTCCGAGCGGGCGTCGGAGGACCTGCAGGAGGAGATCGAATCCCTCGGCCCCATCCGGGTGTCGCAGGTCGAGTCGGCGCAGAGCGCCATCGTGAAGATCGTCCGCGATCTCGAGGCGGCCGGCGACATCGTCCTGGCCCGGGGGGACGACGAATATGTCTAAGAACCTGCGCCGGCGGATCGTCCGTGAAGGCGAGGGGATGCCGCCCTCGAGTGCCTCCCTTCTGGTCCACCTGCCCGGCGCCGCCGACGGCGGTGAACCGGTCGGGTTCAACGACCTGCTCGCCAGTCTCCGCCGTCAGGGCTACGACGAGGGCTACCGGGTGGCGCTCGAGGAGGTGGCCGCCGCCGAAGCCGCCAGCCGGTCGGTGCAGCTGCGCCGGGTCGTCGACAGCCTGGCCGCCGCCGCGGCGGCGATGGCCGAGGCCCGCCTGGAGGCCATGCAGCTCGTGGCCAACGAGGCCGCCGAGCTGGCCTACCAGCTGGCCGAGAGCTTCCTGCAGCGGGAGCTGGCGGCGGGTCCCGGGGCCATCGAAGCGGTGGCCCGGGCCATCCACCTGGTGCCCGAGGGTCACGACGTGATCGTCCGGCTCCACCCCGGCGACTCCCTCAGCCCTGAGGAGGTCCAGCCTTTGGTCCCCGAAGCTGCGGTCAAGGTGGTGGCCGACCCGCAGGTCGAACCCGGCGGCTGCGTGGTGGTGGCCGGCCCCTGCCGGGTCGACAGCCAGCTCGGCCCCGCCCTCGAGCGGGCCCGGGAGGTCCTCGACGAGCTCTACCCGACCCTGGCCTCGACCGGCGTTTCGACCGGCGCCTCGACCGGCGTCTCGACCAGCGCTGCGGTGTCGGCATGAAGGTGTTCGCCGAGGCCGCCCGGTCCCGGCTGGTGCAGGCCGTCGCCCCCAAGGCGTGGGGCCGGGTCACCCGCCTGGTCGGTTTGCGCATCGAGGTCGACGGCGTGTCCGCCGCGGTGGGCGACGCCCTACGCATCTACCGCGCCGGCGGCGTCCTCGACGCCGAGGTGGTGGCGGTGGAAGGTTCGAGCCTGGCCTGCATGCCCCTCGGAGACCTGACCGGGGTCCGCTACGGCGACCGGGTCGAGGCTGCCGGCGGCCCGCTGTCGGTGATGGTCGGCCCGGGCCTGCTCGGTCGGGTCCTCGACGGTCTCGGCCGTCCCATCGACGGCCGTCCCCTCGACGGCGAGTGGGAGGAGGTGGGCGTCGATGGCGCCCCGCCGCACCCGCTGCGGCGCGACCTCGTCGACCGCCAGCTCGGACTCGGCGTCAAGGCCCTCGACACCATGATCCCCTGCGGTCGGGGCCAGCGCCTCGGCATCTTCGCCGGCTCCGGGGTGGGCAAGTCCAGCCTCCTGTCCATGATCACCCGGGGCACCAACGCCTCGGTGGCCGTGCTGGCCCTC
>JAKBAX010000449.1 GCA_021808785.1 Actinomycetes bacterium | reverse complement strand
TCGAGCAGACAAATCGGGGTGAGAAGAGCTACGACCTGTTCTCGAGGATGCTCGAGGAGAACATCATCTTCCTCGGAACCCCCATCGACGACTACGTGGCCAATGCGGTGTGCGCCCAGATGCTGTACCTCGAGTACAAAAACGCCGACAAGGACATCAGCCTCTACATCAACTCCCCCGGGGGTGACATCACCGCTCTCTTCGCCATCTATGACACCATGAAGTTCGTCAAGAACGACATATCCACGTTCTGTTACGGCCAGGCCGCGTCGGCTGCCGCAGTGATCCTGGCCGGAGGAAGCAAGGGCAAGCGCTACTCCCTGCCCCACGCCCGCATCCTGATCCACCAGCCCCACGGCGGGGCGGCCGGTCAGGCCACGGACATCGAGATCCAGGCCAAGGAGATCCTGCGCATGCGGGACCTGCTCAACGAGATGCTGGCCTTCGATACCGGCCAGGATGTCGAGCGGGTGGCCCGCGACACGGAGCGGGATTTCATCATGAGCGCCGAGGAGTCCCAGGAGTACGGCATCATCGACGAAGTGATCACGACCAGAGAGTTGGCGTACGTCCCGCAGGCCGCGGGCGTCGCCTGAGGCCGGGAGCGGGGGACGTGGCAAAGTTCGGCGAGTCGAGCGACCTGGTCAAATGCTCCTTCTGCGGGAAGTCGCAGAAGCAGGTCAAGAAGCTGATCGCCGGTCCCGGCGTCTACATCTGCGACGAGTGCATTGACCTTTGCAACGACATCATCGAGGAGGAGCTCTCCGAGACCACCGAGGTCCGCTTCGACGAGCTGCCCAAGCCGGCCGAGATCTTCAATTTTCTCAATGACTACGTGATCGGCCAGGAGCGGGCCAAGAAGATCCTGTCGGTCGCCGTCTACAACCACTACAAGCGGGTCCAGTCGGGCGGCTACGGCGACTCCGAGGTGGAGTTGCAGAAGTCCAACATCCTGCTCCTCGGGCCGACCGGCTGCGGCAAGACCTTCCTGGCCCAGACCCTGGCCCGCATGCTCAACGTGCCCTTCGCCATCGCCGACGCCACCGCCCTCACCGAGGCCGGCTATGTGGGCGAGGACGTGGAAAATATCCTGCTCAAGCTGATCCAGGCGGCCGACTACGACGTCAAGAAGGCCGAGACCGGAATCATCTACATCGACGAGATCGACAAGATCGCCCGTAAGAGCGAGAACCCGTCGATCACGCGCGATGTCTCGGGCGAGGGGGTGCAGCAGGCCCTGCTCAAGATCCTGGAGGGCACCACCGCCTCCGTGCCCCCCCAGGGGGGCCGGAAGCATCCCCACCAGGAATTCATCCAGATCGACACCACGAACATCCTGTTCATCTGTGGCGGGGCATTCGCCGGCCTGGACCGCATCATCGACTCCCGGCTGGGGCGTCAGGGTATCGGCTTCCGGGCCGAGATACGCCCGGCCGAGGAGCGGGCCGAGGGCGACCTCCTGGCCCAGGTCCTGCCCGAGGATCTGCTGAAGTTCGGTCTCATCCCCGAGTTCGTGGGTCGGCTGCCGGTCATCGGTGCGGTGTCCAACCTGGACGGCCCGGCACTGGTCCGCATCCTGGTGGAGCCCAAGAACGCCCTTGTCAAGCAGTATCGGCGGGTCTTCGAGCTGGACAACGTGGAGCTCGTGCTCTCCGACGACGCCTTGGAGGCGGTGGCCGAGCAGGCCCTGCTGCGGGGTACGGGCGCCCGCGGTCTGCGGGCGATCCTGGAAGAGGTCCTGCTGGAGGTCATGTACGACCTCCCGTCGCGCAGCGACATCGGCAAGTGCATGATCGACCGGTCGGTGGTGCTGGAGCGAGTGGCCCCCACCCTGGTGCCCCGCACCGACGGGATGCCCCGGGTGGCGCCCCGCAACCGGCGGGCCGCCTCCTGATCACCCCTCTCCTGCGTCCCCCGCTCTTTGCCTGAGTTCCCGAGCCTGGGCGACGCCCTGGCCTGGCTGGACGGTCACCAGAACCTGGAGCGCATGGTGGCCTCGGTCGCCGCCGGGCGGGCGGTGCCACCCGACCTGACCCGGATGCGGGCCCTCATGGACATACTGGGTCACCCCGAGCGGTCCGCTCCGGTCATCCACATCACGGGCACCAACGGCAAGACCTCGACAGCCCGGGTGCTCACGTCGATGCTCACGGCCAAGGGACTGCGGGTCGGGACCTTCACGAGCCCCCATCTGTCGGTCATCAACGAGCGCATGGCGGCCGACGGCGAGCCCATCGACGACGCCTCGCTGACCGAGGTGCTCGGGTCCCTCGCCGACCTCGAGGCGATGGTCGAGGCGGCCCTCGACCGTTCCGGGTCGCCCACCCCGGGGCGCCTCACCTGGTTCGAGCTTCTCACCGCGGCGGCCTTCATGTGGTTCGCCGATCGGCCGGTGGACGTGACCGTACTCGAGGTGGGGATGGGGGGTCGGTGGGACGCCACCAACGTGGCGTCCGCATCGGTGGCGGTGGTGACCAACGTCGGGACCGACCACATCGAGTTCCTCGGCCCCACCCGGGCCGACGTGGCGGCCGAGAAGGCGGGCATCGTGGAACGGTCGTCGATTCTGGTGCTCGGCGAGACCGCTCCGGAACTGCGCCCCGTCTTCGAGGCGGAGGAGCCGGTCCAGCTGTGGCTCGCCGGGCGGGATTTCGATTGCACCCGCAATGAGCTGGCCGTGGGAGGCCGATCCCTGGACCTGCGAACCCCGTTCGCGTCCTATGAGGGGGTGTGGCTGGATCTGCACGGCTCCCACCAGGGCCGCAACTTCGCCTGTGCCCTGGCTGGTGCCGAGGCCTTCTTCGACGCCCCGCTGGATGACAGGCTGGTCCGGGAGGCCGCCGCCACCGTGTCGTCCCCCGGCCGCATGGAGATCGTGCGCCGCTCGCCCCTCGTGGTCCTGGACGGGGCCAAGAACCTGGAGGGGGCCACGGCCGCGGCGGCCGCGGTGGCCGAGGAGTTCGGGCCGACCCGGTCGGTGGTCCTCGTCGTGGGCATGCTGGGTGGGGCGGCCAAGCAGCCGGCCGCCATGCTCGAGGCGCTCGGGGTGGGGTCGCCGGCGGTCCGGGTCCGGCTGGTGGTGGCCTGCCCGGCACCCTCGCCCCGGTCCGTGCCGGCGGCCGAAGTGGCCGACGCGGCCCGCTCCCTCGGGTGCGGGGCGGTCGAGGCACCCGGGGTGGCCGAGGCCCTGGAGATGGCCTTTGCCGATGTGGGGGAGGAGGACCTGGTACTGGTGACCGGCTCTCTCTACGTGGTGGGGGCGGCCCGGTCTGTCCTGGCCGACAGGTAGGTTCGTCGAGCGGCGGGTGCGGGGTTCGTCGAGCGGCGGGTGCGGGGTTCGTCGAGCGGCGGGTGCGGGGTTCGTCGA
>JAKBAX010000448.1 GCA_021808785.1 Actinomycetes bacterium | reverse complement strand
CAGGTCCGCAACCACCGTCACCCGCCCGCCGACCGGTACGTCGATGTCGAGGAGATCGGGGATGTCTAGGTCCGCGGCCAATTCGGACCGGACGCTACTACGGCCCCAGGCCCGGCCCTAGGCGTGGATCTGGCGGGCGACCCAGTCGGCGACGTCGCGGGCCGACTGGCGGGCCACCTTTGAGTCGACCGCCATCTGGTAGCCGTGACACGCTCCCGGGTAGACGTGCAGCTCGCAGGGGACGCCGGCCTGGTTGAGCCGGGTGGCGTAGTCGACGTCCTCGTCGCGAAACCCGTCGACGGTGCCCACCGAGACGAAGGCTGGGGGCAGGCCGGCCAGATCCCGGCAGCGGGCCGGAGCCGCGGTGTAGGGCACGTCCCCGCCGTAGAGGTCGCCCAGGTAGCTCTTCCAGCCGAATGTGTTGCTCTCGCGCGACCACACGGCCAGGCCGTCGAGGTTGGCCGACGGAGTCTGCTGGCGGTCGTCGAGCATGGGGCAGTCGAGCAGCTGGAAGCGCAGCGGCACCTCGCCCCGATCGCGGGCCAGCAGGGCGAGGGCGGCGGCCAGGCCGCCCCCTGCGCTGACCCCGGCGATGCCGATGCGCTCGCGGTCGACGCCGATCTCGTCGGCGTGGTCGTACACCCACTTCAGGCCGGCGTAGCAGTCCTCGATGGGCCCGGGGTAGGGCGTCTCGGGGGCCAGGCGGTACTCGACCGAGACTCCGACGATGCCGAGGGTCGGGCACCAGGCGTCGAAGCGGGCGTCGTCCATGTCGTAGGTGCCGATGACGTAGCCGCCGCCGTGGATGCTGTACACGCACGGGAGCAGGCCTGTGGCTTCCTTGGCCCGGTGGACCCGCACCGGCACCACCGGGTCGCCCGCCACCTTGTACTCGGTCCGTGTCACGGCATCGGACAACTCCGCCGGTGCGAACACGCCCCGCAGCTCGGCGAGGCGCTCGGCGTTGAGCCCGGTCAGAGGGAGCGCCCCGACCGCGGCCGCGACGTCTGAGTGGAGGTCCTGGAGGGTCACGCCGAGACGTTAACGCCCGCGCCCGCCTCCCGCTCGGACCCGCCCAAGGGCACAAACAGGAAATCTGCGCAGCACCCGATGGCCGATCCCCGCTCCGACGCGGTGTCCCTGATCGACCGGATGCTGTCGGCCCGGGTCGACCTGTCGGGCGTGAACCTGCTCACCATGGACTTCAGCCACCCGACGAGCAACATGCTCGACGACGTGGAGAAGGCGACGTCGGCGGCGGAGGCTCAGATATCCGCCGAGTTCCACCGCTACGGGGTGGACGAGAGCCAGGCCGAGACCTGGGCTCGAGTCGGGGTCACCGTCATGATCGGCCAGAACGACGTGGCGGGCCAACAGTTCAGCGTGGCCGATGCCCAGGGCCTGGTCTCATTCGCCCAGCGGGTGAAGCTGGGGCGGATCTCGATGTGGTCGCTCAACCGCGATGTCCAGTGCGGCACGACCTTCGCCCAGGTCGGCGTCAACGCCAACAACTGCAGCGGCACCCTCCAGTCCAAGCTGCAGTTCACCAAGATCCTGAGCCAGGTGGGTGGGGCCATACCTGCGGCCGGCACGGCGCCCGCCCCGCCTCCCGAGCCCGACACCAACCCGGCGGATGCTCCATTCCCCCTCTGGTCGCCTGACTCCTCGTACCAGTCGGGCTACAAGGTGGTGCGGAGCGGATACATCTTCGAGGCCAAGTGGTACAACACCGGCGAGGACCCGGCCCAGCAGGTGGAGTACTCCTGGCAGAGCCCTTGGGACCTGCTCGGCCCGGTGCTTCCCGGGGACCGGGCGCCGACGATCGCGACCCTCCCCGACGGCACCTACCCTTTGTGGTCGTCGTCGCAGAACTACCTGGCGGGCCAGAAGGTCATGCTCGACGGCCTGGGCTACCAGGCCAAATGGTCCAACGAGGGGGCCACCCCGGCGGACGCGGTCAACGACCCGGCCGGGTCACCGTGGCAGCCGCTCTACTCCATACCCGGGGAGCCGAGCGCCTCGGCCCGCTGAGAGGCTGCTCTACGCTCGCGGGCCGTGCCCGGCCCCGATCCCCGCTACGAAGGCCGGTGGCTGGACTCGGCCGGCTGGCCGGTTCGGGCCCGGCGGCTCGGGCCACTGCGGTACTCGGACCTCGGCCGCCGGGCCCTCGAGATCGTGGCGCCGAGCGAGGTGGTGCCCCTGGCTCGTTGGCTGAGCCGCTTCGCCGACACCTGCTGGGAGCGGGCGGGCCGGCCGGATCCGTGGACCCTGGTGGTCGTATCGGGGGACAACGGCAGCCTCGCCAGGGCCCTGCTGGACCTCGAACCGCAGTGCGGCCCGGCCCTGCGTTACGTACTGGTCGACCCGGACCGGGCCGTACCGGAGGTCGGGGCCGGGCCGCCGGCGGACATGGCCCGGCGGGTACCGCTGGAGAATCCCGCCTTCCTCTACCCGGTGGCCGCCGAGGACCAGGGCGCGGAGGCGGGCGGGGAGTACGACGGGGAGTACCTCGACGCCGGGGAGCGGCCCGTCGCCCGGGGTGTCGGCCCGCTGGCCACGTTCCTCACGGAGCGGCCCGACCTCGGCGAGCGCGACGGGGCGGTGGTGGCCATCGGGGTCCTGAGCCGGCTGCCGTTCGACCTCTACGAGCACGATGGCGAGAGGTGGCGCGAGCTACGCCTGGCGGCCGGCCCGGAGGGTAGCGGCACCCAGGAGGTGGCGGTCGAACTGCCACCAGGAACCACGGTGGCGGCCCCGCCGGGACCGGCGCCCGGCCACGAGCCGGCCCGGTATCGGGACCCGACCGGGGCCACCGCCTGGTTGCGGACGGTGCTGGCCGGGTCGTCCGGGGGCCGCCTGGCCGTCGTCGACGACTGGGCCCCCGACCCCGTTGCCAGCCCGAGCGTCGCCCCGGGCCCGAGCGCCAGCGCCAGCCCGAGCGTCGCCCCGGGCCCGAGCGCCAGCCCGCTCCATCTCCGACCGCTGGGCCTGGTCCGGGAGCCGGAGGTCCCAGGTCCGGAGCCGGTAGCGGGCACCTCCTTGTCGGTGGTGACCTGGCGCCTAGGGTGACGGGGGCAATGGCGAGCCCCCGTTTCTACGACAACTGGCGCTGGCGGGACGGACCCGTCACGCCCGGGCGGACAGTCGTGTTCGACCTGGACGGGGTCCTCTCCGACGCGGCCAGCCGCCAGCACTACATCACCGGGCCGTGGCGGGACTGGGACGCCTTCTTCGACTCCTGCGGGGACGACCCGTTGATCGAGGAGGTGGCCCAGCTCCTCGGCCTGCTCGACCCGGGGCTGGTGGTGGTCCTGCTGACCGCCCGCCCGGCGTGGGTCCAGCCGCAGACCCTGGCCTGGCTGCACCGC
>JAKBAX010000447.1 GCA_021808785.1 Actinomycetes bacterium | reverse complement strand
GTGGCAGTGCTGGGTTGACCCCAACCGCATCTGCAGGTTCCGTGGCCGACGGTCCAGGTGGATGGGATCGCAAACCTCAGTTGCCCAGCAGTGACAACCTGCTGCAGGGTGTTCGCGGCCGGCGGCCGGGTCGTCGTCGAGCGGGCGGATTGCGATACTCCTCCGCATGCGGCGCCCAGCACTGAAACGACGCACAGTCCTGCTGCCCCTAGCGGCCGTAGACCCATCGTCCGCCCTCCTCGACATCGCCGGCCTGGGAACCAACCGTATCCGGCGAATCGCCCTGTCCCAGTTCGGCTCGGAGCGCATGCTCCGAACAACGGGTGCCTGCCGATGGCGAGCAGGCCCTCTCCGGCTCCTCGAGGGGCACCTGTTTCGCAAGATGTCGACCGGTGTGATGACCACCTGTCGGAGGAATCCGGCGAGCGGCGGGAAGTTCACCACCAAGAGGGCGACGGCCATTCGGCACCGGATTACTCCCGCATTTGGTGCCGCACTCTGTCTCGAGCCGAGGACCGCGATCACGAACCCCGCTGACCACGGACTTCCATTTCGCTCGCCGGGCACGCAGCCGAGCTCAGCTACTCCGCCAACGTAGCGCTCACTCACACGCCTGTCCGTGGCCACGAGAAACCGGCCACGGACACACGCCCTTCTGCAAACTGCTGACCAGCACTTCCGGGTGAAGGGATGTCACTTGCCAGCCTCATGGGACCACCTGACCGCTGGTTTTGCCAGTGGCATGGGACCACCCCCGTTGCCAGTTATGGGACCACCCTGACCATCCACCGACGCCGGCCGAACAGACATTCGGCTGGGCCTCCGAAGCCAATGCGGAGGAGGCCCCATGGCGTTCAGGGAGGTCACAGTGGTTCAGATCAGAGAAGCGCTCCGGCACTGGCTCAGAGGTGAGGGCGAGCGGACAATCGCTGCCGGAATCGGCGTCGATCGCAAGACAGCGAGGCGCTACATCGCAGCGGGCGTCAGGCTCGGACTCGACCGTGCCGGTGGCGAGGAGCAGCTCACCGACGAGCTGATCGGCCAGTTGGTCGAAGCGGTCCGTCCCGTCCGCACCGACGGCCACGGCCCCGCCTGGCGGTCACTCCTCGCCGAAGAAGAACAGATCAAGACGTGGGTCAAGGACGATGAACTCACCGTCGTCAAGATTGGCATCCTCCTCGAGCGAAAGGGAGTCGTTGTCCCGCACCGGACGCTGGCCCGGTTCGCAGTGGAGCGGTGTGGCGCCGGCAAACGCACGACGACCGTGCGGGTCGACGACCCACCGGCCGGCACCGAACTCCAGGTCGACTTCGGTCGCCTCGGTCTCGTCCCCGACGAGGACAGACAACGGGTGTGCCAGGGACTGATCTTCACGGCGTGCTTCAGCCGACACCAGTTCGTGTGGCCGACATTCGCACAGACCACCGAAGAGGTGATCCGCGGGTTCGAAGCGGCGTGGGGGTTCTTCTGTGGCGTGTTCCCTGTCGTCATCCCCGACAACATGAAGTCGATCGTCATCCGTGCGGAGCACTGCGCACCCCGGTTCAACGACACCTTCGTCGAGTACGCACAGGACCGCGGCTTCGTCATCGACGCGGCACGGGTGCGGACCCCGACTGACAAGCCCCGTGTCGAACGGACGGTGCACTATGTGCAGAAGAACTTCTTCGCCGGGGAGACGTTCCTCGACCTGGCCGACTGCCGGGTACGTGCGGAGACCTGGTGTCAGACAACGGCCGGCATGCGCATCCACGGCACCACCCAGTGCCGCCCGGCCGAGTCGTTCCGCACCGAGGAGCAGCCCCTCCTGCTCCCCGCTCCGGGCGCGCCCTTCGACACACCGGTGTGGAGCGACCCGAAGCTCCACCGGGACTGCCATGTCCAGGTGGCGAAGTCTCTCTATTCGGCCAGCTACACCTTGGTGGGCCAGACCCTCCGGGCCCGGCGGGATGCAGCCACCGTCAAGCTCTTCGCCCGAGGCGAGCTGGTAAAGGTCCATCCCCGCGTCGCCCCTGGCCAGCGGTCCACTGACCCGGAGGACTTCCCGCCAGGCACGAGCGTCTACGCGACCCGCGACGTCGCCTCGCTCACCCGCCTGGCGGCCACGCACGGGAGTTCGGTCGCCGCCTATGCCGAGGCGATCCTCGACACGCCGCTGCCCTGGACCAAGATGCGCCAGGTCTACCGGCTCGTCGGTCTGGCGAAGAAGTGGGGGTCCGACCGGCTGAACCGGGCCTGTGCCCGGGCGCTCGAGGCCGAGGCCATCGACGTGAACCTCGTCAGTCGGATGTTGGAGCGCGGCCGGGAGGGAACCGAACCGGACACCGGTGAAGACGCGCCGAACAACGGGGTCCTCGTCCAAGGTCGCTTCCAACGCGACGCCTCGGAGTTCGCCGGGCGGAAGGCGGCAGGACGATGACCGGGCCGACCCCCACGCTCTCTCCCGAGCTGAAGGTGCTCATGCGCAAGCTCAAGCTCGGCCGGTTGACCGACACCCTGCCCGAGCGCCTGGCGTTGGCCAAGACCCACGGTCTCAGTCACATGGAGTTCCTGGAGCAGCTCTTCGCCGACGAAGCGACCCGACGCGACGGCGACTCCGCCGGGCGACGGGCACGCGTCGCACACCTCGACCCCGACATGGTGCTCGACGCGTGGGACAACGATGCCAAGGTCACCTACGACCATGAGGTGCTCGCCGAGCTCGCCACGATGCGCTTCGTCGACCAGGCCCGCAACGCGTTCATCCTCGGGCCGGTCGGTGTCGGCAAGACGTTCTTGGCCACGGCCCTCGGCCACATCGCCTGTCGCCGACGCATCAGCGTGCACTTCGAGCGCGCCGAGAAACTGCACAAGCGACTGAAGGCGGCCCGGCTCGACGCCAGCCATGACGCCGAGATGCGCAAGCTCATCGGTGTCGATCTACTGATCATCGATGACTTCGCGCTCACCGCACTGGGTACGACCGAGACGGCGGACATCTACGAGTTGGTGGTCGAGCGCCACCGGTCGGCTGCGACCGTGTTGACGTCCAACCGGGACCCGGTCGAGTGGTTGGCGGTCATGGCCGACCCGCTGCTCGCCCAGTCCGCGGTCGACCGGTTGCGGAGTGCCGCGTGGGAGCTCGTGATCGAGGGTGAGTCCTACCGGAACAACGAGCGGCCAGCCCTCAACGGGGACCCGGAAGAGGTGTCACCGGCAAGACCCCGGCAGCGGCGCGCTTGACACGCTGGTCGGCCGCCGGGATCATCGCGGCGGCTGGCCGATGTGGACGCGAGGTGGTCCCATGCTGCTGGCAACGGGGGTGGTCCCTTGGGACTGGCAAGCGACACACCGGAGTCTCTACAAAACCTGGACCGGTTCAAGCACCTCACCCGCG
>JAKBAX010000446.1 GCA_021808785.1 Actinomycetes bacterium | reverse complement strand
TGCCCAGGCGGCCGCCCGATCGACAGTTGGCGCCGACACTCCACCCAATACGGGTGGCTTCGAGGAAGGGCTGGTGTCGATCGACCCGGCGACCGGCGCGGTCAGGGCACTGGTGGGAGGACCGGGCACGACCACGGCCCAGTTCGACGTGATGACCCAGGGCCTGCGCCAGCCCGGGTCAGGGTTCAAGCTCTTCACCCTGCTGGCCGCGCTCGAACAGGGGTACAGCGTGGCCGACACGGTGGACAGCCGGTCGCCGTGCGCCATCAAGTTCCCCGGCAACTCCGCCCTCGTGACCCATCCGATCAACAACGACGCCGGCCCCGGGGGCGGGATCATCACGCTCCTCCAGGCCACCGCCGACTCGGTCAACTGTGCCTACATTCGCCTGGCCCACGAGGTGGGCCTGCCCAATGTGATCGCCATGGCCAACCGGCTGGGAGTGACCGAGGTGACCCAGCGCGATCAATACCCCTCGATGGTCATCGGGGCCATCGCCGTGCACCCCATCGAGATGGCCGCCGCGTATGCCGCCGTGGCCGACGGGGGGGTCTACCACGCCCCCGTCTTCGTCAACCGGATCGTGGCCCCCTCCGGGCGGGTCGTCTACCGGGCGCCGGCCACCGGCACCAGGGTCGTCTCCCGCCAGATCGCCGCCCAGGCCGACCAGGCGTTCGAAGCCGTGGTGCAGAACGGAACCGGCACCGCGGCCGCCCTGCCGGGCCGCCAGGTCGCCGGCAAGACCGGGACCACCAACCAGAATGTGGATGCCTGGTTCAACGGCTTCACCCCTCAGATCGAGACCACGGTATGGATGGGAAGTCCGAAGGCCGAGGTGCCCATGAGCATCGGCGGCGTGGCCGTATACGGCGCCGACTACCCGGCCCAGACCTGGCACGATTTCGACGGCGCCATGCTGGCCGGCCAGCCCGCGGTGGCCTTCCCCTCCGTGAATGCGGCCGCAGTGCCGCCGGCCCGGTACATCACCTCACCCTCGCTCGTGGCCGACGACGTCCTCGACCACAACCGCGGTTGATCCCGGGCGGGACACCGGCGGCCGGCGGTCCCGTTGGGTACCAAATCGCTCGGCTCCGGCCGGCGCCTCCTGACCAACCTCGCTGGGCCGTCAGCCAGGGGCACCCGGGCAGGCGCCTCCGATGGTGACCGGGGCGCCGGCGTAGAGCGTGGCCGCCGAGCCGGCTCCGCTCCACCCGGCCAGCTGGCTGAGGGCTGCCGCGTCCTGGCGGAGGTAGGCCTGCCAGAAGAGGACGCTCACCGTCACCACCGCCTGGCGGTACTCCGGCGCCGCCGCAGTGGGCGGCCCCGAGTACGGGGCCGACATGTAGGGGGTATGGTGCTGCGCCCCGTGCAGGTCCAGGTAGTACCGGGGGGCTCCGGCCCCGTCGTAGATCTGCTCCGAACAGGCCGGGACGTTGATCGGGTCGGCGTCGCCCTGCGCCACCAGCAGCGGGACCGACGGGGCCGAGTAGGTGCCGCCGAAGCTGGTCAGCTCGGCGCCGGCCAGGACGGCGGCCGCCTTGATGCGGGGGTCACGGCAACAGCTGTTGGATACCACTGCGTCGGTGACGTCGCCCCCGTCCGAGTGGCCGGCCACGCCCAGCCGGCCGGGGTCGACCATGCCGCCCAGCAGTCCGCCCGGAGCCGCCGACAGGGCCAGGATCTGGTCGATCACGGCGTGCAGATCGGCCGGATGGTTGACAATGTCGGCCTCGTCGAGGCCGTTGGGATCGCCCGGCGCGGTCCCCTGGTAGGTGGGCACCGCGACCACGTACCGGGCCGCCGCCCAGGCGTCCATCAAAGGGGTGTAGGCCGCCGGGTCGATGTCGTAGCCGGGGGAGAAGACGATCAGCGGGTAGGGAGCCCCGGCGGGCGACACCGTGGCCGCCCCGGCGCGGGCGGCCGGGAAGTACAGCTGTACCGGCACCGCGCCCCGGGGATCGGCCACGGTGATGGCCACCGAGCCCACTGCGGCCGGGGCGACGGCGGCCGGTTGGCTGGTCGCGACGGGTCGGGTGGTGGCCGGCGGCGGGGTCGTGGCGCCGGGCTGGGTCACGTGAGTGGTCCGATACGACGGCGACGAAGCAGTGGGGGCCGGCGCCGGGGCATGCCGGCCGGGGCCCGACGATGCCAGGAGGCCGGCGAGGACCCCCGCTGCGCCCAGCAGAGATGCCACCAGCACGGTCCGCCGCCGGCGGTAGACGAGCTGCCGCCTCCGCATCTCGGCCGCGCGCTGACGGCGGCGCGCCACTGCATCCGGGCCGTCGGGCCGGGATGGCGGGTTCGGTCCGACCCGGGTCAAGGGCGCGACGGTACCGGCCGGCGGGGCCCATGTAGTCGCGGCTTCAGAAGCTCAGACCAGGCGTCGGGTCCCGGCGGAGGAACTTCCGGGCCCGGGCGGATTGGTCTCTGCTCCACCTGCAACCGGGGTGAGCCGTACCGGCCGGGGCAGACATCGGTAGTGTGGCCCCGGTGGCCGTTCCGCACGCCCTGTTCGAGCAGAAATGGCCCGAGGGCCAGTTCTGCTACTTCCAAATGGGCTTCGTCGTAGACGACATCGGTGCCGCGGCGCACGACTGGGCGAGGGTCTTCGGAGTGGGGCCGTTCTTCGTCAATCCCCCGGTGGACGCCCGCTGGCGATTCCAGGGCCACGACGCCGAAGTCACCATGCAGATCGCCACCAGCTGGGCCGGACCGGTGCAGATCGAGCTGGTGAAGCAGCACTGCGAACGGCCCAGCATCTTCGGTCCACCACTTTGGGCGGGGTCGACGGGATTCCACCAGGTGTGCACGGTCACCCCCGACTTCGACGCCAAGAAACGTCATTACCAGAGCTTGGGCTACGAGGCGGTCGCGGAGATCACCGGTCCGCTCCGGGTGGCGTACTACGACACCTACCGGGACTTCGGCTTCTTCACCGAGGTGGTCGAGGACACGCCGGGGTTCTTGGAGCAGCGCGCCGCTCTGGCCGCCATATGTGCGCAGTGGGACGGCTCCGACCCGGTACGGCAGATCTCGGCCACCGGCACGTCCTGACGAAGCCCTGATCCGACCGCGAGCGCCCGAACCGGTCGCGGAACCGGTCGCAGAGACCGAGCCGAGGTCAGCCCGGCAGCGCGCGGAGCCCGGGCTCTTTTTTCCCCTTTCTCGGGCCCTTGCTGACTATTTGCCCTTGCTGACTATTTGCCCTTGCTGACTATTTGATGGTGAAACCGGCGTCGACGGGAAGGGTGACGCCCGTTATGTAGCGCGACAGGTCCGAGGCCAGGAACAACACGCTGTCGCTGATGTCGCGCGGCTCGAGGACCTCCACCGGGAGCAGGTTGGTCAGGCTGTTCACCGCCTCCGGGAACTCGCCGAGGAAC
>JAKBAX010000445.1 GCA_021808785.1 Actinomycetes bacterium | reverse complement strand
GGTACCAGGCCTCGCCGAAGGCCCGGCGGTGTCGTTCGAGGGTCGGTCCGTCCGGCACCCATGGCCGCCAGTCGCCGGGATAGGTCAGAGTGATCCAGAGGGGCCGCTCGCCGAGCATGTCTGCCACAAGCCCACACTGAAAACCCAGGACGGCTGGCCGGGCCGCGGAGGTATTCCAACGAGGTGCCACCCATGTCCGGTGACGTCGCTAACGAGCTTCCGGTCATTGTCGTCCCACTCGACTTCCTCGTCACCGGGCTTGTGCAGGCGACACTCGCATGGTGGAAGGTCCTCAAACACTTCGGCGACGCTACAGAATCGCGGTGGTCGCACCGGTCTAGGGGCACCACTCGTAGTGACCGAGCAAGCCGGCGGGATGTAGCTGGTGACCCCCGCCGCCTTCGGCTGCGCTCCGCACGGCCGCCTGGAGGCGACCGCTTGGCTCCGGACAAGTCTGAACGGTCACATGGCTGCGAGAGCATGGCAGGGCCATGCGAAACCAGCACCACCGTTCGGGCCGACGATGACCTCTCCCCAGCCCCCTGACCGGATCACGTACGACCTGGAGGAGGCGCTGGACCTGCTGGCGGCTCTCGAGGATGCATTGGAGGTAGTGGCTGGCACCGATTACCTCGGCGTCGTCGCCGAAGTCGAGAGCGAAGTCGCCAGCCTCCACCGTAAACTTGGCTTCGATCATCCTGGAGGTGAAGATGGCCGCTGAGCTCCTGAGAGCCCCAGAAGCTGCTCGCCGGCTTGAGATGCCGACGAAGGAACTCCTGCGGCTGATCTACGAGCGGAAGATCCGCTACGTCATGGTCAAAGGGATCGCCCACGTCCCTGACGATGCGGTCGAGGAGTACCGTGCCAAGCCCGCCTGACGGGGTCGGAAGCGATCCGGTTCGTGCAACTACGGTTGTATATCCCCCTAAGGGGGATCAAGATACAGCAGAACTAACGCTCCTAGCGTTTCCTGACCGCGCTCCGTGGCTGGTCGAGCGCTTCTGTTCCCGCTACACGAACCCCGACACCGCCCGCGCTGGTGCGTGCGCCAGGGCGAGTGCGACCCGGCGCTCGTCGAGGAGCTGACCAGCCGGGACAACCCGCTGCGGTCGACGCCGCCGCTGTATGGGAAGCTCCAGGGCTTCTACCCGGCCAGATGGCTGACCCATGACGAGGCCTACGGGTCCTTGCTCGGGACTTGCGACCGCTCCTCCGATGTTGGGTGCCGTGACGAGCTGGTGCTGCGGCTCGGGCTGGCCGGCATGCGGGTGGCGGAGATAATCCGACTGACCATCGGTGACCTGCGCCTCGGCCCGGAGCCCACGATCGAGTGGATCGGCAAGAGGAACCGGCCGCGCAAGGTGGCGATCGGCCCCGCCCTGTTTGAGCTCGTAGACGACTACATGAGCCGCTACTCCAACGGTCTTGGTCGGCCGCTGGAGCCTTCCGATCCGGTGGTGTGTCGCCAGAAGACGGGCGGGGGAGTCGGGCTGATCTCGTGGGGCCGGCCGTTCAAGACCCCGGCGAGCGTCGCCAGGTTGGTCGGGCTTCGGGCCGAGGAGGCGGGCCTCGGGCACATGAGCCCGCACGACTCGCGCCGGACCGCCGCCGGGATACTGCACCGAGCCGTCTCCGAGGACGGGGCCCACTATTTCGACCTGCTCGACATCCAGAAGGTGCTTGGCCACGCCAACCCGGCTACGACCATGCGTAGCTACATAGATCCTCTCGATACCGGGGTGATCCGCCGGGCCGCCCAGGTCCTGGACTAGCTGATCGGGGCGGCCTCACCGCCCTGCGGGCGGCCGGCCGCCAGCGTCCGGTCGTGATCACGATCGGTCACTCCAGATGCGATGGCTCTTCGTGCTGCCGCGCGTTCCCGTTTGCGGATCGCCGCTTCGTACGATCGGGCGTACAGCTTCCCGTACTCGTCGGGACCGATACCGCCGACGGTCAGCCCCTGCCAGTGCTTACGCTTCTTGGCGTCATCGCTGACCAGTCTTCCTCTGGCTCGCTTCTTCAGTGCGTCGAGGAGGGTGAGCCGACGGTTCATCTGATGCCAGACATCCTCCTCGACTTCGAGCAGTTCGACGGTGGGTTTGAAGCCGGCCCGGTAGCCGAAGGTTCCGAAGTAGCGCCCGACGGTGCCGAAGTCGTCGGGCGGGATCTTCTGCCTCGCTTTGGACGCTTCGCCGGCCATGTAGGCGGCGATGGCCGAGCGTCTCATGGTCTGGGCGACGGTGCCGCCCTTGGCGTAAAAGACGGTGCGCACATTGACTCCCCGACGGGCATGCTTCTCGTCGGTGCCGTCGGTGACGATGTTGGACCACATCCGCAGAAGCTCGGCTGCGGTCTGTCCGCCGTACCCGCCGCCGATCGGAGTGGTCCAGTGGCGGCCCTGGTGCTTTCCGAGCTTGCGGACGTTCTGGTTGCCGAGCCGGGTGAGGATCTGGAAGCCCAGGTAGTCGAACTCCGACATCGAATCCGGGCCCTTCATCAACAGGTGGACATGCGGGCGGCCCTCCGCCAACTGGAACTCCTTGGACCAGAACCCGACCGGCCGCTCCCCGAACGCGCGGTACCAGGCCTCACCGAAAGCCCGGCGGTGCCGTTCCAGGGTCGGTCCATCCGGCACCCACGGCCGCCAGTCGCCTGGATAGGTCAGAGTGATCCACAGGGGCCGGTCGCCGAGCATGTCGAAGGGCAGGGACAGGACCCAGCGCCACATCTCCCGCCGGCTCCGATCCGACATCCCCTTGGCGCCGCGACCCAGTCGTGCGTCGGCCGCCTTCCTGGCCGCTTCCAGCTCCTTGGACTCGAAGTACTCCTGGATCTCCCAGGGTTCGAGGCTGTCGAAGAATGCCTCCTCGTTCAGCCGGTGTTCCTCCTCCTCTTCGGCCAGCAGGCGTGCTTCCTCATCGGGGTCGAGCGGCTCGAACTCGATCGATTCGCCGGCCTCCTCCAGGTCCTCGAGCTGGCGCACCACCTGATCCAATAGCGGCCCGAGGGGGCCCCGGCCGAACTTGGTGCGCAGCCCGAGCTGATGGCGCAGCCTCACGTACCCGGGGGCGACCTCCACGTAGAAGCGCTCACGAGGCATGACCGAACCTTGATGACCGGGCGGATGGCTGCGACATTGTCCGTATTATGCACGTTGGGTGTGACGATTTTCCTAGTCGCACGGCAAGGGTGAGCCGCTCGGGATCCGTCGATCTGCGTGCACCGCCGAGACGACACCGCTGACGTACGGCGCGTTCCAGATGAAACCACTCTGGAACCGTCATTCGGCGAGACGAATTGGAGCGCCAGTGAACTGTTGAACCCCTCTTACGAGCTGTCGTAGCCGCCCTCCTCCTTCTGGAGTCTTCCAGCGATGACGAGATAGATCCGCAC
>JAKBAX010000444.1 GCA_021808785.1 Actinomycetes bacterium | reverse complement strand
TGGCCTACGAGTTCTACGGGTTCGGGGGCCCCGACGCCGCCGAGGGTCTGGCCAGCCATCGGGACAAAAGGTCCCCGAATTTCACCGGCCCGACCAGCGAGTAGGCCCACCTGTGGCGCGGCCAGGTCCCGGCACCGGCCCGGCGGCGGTCGCCGTCAATTGATGAGCGGGTCGCGCGGCAGTCCGAGGATGCGCTCACCGATCTGGTTACGTTTGATCTCCGAAGTGCCGCCGGCGATGGACAGGGCCCGGCTGCCGAGGGTGCCGAGCGCGCCGGCCTGGCCCGGGCCCTCCAGGAAGGCGGCGTCGGGCCCGGCGATAGTGAAGAGGATGTCGGCCGCCTCCTGGCGCAGCTCCGAAAGCACCAGTTTGGTGATGGCCCCCTCCGGGCCCGGTCCCCCACCGGCCACGGCCCGGTGGGCACTGCGCATGTTGAGCAGCTCGGTGGCCTCCTGGCGGGCGATGTAGCGGCCGATCCGCTCGGCCCCGCCGGGCAGCCGGTCGGGTGCCGCGTCGAACGGTTCGGTCAGGGCGGAGTAGGCGATGGTGAGCCCCCCGGCCCCTCCGCCGATACTGACACTCTCGTTGCCAAGCGTGGCGCGGGCGACGGTCCAGCCGCCGTCCACCGGTCCGACCACGTCGTCGTCGGGGACGAAGACGTCGTTGAAGAAGACCTCGTTGAAGTCGGAGTCGCCTGTGACCTGGCGCAGCGGGCGCACGGTCACACCCTCGCCGTGCATGTCGATCACCATCATGGTGATGCCCTTGTGCTTGGGCGCGTCCGCGTCGGTGCGGATGGTGGCCAGCCCGTATGACGCCAGATGGGCGCCGCTGGTCCACACCTTCTGACCGTTGACCAGCCAGCCGCCCTCCACCCTCTTGCCCCGGGTCTTGATCCCGGCTGCGTCGGAGCCGGCATCGGGCTCGCTGAACAGCTGGCACCAGATCAGCTCCTGGGCCAGTGCGGGGCGCACCCACCGGGCGATCTGATCGGCGGTGGCGTGCTGGACCAGCGTGAGGATCACCCAGCCGGTTATGCCGTACTGCGGCTTGTGGATCCCGGCCGCCGCGAACTCCTGCTCGATCACGAGCTGTTCGACCGCTCCGGCATTTCGGCCCCACGGCTCGGGCCAGTGGGGGACCGCATAGCCCGTCTCTAGCATGGCCGCCCGTCGCTCGTCGCGCCCGAGCCCCTTCACCTGCTCGGCGAAGCGGCGTACCTCCTCGCGGATGGCCTCCGCTTCGGGGGGCAACTCCACGGCCCGGCTGCGCACCACACCGCGGCGGGTCTGGGCGGACACGTCCCGGGCCGCCTCGTCGCCGTCGAGAACGGCGGCGATGGCCATGGCCCGGCGCAGGTACAGGTGGGCGTCGTGCTCCCAGGTGAAGCCGATGCCGCCGTGGACCTGGATGTTGAGCTGGGCGTTCTGCACTGCGGCCGGCACCGCCAAGGTGGCTGCGATGGCCGCGCTGTAGGAGCGCTCGGCATCGCCGCTGTGGCCGGCGCGCGCCGCGTCCCAGACCGCCGAGGTGGCCAGCTCGGCGGCCACCGCCATGTTGGCGCAGTGGTGCTTGACCGCCTGATAGGTGCCGATGGGCCGGCCGAACTGGATGCGGTCGCGGGCGTACTGGGCGGCCATCTCGGTCACGACGGAGGCCACGCCTGTAGCCTCCGCGGCCAGCAGTACGCGCGCCGCGTCCAGGAAGGCCTGATGGCCACCCCGGATCACCCGGGCCGGCGCCTGATCGAAAGTGACGTGGGCGCAGCGGCGGGCCGGGTCGACCTGCTTCGGATCCTCGACGGCCACGCCTGGCGCCGACCGCTCGACGACGACCACGTCCTCGCCGGCCGGCACCAGGATCAGATCCGCGTCGGGGGCGCCGAGTACGGCGGTGGCCCGCCCCGACACCTTCTTGGCGCCGTCGTCCCCGTCGTCCCCGTCGCCCCCGTCGCCTCCGTCGCCGGACACGGTCACCGAGGCCCGTAGCCCGATGGCCGCGGTGACCGAGCCGTCGGCCAGCGACGGCAGCAGGGCCGCCTTCATCTCGCCGGATCCGGCCGTCACGATAGTGGCACTTGCGATGACAGTAGGGACGAACGGTCCAGGACAGGCGGCCCGACCTAGCTGCTCCACCACCACAGTCAGCTCCGCCATCCCGAAGCCGGACCCGCCGTGCTCCTCGGGCAGGTGTAGGCCCAACCAGCCGAGGGCGGCCAGATCGGACCAGAATGCGGGCCGTTCCGCTTCGGTCGCTTCGAGCAGTGCCCGGTTGGCGGCCAGGGCGCGGTGCTTGGCCAGGAAGTCACCGGCCGTGTCGGCCAGCGCCCTGTGGTCCTCGGAGATGGCGATGGGCATGCCCGTCAACCTAGGTGCGCTTCGCAGCCTCTGCCAGAGGGCCGGAGGGCGGCCCGGTTAGTGTGAGCCGGCGCCAAAGCGACCGAAGGGGGAAATGATGGACGAACCGGTGCTGGTCACCGAGCGGCGGGGCGGGGTGGCCGTCCTGCGCCTCAACCGTCCGGAGGCCCGCAACGCCTTGTCGCCGGAGCTCAGTGCGGCTCTGGGGCGGGCCTTTCGTGACGCGGAAGCCGACCCCGACGTCCGCTGCATCGTCCTCACCGGGACCGGGGACCGGGCGTTCTGCGCCGGCATGGATCTGCGGGCCTTCTCGGAGGGGCGGCAGGCATCGGCCGAGGACCAGGCCGACATGGGCCTGTTCACCCGGTTCATGCGCGACGGCGAGTCGTCGGTGCCGGTCATCGGGGCGGCCCAGGCGACGGCGGTGGCCGGGGGCTTCGAGCTGCTCCTGTCCTGCGACCTGGTGGTCGCGGCCGACACCGCCCGCTTCGGCATCCCGGAGGTCAAGCGGGGGCTGATCGCGGCGGGGGGAGGAGTGCTGATGGCGTCGCGCCTACCCATGGCGCTGGCTCTGGAGCTGGCCCTCACCGGCGATCAGATCTCCGCCGAGCGGGCCTACCAGATGGGGCTGGTCAACCGGGTCGTCCCCGCCGACCGGGTCGTCGAGGAGGCGGTGACGCTGGGCGAGTCCATCGCCCGCAACGGGCCGCTCGCCCTGACCGCCACCAGACAGATCGCCCGCGCCGCGGCCGAGGACATGGGCCGGGCCAAGGAGTTGCTGGCGGAGTGGATCCCGAAGGTGTTCGGGAGCGAGGATGCCAAGGAGGGGTCGACCGCATTCATCGAGCGGCGCGACCCGGTGTGGAAGGGCCGCTGACTCCCGGCTGGGTGGTGGGCCGGTTGGTGCGGTGGGTCGGTGGGCTGGTGGGGCGGTGGGTCGGTGGGTCGGTGGGTCGGTGGGGGATCAGTCGTCCCCGATCGAGAGCGCGTGGGTGGGGCAGAAGCGCACGGCGGCACTGACCGCGGTGCGCTGCTCCTCGGGGGGAGAAGGGT
>JAKBAX010000443.1 GCA_021808785.1 Actinomycetes bacterium | reverse complement strand
CGGGAGCGGCCGCCCAGCTCGCCAACTCGGGTCCGGCGGTCCCACCGACAACTCTCTCCGCGGATACGGCTCCTATGGCGACGATACCTGCGTGGAAGGCCAAACTGCTGCACATACCGCCGCCGCTGACCCCCAGCCAGATGGCGCAGCACCGCCAGCAGTTCTTGAACTTCACCAAAAACCTTCTGGAACATCCGACGCCTAATACGAACCCGGACGCTTGCGGATCGTGGGCTTTTCCCACCGCCCCAGCACTCAAGGCGTTACTCGCTGTGCACGGCACGCCAGTAGCCTGCGAGAAACTTGGTACTAGCTGGGTGATGACCACGACCACGGCAAGCCAGATCGAAGTAGGCCAACTCAACTGCGCACCGACCGACGCTTCCTGCCTTGACGGCCGCCAGAACAAGAACCTTTCGCAGTTCCAGTGGAGCGACGGGCCCCGCGGCCACCCAGGAGGGCAGAGCAACGGTGGTCTACCTTCATTTTCTTACCCGAACCTGACCTTCTTGACGTTCACCCCCGTCCCGTTCGGACCGCCCAACGGGCAGGCCGTCTACAACATCGTCACCCGCACCTGGTCACTAGAGGCAGCAGCATGAACACAACGAGAAACTTTGGAAAAGAACAGCACCCAGAGGTCCTGGGCCGCACCTGGGGATGGCTGCGCCCCGGCAGCTATCTCCTTGTCACCATGGGCGGCGGCACTCGAGCAGGTGACGGCTTGGAACGGGCGTGGCTGGGTTTGGCGCCGATGTACTGGAGCAACTGGGACGTCACCGACCTCGGGACATCGCTGCGTTTCTACGCTGGCGTGCTCGGCTTCCGGACTCTGTTCGAGCGCCAAGGGGAGAGGTTCGTATATCGCGAACGCGACGGGGTCGAGTTGATGATCCAAGGAGCGACCGGACCGGGACGTCGGTTCCGCACCGCGCCACTTGAGCCTCCCTGCGGTCGGGGCGTGAACTTTCAGTTGCGCGTCGAAGACATCGACGTCGTCCACGCCCGAGCCGTCGACGCCAGCGCCGACATCGTCGTGGCGATGGAGGAGCGCTGGTACCGGGTCGATGTGACCGAGACCGGCGGCCGCTGGCAGACGAAAGGCCCAGTCGAAGCCGGCAACCGCCAGTTCGTTGTCGCCGATCCCGACGGCTACTTGTGGCGTCCCTTCAGCGATCTCGGCAGACGGCCCGTTCGCGACTGATCCAGCGCTCCGGAAGTGGCCGCGACCATCATCGATCCCGCCTCCGCCTCCACCTCCGCCTCCAGCGCCGGCCGGGGGCATGCGGCTGTAGGTCTGCTGGGACGGCACGAGATGGGGAGGTGCTTGAGCACTGCGGCAGCGAGAGACGATGCCGCGGGTGGGAAGTCGGAGAGTGAGAGGGTCGGGTCAATGAGTCACTCGACGAGGTGGCCAACATCATCCACACCACACTGGCCGCTACCGCCCTGGCCCACGCCCGCTCGGGCCCATCCCAGGCCCGATACGTCCTCGACTCATCCCGGGCTGACGCCGGCCGGCACCGCTGTGCCGAGCTGCTGTCCCGCTTCCCGCTCTACCCCCAGATCCAACTGTAGGGGTCACCGGGTCTTGCGCCGTGATCTGGCGGCATCCGACGCTATGGCACCTATCGCTGGCGGCATTGGGGGGCACCCAGCCCTGCCTTTGACTTTCTATGGGACTGATGAGCCGCGGCGAACGGCCCCTCGCCAAAGCGTCGGGGAGATCCTCGCCGCCCGCCGCCGCAACGAGGCCTAGCTCGGGTAACCGCATGTGCGGCTCCGTGGAACGGATCACCGTCGTCAACAATCCTTCCGATCCCTCGGATCGCCGGCGCCGTCCAACCTTTGTCCTTTGGGTCGAGAATCCCGAAGCTAACGGGACCGCATAGCGAGCCCGTTCAGGTCGCCGGGACCGTCAACAGCCTGCCCCAAGCGACCCCTTTCGCTGAACCCAAAGTGGTATAGTTACTATACCGATTGATGGAGTTCGAGTTTGACCCAGACAAGAGTTCAGCGAACGAATCGAAGCACGGAATCAGCTTCACCGCCGCTGAGGCCCTGTGGAACGACCCTCTGCGCGTCGAGGTCCCGGCTCGAACGGTCGACGAGACGCGGTGGCTCGTGATCGGCCAGATCGAGGGAAGGCGCTGGTCTGCCGTGGTTACCTACCGCGACGAGCGGATCAGGCTGATCTCGGTGCGACGTTCACGAGACGAGGAGGTGGCCATCTATGAAAGCTAAGGACCTAGACCGTCGCTTCGACCAGGGCGAGGACATTACAGGCAGTCTCAACCTCGGCGGAGCGCGTCAACCCGGACTGGAACAGCGGCGTGTCAATGTGGATTTCCCGTCCTGGATGATCGACGGCCTGGACCACGAGGCGAAAAGGCTCGGGGTGACGCGCCAGTCGATCATAAAGGTGTGGATCGCCGAACGACTCGAACACCGCGACTCGGCTGTTGCCTGACCGGTTCATCAAAGACCGCAGCGAGCGTCGCGGCGCCCTGACGATCGGGCGGCCGAGAGCGCTCGCAAGCTGCTCGAACGCGACAAGGAGCTGCTCGACCGGCTCGCCCAGTGGCCTGGTACATCAGCCTGGCCGAGTACCTCTGCCTTGCCGGGCAGGTCACCAGTGTGGAGGCTGCCGCGCTGGCCATCGCCGCCCACGACGTCGACGAGGCATGGACCGCTGACTGGCGCCAGGCTCATGCCCGCTTTCCCAGGTAGCCGATCCCAGCGCGACGGTGGACCGGGGGCAAAGAGGTGCAGGACGTCCGATGCAAGGAGGGCCAGTTGCAAGCCGAATAGTCTGGCATTCTGGCGGTGTCCGAGCTTGTCTTCGTCGTCGAAGAGGCGGCCGAGGGAGGCTACCTGGCTCGCGGTACTCCTTCGTCGGCACTTCGGCTACGAGGTCGTCCTGCCCGCGTGTCAGACCCGGCTCACCAACCGGCTCCTAGACGCCCTGTCGAGCGTCTCACTCACCCCGCCTCGCCGCCAAAGTCGCCGCAGAGATCCACACGGCGCTGGCCACCCGGAGAGGGACTGTCCCGACGAGACCGCGATCGGAAAGTCGATCAACGACGAGTCCAAGAGCCGAAGGCAAACGACACGACGCCGCACTCATCTGCCTCCCGCAACGCCGTCCTCGCCACCGACCAGCCTACCAAGCCACGACCGTCGCGCCCACCCGCCCGCCGCCTGATCTTCAAAGCCAGTAGAAACATGGGCCCGAAGAATTTACAAGAACATGGGGACACCCCCCGTGTAGCCGTCGAACTCGTGATGACCGGGTGATGTCCACCATGCAATCGGCCGCCAGATGCAAGCGGAACTCAGCAGCGTTTCGTCCTCACTCACTACACCGGTCTCGCATAAAATCATCGTTTCGACCGATAGACAGCCCACTCTCCCCTCG
>JAKBAX010000057.1 GCA_021808785.1 Actinomycetes bacterium | reverse complement strand
AATCGCGCTGAATCCACCTCAGAAGGTACAGATTTCACGAACAGGTACAGATTTCGGCGCCCCTAACGAGCTCGGGGGCCCGGTCGAGGCGGCCCGCCCCGGTCGTGGCGGCCCGCCCCCGTGTCCCGGTGGGGCTAACGCCGCATGGCCGACGGGATCTCCACGAACCCCCGGCGGCGGGCGAAGCGCCACCGGCCCTGCTCGCGCACCAGCTCATCCTCGTGGTGGCCGACCATGCCGACCAGCGGGTGGCCGTCCTCGGCCCGGTTGACGACGGTCCACATGACATGGGACGTGGCCCGGTCGCCGTCGAGCTGGACCACCGGGCTGGTGATGAGGTGCAGCGATCCGCCTGAGCCTCCCACCTTGCTCATCATGGCCTCGATCTCGGCCCGCCCCTTGGCCCGCCCGAGGGGGCCGATCATCAGCTCGCCGTCCTCGGCGAACAGCTGGGCGTAGGCCGCGAAGTCACCCCGATCGAGCAGCTGGCCGTAGTCGATGAACAGCTGGCGGATCTCGTCGAGATCCTCCAGCCGGCGGAGGCGGGCTTCCAGATCCTGGTCGCTCATGTGTCAGATCCCCTTCGGTGCGGGTGTCGGGTCGGCTCCGAGGCGGCGCAGCGTAGCCTCGGCTTCGTCGATGATGCCCTCGATCAGCTCGGCCACGCTCGGCAGGGCGTCGATCAGACCGGCCACCTGGCCGGTGGGCAGGATGCCGGCGTCGAGGCGGCCCTCGACCATGGCGGCCCGGGTGAGCATGGGGGCGTTGGCCGCCATGGCGACCTGGGCCCAGGTGAGCTCCCCGTTGCGTTTCATGGCCAGCCCCTCTCGGACCAGGCCGCTGAGCGAGGTGCCGGTGAGGCGGCGCAGGCGCAGGGCGTTACCGGCGGCCCGGGCCATGACCAGCGCCGAGGGGCCCGAGGAGAGGCGCTCGACCAGCGAGGTCTTGATGACCCGCTGCGGCGCGCCGTCGATGGCGCGGGTGACGACGGTGTCGGTGAGGGCGGCGGCCAGGTAGCGGGCCTTGACCTCCTCGGGCACGGTGCTCTCCTTGGTGAGCAGGAACCGGGTGCCCATGGCCACGCCGGCGGCGCCCCATGCCAGGGCCGCCACCAGGCCCCGACCGTCGTGGAAACCGCCCGCTCCCATGACCGGCACGTCGACCTGCGCGGTGACCCGGGGCAGCAGGAGACTGGTCGGGATCTGGCCGGTGTGGCCGCCCCCCTCGTGGCCCTGGGCGATGACCGCATCGACGCCCATGGCCACCACCTTCTCGGCGTGGCGGGGCGCGGCGATGGTGGGCATGCACACCACGCCGGCGTCCTTCAGCCGGGCGATGAGCGCGGCGTTGGGGGCCTGGGCGAAGCTGGCTATCCCGATCCCCTCCGACACGATGAGGGCGACGAAGCGGTCGATCTCGGCATGGTCGGAGCGGAGGTTGACGCCGAAGGGGTTGCCGGTGCGGTCCTTGACGTCGGCGATGGCCTGCTTCAGCTGGTCGTAGGTCATGGTGGCCGAGGCGATGATGCCGAGGCCGCCCGCCGATGAGGTGGCCGCGGTCAGGCGGGCCCCGGCCACCCAGCCCATGCCGGTCTGGACGATGGGGTAGCGGACGCCGAGCAGGTCGCAGGCCCGGGTGTGGAGGGCGCTCACTTGGACAGGATCACACAAGAGCCGTGACCGAACAGGCCCTGATTTATGGTCAGGCCCACCTGCGCCCCCTCGACCTGGCGGGGCCCGGCCTGGCCGCGCAGCTGCCAGGTGACCTCACAGACCTGGGCAATGGCCTGGGCCGGGACGGCTTCCCCGAAGCAGGCCAGGCCACCCGACGGGTTGACCGGGATCCGGCCACCGATGGTCGTGGCGCCCTCCTGCAGCAACTTCTCCGCCTCGCCCGGCCCGCACAAGCCGATGTCCTCGTACCAGTCCAGCTCGAGTGCGGTGGACAGGTCGTACACCTCCGCCAGAGAGAGATCCTCCGGGCCCAGGCCGGCCTCCTCGTAGGCGGCGGCCGCGATCGAAGGCCGGAAGCCGATCGCCGGCGGGGCCACTACGGCGGCCGAGTCGGTGGCGATGTCTGGTAGGTCCAGGGCCGTGTTCGGGAACCGGGGCGTGACCGTCGAGACGGCCCGGATGCGCACGTCGGTCTGGCCCAGCCGCCGGGCCGCGGCCGGGGATGCCAGTACCACGGCGGCTCCGCCGTCAGAGGTGGCGCAGATGTCGAGCAGGCGCAGGGGGTCCGATACCACCGGCGACGCCATGACGTCCTCGGCCTTCACCTCCGCCCGGTAGCGGGCATTGGGGTTGTGGCGGCCATGGCGGGCGTTCTTGACCTTCACCATGGCGAAATCGGCCGGGCCGGCGCCGTAGAGATCCATGCGGCGACGGGCGTACATGGCGAAAAAGGCCGGGTTGGTGGCCCCGATCAGGCGGAACCGGAGCCAGTCCGGGTCGTCCCAGCGCTCGCCGGCGTTGGGGGCCAGAAAGCCCTTCGGTGTGGTGTCGGCCCCGACCACCAGGGCCACGTCGCAAAGGCCGGCCAGGATGCGGGTGCGGGCCGCCTCGATGGCCGCCGACCCCGACGCGCACGCCGCGTAGCAGGTGGCCACCCGGGCCCCGTTCCAGCCGAGGGCCCGGGCCATGGTGGAGCCGGCTACGTAACCGCCGTAGCCGTTGCGCACCGTCTCCCCACCGACGATGAAATCGACATCGGACCAATCCACTCCGGCGTCGTCGAGGGCGGCCCGGGCTGCGGCCACGCCGTAGCCCACGAAGTTGCGCCCCCATTTGCCCCAGGGATGCATGCCCACCCCGACGACGGCCACACCACCGCCTGATGCGGAATCACTCACTACAGGGCCTCCACTTCCATACCAGGGCACCGGATGCGTCGATGGGCTCGACCACCAGTTCCACTTCTGTACCGACCCTGAGCTGGCCGACGCCGAAGCCGGACGCCACTTGACCGAGGATGACCATGGCCTCCGCTTCGAGCTCGACGGCGGCGATGGCGAAGGGCTCGAAGGCGTCGGTCGACGGCACGAACGGGGCCGGCGGCTGGTACTGGGCGTCGGTATAGCTCCACACCCGGCCCCGGCGGGACAGCTCGGTGTCCTCCATCGACATCGAGTCGCAGGCCGGGTTGGGACACCACTCGCCGGTGGGCGGGAACTGGTAGGTCCCGCACTTCGTGCAGCGGCGGCCGATCAGGGCCGGCTCGGGCCCCGTCGTGAACCAGCGGTCGATCACGGGCTCCGGTTCGGTCACGATCGCTCCTCGGGTAGCTCGGTGTGGCGTTGATCGTCGGGGTCGATCACCTCTCGGATGAGGCGCATCTCCTCGTCGGTCGGCAACCGGCTCTCGGTCACCGAGTCCGCCCCGGCCAGCTCGAACCCGGTGGCCGCCACCACGTCGTCGACAGAGACGCCCGGGTGGACGCTGACCAGGCGCATGCGGTGGTCCGGTCCCCCGAAATCCAAGACGCACAGGTTGGTGACCACCCTCCGCAGCTCGAAGAACTCGAGGGCGGCCGGACCGGCGGCGGCCGCCCGGTCCCAGCCGACTCCGGTGACCACGTCCACCTTCTCGACGAACACCCGGGGTGAGTGGTTGGCGACCCAGTAGCTGGTGGTGTGGTTGACGGTGTTACCCGGAGCCCCCCGGAAGCCGATGAGCTGGGTCTTCGGCGCCGCGTAATCGGCGCCGATGGCGGCGAAGTTCTGGTTGCCGTACGGGTCGATCTGGGTCGCGCCCATCACCACGTGCCGGCGCCCCGACCAGACCACGTCGAACATGGAGCGGTACGGGTTGTAGTACTCGATCACCCGCCCCTCGGGCCAGGCGAAAGCGGCGTCGTTGGCGACGAGGGCGGCCTCCCCGTCGGTGGCCATGAGGTCGGGTTCGAACGTGGCCCGGGCCAGGCGGCCGGCGATCATCGGGATGGTGCCGATGGGGTTGGCCACGATCTCGCCGTCGCCGCGGAAGCACTCGGCCAGGGCCACCACGCAGATGTCGGCCCGGGTGGCGCTCATGACGCCACCTCCACATGGGTGCGGAAGAAGGCGTCCCACTGTTCGGGCGAGCGGGCCGCAGCCGCGTACTCCCGCTGGAGGGCCTCGTCGCGCTCGTAATCGGGCACGCAGGACGTGAACCAGGCCCCTCCGGGGCTCTCGACCACGCCGTCCACCATGATGCGGGCGATGCGCAGCCGCAGCTCGGTGCCGGCTTCCTCGGCCAGTGCCGCAGTGGGCACGATGCGCTCGGCCGATATGAACCGCCGGGTGCGGGCGGCCCGCAGGTAGAGGTCGTCGAAGTACAGGTCGGGGCCGAGGAAGCTGGCGTTGCCCCGCTCGTCGGCCCGGTTGAGGTGGCAGATGGCCGCGTCGAGCTCGAAGGCGGGCACGGCGGTCAGCTCCAGCCCGTCGTCGAAGGGGGATTGGACCGTCCGCAGCATCGGGTTCAGGGTCATCAGGTCGCTGCCCAGCCCGACCCGGGTGGGCAGGAACGGCACCCGCCAGGCGGCCGCCTGCAGGGCCAACAGGAACATCCCCTCGTCGAAGGGGACGTCCTCCACCCGGCCGGCCTGGCGGGCGGCCCGGAAGTGGGGCTCGAGGGCGATCGAGTCGAGGGAGGCGAAGGGGTAGACGGCCCGGCGCACCTTGCCGGTGGCGCACAGCAGGCCCAGATCCGGCCCGGCGAAGCTGACCACGGTCAGATCCTTCAGGGAGGACCGGGCCATGGCCCGCACGATCGACATGGGCTTGCGCCGGCTGCCCCAACCGCCGATACCGATGGTCATGCCGTCATCGAGCGTGGCCACCACGTCGTCGGCTGACATGAGCTTGGTGGAAGAAGCTCTCGCCGTCATCGCGACGTGTCCGTGGTCCGCTTGCCGACAAAGGCGTCCCGGTGCTCGTCGGCCACCCCGGAGAGATTGAGCTCGAAGGTGAAGCCCTGCTCGTAGCGGTAGGAGCGCTTGACGTCCCACAGGTCGATGCCGTTGAGGGACTCCTTGGCCGCCCGGATGACCGTCGGGGATTTGGCGGCGATGGTCCCGGCCACCGCTCGGGCTTCCTCCAACAGCCGCTCTCGGGGGACCACCGACAGGACCGACCCGTAGTCGTGCAGCTCGGCCGCAGAGACGGTGGCCGAGGTGTAGACCATGGCCCTCATCCGGTGCTGGGGGACCAGTCGCGACAGGTGGGTGGCCGCTCCCAGTGCGCCCCGGTCGACCTCGGGCAGGCCGAAATAGGCGTCGTCGGAGGCGATGACGATGTCGGCGTTGCCAGCCAGGCCCACACCGCCGCCCACGCAGAAGCCGTGTACGGCGGCCACTACCGGTACCGCGCAGTCGTACACCGCGGCGAAGGCCGCGAAGCAGCCCCGGTTGGCCCCGATCAGGGCGTCGAAGCCCTCGGTCTCCTGCATCTCTTTGATGTCCACCCCCGCGTTGAAGCCCCGCCCTTCGGCCCGCAGGATGACGACCCGCACGTCCGGGTCGCGACCCAGGGTCGTGACCTGGTCGGCGACTGCGAACCAGTCGGCCACCCTGAGGGCGTTGACCGGCGGGCAGTCCATGACGACTTCGGCGACTCCGCCGCCATCCACCTGCGATGTAACCGGCACTTGCCTCGCGACTCCCTTCTTCGTTTGTCCGTAGCTTGCTCGAATGTCCGTAGCTTGCTCGAAACCGGGCCGGTCAGGCGACCGACGAGGCGGGCTGCCGCTCGGAGAACTCGAGCACGATCCAGACCGCCCGGGTGATCCGGTCGTAGACGTCGGCGATGGACTGGGAGCCCATCACCCATCGGCGCAGCTGCAGGTCGAACACCGAAGCGGCCACCGACACCACGTCCCGGGTGACCTCGTCGGGCAGGCCCTGGACCGCGGCCACATAGACCTCGGTGTTTCGCGACATGTTACGGGCGAAGATCTCACGGGTGAAAGGATCCTCGGAGGACTCGAGGGCCATCACCACCCGGGCCAGTTGAGGCCAGCTCTGGAAAGCCCGCATGGAGCGGTGCAGCACGTCGGTGAGGCGCTCCGCATTGGTGGTCCCCTTCAGCGGCCGGCGGGCCACGTTGGTCTGCAGCCGGGCGGCCCAATGGGCCAAGACCTCGGCGAAGAGGTGGTCCTTGGACTGGAAGTACCGGTACACCGTCCCGAGGGCCACACCGGCCTCGCCGGCCACGTCTTTCATCTGTATCTGGGTGTGGTCGTGGGTGCGCAACAGCGCCAGCCCGGCCTCGATGATCCTCTCCCGGCGCTCCCGCTGGGCGGCGCTCAGGCTCTCCGGCAGCGGTGGGGCCGTCACCTTCGGGGCGGATCGCTTGGGCACTGGGTGGTTCGATCTCCTACGTTGTAGGTAATGGAAGCAGATTCTAGCTTAGCGGTACGGCCCCTCCGGCGGGCCGGACAGGAGGGGAACATCTGATGGCGATGCCCAAGGACGTCCCGATCATCGACACCATGATCGGGTTCCCGGTGCGCGATTTCGAGGCGACGTACGGGTTCATCCGGCGCCAGACCAAGGACGAGGACTCCAAGGAAGGGATGCAGTTCCCCGTCGAGTACATGTTCAAGGACGTCCCGAAGGGCCACGACGGCGTGAGCGACCCGGTGGCCAGCACCCTCGCCGAGATGGACAGGTACAACATCGCGGTGGGCATGATCGGCACGAGTCGCGACGGGGTCAACGACCGGGCCCTGCGCCAGTACCCGGACCGTTTCGTCGGGCGCACCTCGGTGGATCCCAACGAAGGGATGGCCGCGGTCCGCAAGATCGTCAAGGACCACGAGGAGTTGGGTGTACGGGCGGTCTCGGTCTTCCCGGCCGGCACGTTCCCCCAGGTGGCCATCAACGACAAGAAGATGTACCCCATCTACGCCAAGTGCGTAGAGCTGGGCCTGTCGGCGTGGGTCAACGCCGGCATCCCCGGGCCCCGCCTGCGCGGTATGTGCCAGCACGTGGAACTGATCGATGAAGTCATGTACGACTTCCCCGAGCTGACCTTCGTGACGATGCACGGCTGCGAGCCGTGGGAGGCGCTGGCCGTCAAGCTCATGCTCAAATGGCCCGGGTTGCACTACTGCACGTCGGCCTTCGCACCCAAGCACTACCCCAAAGCCGTCATCGACTATGCCAATACCCGGGGAGCGGACAAGATCCTCTACGCCGGCTACTACCCGATGGGGCTCAGCCTGGAGCGGATCATGGGCGACATGCCCAACGTGCCGTTCCGAGACCACGTCTGGCCCAAATTTCTGCACGACAATGCGGCTCGCATCCTCGGCCTGCCCCTCCTGCAGCCGCAGGCCGACCCGGCCCCGGCGGCCTCGGCTTCGAGCCCGGCCAAGAGCGAGTGACCGCGGCGGCCGACTCCGGGGGCGGCTCGCTGCTCACCTGGGCCGAGGACGAGCGCCTGCCGGAAGAGGTCCGGACCGCCCTGATGGGGCCGGGAGCGCCGTTCGAGATGACCGAGCAGGACGTGCTCGGGGCCCGCATGACGGTGTTCGTCAAGCGGTTCCCCAACATGCGTCACGTCCTGGAGTCGGGGGGTGACCGCTTCGGGGACCAACCGTTCCTGATCTTCCCGGAGCGGACCTTCACCCACCGGTCAATGATCGAGCCGGTGAGCGCCGTCGCCGCCGCTCTGCGCCGGCGCTACGGCGTCGGGCCGGGCGACCGGGTCGCAGTGGCGGCGGCCAACTGCGAGGGGCACGCCCTCACATCGTGGGCGACCATCTGCCTGGGCGGGATCATCGCCGAGCTGAACGGCTGGTGGACCGGGCCCGAGATGATGCACGGCATCGAGCTGACCGAGCCGAAGGTCCTCCTCGGCGACCGAAAGCGGCTGGACCGCCTGGCCGGGCACGACGTGGGCGTCCCCGTGGTCTGCTTCGAGGACGAGCTGGCCGCCCTGGAGGCGGAGGGCGCGGGCCAGGCGCTGCCGCCCGACCGGATCGACGAGGACGACCCCATGGTCATCCTCTTCACCAGCGGTACCACGGGGCGCTCCAAGGGTGCGGTCCTCTCCCACCGGGCCCATATCCACATGATGATGCAGGCCGCCCTGCAGGGCGCAGTGGGCTCGGTGCTGGAACCGGCTTCTAGCCCCCCGGCCCCCTCCTCGGGTGGCGCACCCTCGGGAGTCACCGGCTGTGCCATAGGCGTGTCGCCCATGTTCCACATCTCCGGGTTCTCCACCGCCCTGATCGGCGGGGCGGTCATGGGCATGACCATCGCCTACCCGCCTCCCGGGCGCTGGGATCCGGAGGTCCAGCTGGAGATGACCGAGCGCTTCCGGGCCACCAACTGGGCCCTGGTGCCCACCCAGCTGTGGCGGCTGCTCGAGCACCCCAGTTTCGAGAAGTTCGACCTGTCCACCCTGCGGCGGGTCGGTGGTGGAGGGGCCACCTTCCAGCCCGAGTTGTGGAAGCGGGTGCGCGAGAAGCTCCCGCAGCTCGAGCGGATGGGGACCGGTTACGGGATGACCGAGACGTGTGGAGCGGGCACCCACCAAGATGGCCGGGCGGCCCGCCAGCACCCGGATGCGGTGGGGGCCCCCGTCCCTGGTTACTCGCTGTCGGTGCGCGACCCCGACGGCAACGTGGTGGGCGAGGGAGTGGTCGGGGAGATCTGGCTGCGGGGGCCGTCCAATCTGCTGCGCTACTGGAACAACCCGGAGGCCACGGCCCGGGCCCTAGACGCCGACCGCTGGTATCACGCCGGCGAGTTCGGTCACATGGAGGGCGGCCTGCTGTACCTCGACGGCCGGGGGGCGGAGCTGATCATCCGGGGCGGCGAGAACGTGTACCCGATCGAGATCGAGAACCGCTTGATCGAGCATCCGGCGGTGGCCGAGGTGGCCGTCATCGGCGTTGCCGACCGGATCCTGGGCGAGGAGGTCAAGGCGGTGGTGGTCCTGCACGAGGGAGCCCATCTGGGGCTCGAGGAGATGCGGGAGTGGGTCGGCACCGAGCTGGCCCCGTTCAAGGTCCCGACCCAGCTGGACGTGGTGGACAGCTTGCCGCACAACGCCACCGGCAAGGTGATGAAGCACGTCCTGCGCCATCCCGGGGCCAACCTGTCGGGAATTCAGGAGGAATAGCCATGGACATTCACGAGCTGTCCGACCGGGCCGAGATCGCCGACCTCATAACCCGCTACACCCGGCACCTCGACCAGCAGCAGTGGACCGAGTTGGGCGCGCTCTTCACCACTGACGCCCACATCGACTACGGGGTCTTCGGTGGCTCCATCGGCAACGTGGAGGAGACGCTGCGGTTCCTGGCCGAGGCCATGCCGACCTTCACGAAGACCCAGCACATGCTGGGGCTCCCGGCCATCGACCTGGATGGGGACCGGGCCACCGCGGCCACACCGTGCCACAACCCCATGGTGATGGGTCACGGCAAGGAGTCACAGGTGATGGTGTGCTCCCTGTGGTACCACCACGAGTTCACCCGGACCCCGGCCGGCTGGCGCATCGCCTCGCTGCGGGAGGAGCGCAATTTCATGCACATGCTTCCGGGCGACATGCCGGGCGACGCCTGAGCGCGCCGGTTCCTGCGTCCGATCCGAGGAAAGGAAGAAATGCCCCAGATAATCGTGGCGCGCGACGCCCACACCATGATCCTGACGCTCAACCGGCCGAAGCGCATGAACGCCTTCACCGGGACGATGCTGGTGACATTGGTCGAGGCCTACGCGGAGGCCATGGCCGACGACGAGGTGCGCTGCATCATCTTGACCGGGGCGGGCGGTAACTTCTCCTCCGGGGCCGACCTGAAGGCCATGGCCGGCCAGGCCGACGAGGAGGGGGCCCGCCCCGACGCGGCGGAGAAGACGGCCGCGGACCCGGACATCCCGTGGAAGGGCTTTTTGAAGATGGACCGGCCGCTGAAGCCGATCATCGCCGCGGTGGAGGGCGTCGCCATCGCCGGTGGCACCGAGATCCTTCTCGGCACCGACATCCGGGTGGCGGGGGAGAGCGCCCGATTCGGCGTGTCCGAGGTGCGCTGGTCCCTCTATCCGATGGCCGGCTCGGCCGTCCGACTGCCCCGCCAGATCCCCTATACCGCGGCGGCCGAGATCCTGCTCACGGGCAAGCACATCACCGCCGCGGAGGCCAAGGAGCTGGGGTTGATCGGTCACGTCGTGCCCGACGGTCAGGCCCTGGACAAAGCGAAGGAGATCGCGGCTCGGATATCTCTCAACGGACCGCTGGCCGTGCAGGCCGTCCTGCAGACCATTCGCACCTCGGGCGGGACAACCGAGGCGGAGGCCTTCGCCGAGGAATGGCCCCGGGGGCAGGCCGTCTTCGCCAGCGAGGACGCCAAGGAGGGGCCGAAGGCCTTCTCGGAGAAGCGAGTACCGGAGTTCAAGCGCCGGTGAGCTCCAGCGCCGACGAAAGGTACCCCCGATGACCCACCCCGACCTGACCGATCCCGACCTGGTCCAGCACGCCGTGCCCATGGAGGAACTGGACCGGCTCCGGGCCGCCGAGCCGGTCTGGTGGAACAGCCAACCGCCGGGCTTCGGTTTCGACGACGGGGGCCTGTGGCTCCTGACGCGCCATGCCGACGTCCGTGAGGTGTCGGTCCACCCGGAGATCTTCTCCAGCTGGCAGAACGGGGCCATCGTCCGCTTCGCCGAGGGCATGACCCGGGACCAGATCGAGATGCAACGGGTCATGATGATCAACGTCGACCCACCTGACCACACCAAGCTGCGGCGCATCGTCAACCGGGGCTTCACCCCTCGCGCCATCCGGATGATCGAGGACGCGCTGGCGGCCCGGGCCGAGCGCATCGCGGCCGAGGCGGCCGAGCACGACGCGGGAGACTTCGTCACCGAGGTGGCCTGCGAGCTGCCGCTGCAGGCCATCGCCGAACTGCTCGGCGTGCCCCAGGAGGACCGGAAGCGGATCTTCGACTGGTCCAACCAGATGATCGCCTACGACGACCCGGAGTACGAGATCGACCCGGCCGTCGCGTCGGCCGAGCTGATCAACTACGCCATGGCCCTCGGTCAGGAGCGAACCGACGCGCCGCGAAGCGACATCGTCACCAAGCTGGTCACCGCCGATGTCGAGGACCGCGGCCTCACCCCCGACGAGTTCGCCTTCTTCGTGCTCCTGCTCTCGGTGGCCGGCAACGAAACGACCCGCAACGCCATCACCCACGGCATGATGGGCTTCTTCGCGTTCCCCGAGCAGTGGGAGCGATACAAGGCGGAGCGGCCGGCCACCACCGCCGACGAGGTGGTCCGCTGGGCCACTCCGGTCATCCTGTTCCAGAGGACCGCGCTCGAGGACACCAGCATCGGCGGCGTCGACGTCAAGGCTTTCCAGCGGGTCGGGCTGTGCTACAGCGCGGCCAACTTCGACCCGGAGGTGTTCGACCGGCCGTACGCGTTCGACATCGGGCGCGATCCCAATCCCCATCTCGGCTTCGGAGGTGGCGGCCCGCACTACTGCCTGGGGGCCAACCTGGCCAAGATGGAGATCAACCTGATGTTCAACGCCATCGCCGAGCACATGCCCGACATCCGCCGGGCCGGCTCGGAACGGCGGCTGCGGTCGGGCTGGCTCAACGGCATCAAAGAGCTGCCGGTGAGATACCGGTGAACCGCTTCGCCGGCAAGTCGGTCATCGTGACCGGCGCGGCCTCCGGCATCGGGCGGGCCACCGCGGTCCGCCTGGCTTCGGAGGGGGGATCGGTCGCATGCCTCGACCTGTCGGCGGACGCCCTGTCGGAGGTGGTGGACCACATCACCGGAGCCGGGGGGAGGGCATCGGCACTGGTATGCGATGTGTCCGATGTGGAGCAGGTGACAGCGGCGGTGGGGGCGGCGGTGGACACCCACGGCCCGACCGACGTGCTGTGCAACATCGCCGGCATCGGCCGTTTCCACAACAGCACCGAGATGACGCCGGCCGAGTGGCAGAGGATCATCGATGTCAACCTGACCGGCACATGGCTGGTGGCGCAGGCCGCCCTGCCCCATATGCTGGACCGGGGCGGGGTGATCCTCAACACCGCCTCCACGTCGGGGCTGGCGGCCCAGCCGTGGCAGGCGGCCTACTGCGCCTCCAAGGGGGGAGTGGTGATGCTGACCAAGGCGCTGGCGCTCGAGTACCTGGACCGGAAGCTGAGGGTCAACGCCATCGCCCCGGGCGGCGTGGAGACGCCGATCATGGAGGACTTCGCCCACCTGCCCGAGGGGGGCGACATGCGGCGGATCATGCGCTACGTCACCCCGACCGGCTTCTCCCAGCCCGAGGATCTGGCTTCGCTGTATGCCTACATGGGGTCCGACGAGGCCCGCTTCATGACCGGCTCGGTCGTCGTCATGGACGGTGGCCTCACCCTTTAGACGCCGGCCGGCGATCCGGTGGCGAAACTAGAACGTGTTCTGTAAAGTCCCGGAGGGAAGGGAGGTCCAGCGTGTACATCGGATACACCGAGGAACAGGAGCAGCTACGCCAGGAGCTGCGGGCCTACTACGCCGAGCTGCTGACGCCGGAGGTCGAGGCCGAGCTCGCCGACTCCAAGGGGATCGGCCAGGCCATGCGGCAGGTGGTGCGCCAGATGGGCGCGGACGGCTGGCTGGGGGTGGGCTGGCCCAAGGAGTGGGGCGGCCGCGGCTTCACCGCCATCGAGCAGTTCGTGTGGTTCGACGAGTCGATGCGAGCCGGCGCCCCGGTGCCGATGCTGACCATCAACAGCGTGGGTCCGACCATCCGCCAATTCGGCTCGAAGGAGCAGCAGGACTTCTTCCTTTCCGGCATCTTGAAGGGTGAGATCCACTTCTGCATCGGCTACACCGAGCCGAGCGCCGGCACCGACCTGGCCAACCTGAAGACCACGGCCATCCGCGACGGCGAGGAGTACGTGGTCAACGGGCAGAAGATCTTCACCAGCCTGGCCGGGGGCGCCGACTACATCTGGCTGGCCGCCCGGACCGATCCCGAGGCCAAGAAGCACAAGGGCATCTCGATGTTCTGCGTGCCCATGGACACACCGGGGCTCACCATCCAGCCCATGAGCCTGCTGTCCGAGCACGACATCAACCAGACCTTCTTCGACGACATGCGCATCCCCGCCAGTTGCCTGGTCGGCAAGGAGAACGAAGGGTGGGGCCTCATCACCAACCAGCTCAACCACGAGCGGGTGACGCTGTGCTCGTCGGGCGTGATCGAACGCCACATCACCGACGTGGCGCGCTGGGCCCAGGAGACCAAGCTGGCCGACGGCCGCCGGGTGATCGACCAGGAGTGGGTCCAGGTGAACCTGGCCCGGCTCCGGGCCCGCCTGGAGTACCTGCGCCTGATGAACTGGAAGGTGGCCTGGACGGCCACTGAGGGCCGCCTGGATGTGGCCGACGCGTCGAGTATCAAAGTGTTCGGTACCGAGTTCTACCTCGAGGCCTACCGCCTGCTGATGGAGATCATCGGTGAGCGGGCCTACCTGAAGGACGGGTCGCCCGACGCCGTGTTGCACGCCCGGCTCGAGCGGGTCTATCGGAGCACCCTGATCCTCACCTTCGGTGGGGGCACCAACGAGATCCAGAGGGATCTCATCGCCATGTTCGGGCTCGGCTTCCCCCGGGCCTCACGCTGAGTCGATAGTCGCGAGGAGCGAGCATCGTGGATTTCTCACTGTCGGAGGAGCAGGCGACGGTCGTCGAGTCGTCGGTCAAGCTGTTCGAGGGCCACCTCACCGAGGAGCGCCGGTTGGCCGTGGCCGCGGCCGGGGAGGGCATCGACCGGGAGCTGTGGACCGCCCTGGCCGACGCCAGCCTGCTCGGCCTGGCCGTGCCCGAGCAGTACGGGGGCAGCGGGCTGGGCTTCGGGGAGCTCTCGGTGCTGCTGGAGGAGGCCGGGCGGGCCGCGGCGCCGGTCCCCCTGTGGGCCGCGCTCGTCCTCGGCGCACTGCCGATCGAGCGCTTCGGCTCCGAGGAGCAGAAGCACCGCTACCTGCCGCCGGTGGCCGCCGGCCGGTCGGTTCTGACCGCGGCACTGATCGAGATCGGTACCGAGCCCGAGCGGCCGCAGACGACGGCCCGGGCCCTGGACGGCGGATGGGTGCTCGACGGCACCAAGATCTGCGTCCCGGCCGGGACCATCGCCGGGGCCCTGCTGGTCCCGGCCCGGGTGGGTGACGCGGTCGGGATCTTCCTCGTCCCGGCCGATGCCGACGGCGTACAAGTGACACCGGAGATGACCACCGCCGACCTCCCCGAGGGTCGGCTCGAGCTCAACGGCGTGCGGATCGGCGGTGATGCGGTACTCGGCGACCCCGACGGTGGGGCCGAGGTGCTGGCCTGGCTCCGCCTGCGGGCCACCTCGGGGCTGTGCTCGCTGATGGCCGGCACCTGCCAGGCCGCATTGAAGCTGACCGCCGGTTACGCGGTCACCCGCAAGCAGTTCGACCGGCCCATCGCCACCTTCCAGGCGGTCGGGCAGCGGGCTGCCGACGCCTATGTGGATACCGAGGCGGTGGGGCTCACCGCCCGCCAGGCGGCCTGGCGGATCTCGGCCGGGTTGCCGGCCGAGGAGCAGGTGGCCATAGCCAAGTACTGGGCCGCCGAGGGCGGCCAGCGGGTCGTGCACGCGGCCCAGCACATCCACGGCGGTCTCGGGGTGGACCGCTCGTACCCGTTGCACCGCTACTTCCTGGCGGCCAAGCAGATGGAACTGACTCTCGGGGGCGCGACCCCCAACTTGTTGCGTCTCGGCGCGTTGATGGCAGAGGAGACCGTGTGATGGAGAAGCTCTCGGGACAGAAGGTCGTCGTGCTGGGGGCCACCGGAATGGTGGCCACCCCGGTGGTGCACAGTCTGGCCGTGGACAACGAGGTGTGGGGCGTGGCCCGCTTCCACAACAAGGCAGCCAAGGCGGCCATCGAGGAAGCTGGGGTCAAGACGGTCACCTTGGATCTGGCCGATCCCGACGTGAGTCGCCTGCCGACCGACGTGGACTACGTGGTCAATCTGGCCGTGACCCACTCCAACGACTTCGCCGAGGCGTTGCGGGCCAACGCCGAGAGCCTGGGCCTGATCATGCGCCATTTCCGCTCGGCCAAGGCCTTCCTGCACTGCTCCTCGACCGGTGTCTACGCACCCAACGGTTCGCACCCGATGCGTGAGTCGGACCCCCTCGGTGACAATCACCGGGTCCTGCTGCCCACCTACAGCATCTCCAAGATCGCGGCCGAGTCCGTGGCCCGCCTGTCGGCCCGCCTGTACGAGCTACCCACCATCATCGCCCGCCTCAACGTGCCCTACGGGGACGCGGTGGCCTGGCCCTCCATGCATCTCGAGGCCATCTCGACTGGCCAGCCCATCATGGTCCTGCCGGGCGAGCCGTCGTACTACTCGCCCATCCACAGTGATGACATCATCCGCCAGATTCCCCTCCTGCTCGGGGCCGCCGCAGTCCCCGCGGTAACGGTCAACTGGGCCGGACCGGATACGGTCAGTGTCCAGGAGTGGTGTGCCTACCTCGGGTCGCTCGTGGGCAAGGAGCCCATCATCGAGGAGACCGACATGGCCCTGCCGAGCGTGGCCACCGACACCACTTTCATGAACGAGCTGATAGGGCCGGCCCAGGTGCACTGGCGGGAGGGCATGGCCCGCATGGTGGCCCGCTCGCACCCCGAGACGCGGTCGTGAAGGTGGAGCTTCGAGGCGATACGCTGCACCGGGCCTGAACCGGGGCGGCCCGGGCCACTTCCCGCCGCTCCCCGCGGCCGGGCATAGATACCTATTACCAGGGGACCCGCGCTAATATGGCTGGCGCGGGGCCGCACGAAGTGTGGACAGCTCGAGCGAAACGGGCGCCGATGGGGTAGTGGCCGTGCAGGTGCATTACATCCGGAATGGAAGGAAACCGGAATAGGTTCAACCAAGGGGCCCGAACTGACGAAGTGTAGGGCCGTTGGGTGACGGATCGGGGAGCCCCGTGCCGGCCTGTGAGCCGGACGGAGGGTGACGCGCCCTGATCGTTCGCATTTTCCCCGAGGGCCGGGCGGCCGTTCGGGCATGAGTGGAGAGAGAAGCTGGACCAGATCACGTTAGAGTCAGCGGCCATCGCTGATGCCGGCGGCTGGGCGTCGGACGATGAGAGGACCGCGTTGGCGGCGCAGCCGCTGGCCTGGGCCGCCGCGCTGCGGCGCCTCATTCACGAGACCGACGACGGGTTGCGGGCGGCGACCCGCCTGACGGGAGACCTGCGCGATGTGGTCGTCGACGACCTGCGGGCCGAGCGGGAGCGGCTGTCGAGCGCCCTCGGACGGGTTACCGACGGGGATTGCATCGACCCGCCGGTGCTGCATCTGGAATCCGAGCCGACCCCTGCCCACCCCACCGGTTCGGGCGGCGACGGCCGGCGCGAGGCGGCCAACCGGCCCGCGCCCGAGCCCGAAGCGCCGGCTGGACCGCCCCGCCTGCACGCGTCGTGGGGCGAGGGCCGGGTGGTCGTGTGGGCCGGTGGTCCCGGGGTCGAAGCAGACTCGGAGGTGCTCGACCAGCTGCTGACCACCGCTGAGGCATCGGGTATCGGTTGGGAGCGCCACGCGCCGGTGACAGTGCCGGTGGGCGCCGCGATGGAGGCCCGGTCCGCGCCCCTGTCCCAGACGCTCGGTTGGCTGGTGGGCATCGGAGCCGGTCACGCCGGCCAGGAGGTAGGAGCCAGCCTGCGCTGGCTGGGCGAGGTGGCGTTGTGGGGCACCGAACTGGTGGCTCAGGGCCACATGGTCCCGGTACTGCGTTCGGCCACCGGCAGCCTTTCGGGGTCTCGACCCGGCTCCGGCCGGCACCGGGTGCGCTGGGTCCCGGCCCTGGTCGGGCGGGAGCGGCTTCATGACCTGGTCGTGCGCATGCCCGGCGCGATCGCCGCCCTGCAGACGTCGAATCCGGCCGACGCGGTGGCCCGTTCCATCCTGGCCGCGGTGGTCGACGCCGTATCGCGCGCCGGTGCCGGCCGCCTGGTCGCGCCGGCCGCGCCGCCGCATGCCACCAACCGCTCCGAGATGGCCGAGGCCCTCCTGTCGGGGCTCGACGGCCGCCCCTTCGTCGCCGACCTCGATCCGGCCAGCCGGGTGGGGGACGATCTCAAGCGTTGGGCGGCCCCGGTGACGAGCAATCACCGGGTGGGGCTCAGCGTCCGGATGGACCCCCCCCAGGCCGATGGTGGCTGGCTCCTCACCGTCGAGGCGACCGGTGTGGACAAGCACCCGATGCCGGTCGAGCACGCCCTGGTGGTCTCGTCGGGCACCAAGTCCCAGCAGGTGGAGGCCCAGCTGAAGCGCCTGGAGCGGCTGGTGCCGGCCCTGCGGCGGCCCACCACCCGACGGGGCCAGGTGGTCCTCGACGGCGACGAGGCCATGGAGTTGATGTTCACCACCGGGCCCTCGCTGCAGGCGGCCGGTTTCGACGTCAGCCTGCCCCGGGTGTCGCGCCGTAAGCCGTCCCCGCAGCTCCGGCTCTTCGCCGAGGCCCTGAGTGGGGAGTCGCAGGTCGGTGTCCGCCAGCTGTCCAACGTGCGCTGGACGGTGCTGTTCGACGATCTGGAGCTCGACGCGGCGGACATCTCCCGTCTGGCCAAGGAGGCGTCCCCCCTGGTACGGGTGAAGGGCCGCTGGGTCCATCTGGACCGGGCGGACCTGAACGCCGCGGCCGCGGCTCTGGCCGAGCGGGCCGCCATGACCCAGATGTCGGGGGCGGAGATGATCCGCCACGCGGTGGGCCTGGAAGGCAACGCCCTCGGAGGCCCGGTACGCGTGGAGGGCACCGGCTGGGCCGCCGAGCTGCTGACGGGCGCCTCCAGCCACCCCCCGGCACCGATCGACACCCCGGACGGCTTTGCCGGTCAGCTGCGCAGCTATCAGGCCGACGCGGCCGGGTGGCTCGGCTTCTTGGACCGGGCCGGTCTGGGCGGCTGCCTGGCTATGGACATGGGCCTGGGCAAGACGCCCACCCTGCTGGCCCACCTCCTGGTGGACAAGGGTCACGGCCCGGCACTGGTGATCTGCCCGCCCGCCGTGCTCGGTAACTGGGCGGCCGAGGCGGCCCGCTTCACCCGCAGCCTCAAGGTGAGCGTCCACCACGGCCCCCGGCGGGCGGAGGGGGAGTCGATAGCCAAGCTGGCCGCGGTGTCCGACCTGGTTCTCACCACCTACGCCACCGCGGTTCGCGACATCGAGGCCCTGTCGGCGGTGCACTGGCGCCGGGTCGTGGTCGACGAGGCGCAGGTGATCAAGAACCACACCAGCGACACCGCCCGGGAGCTGCGCCGGCTACCGGCCGAGTCCCGCCTGGCTCTCACCGGTACCCCGGTGGAGAACGGGCTGGGTGACCTGTGGGCCATCCTGGACTGGACCAACCCTGGCCTGGTCGGGGGCCGCACCGCATTCATCGAGAACCTGTCCCGCAACTCCTCGGTGACCGTGACCAACGCCAACCCGGCGGCTACGGGAGAGCCGCCGGCCGACCGCCCGCCGGCCGGACCCGGCCACCAGAGCGAGGAGAATGCTCTGCG
>JAKBAX010000442.1 GCA_021808785.1 Actinomycetes bacterium | reverse complement strand
CGGACCCAGCGCTTGCTGCACGCCCGGCACCACGGCGCGCCTGTGGCTTCCGAGACCAGCGCCGGGCCGTCACGTCCGCAGATAGCGCAGGTGGCAACCTTCGGAGGACGGCAGGTCTCACAAAGCATGCCGTCAGGACCTCGGACGCTGACCGGCCGGAGCCGCCCGCAATGCGTGCAGGTCTCCTGGTTGACCGGGTCTCGGATCAGGCAGGACGGGCAGATCGGTCCTCCGTGTTGGTCACGAGTGGCGGGCTCGCGCACGGCGCCGCAGCGGGCGCAGGGCTCGGCCCGGGAGCGGGCCACGCACATGCGGCACAACCGCACGCCGTCGCGGGGTTTCACGAGCGCGATGACGCGCCGGCAGTGCGGGCAGGCCGGCCGCACGATGTGGGTGGCCCCCGCGTCGCAGAGTCCGTCTATGAGCCTCAGCACCGACGGGACCGGCGCTTCGGCGCCCGCCCCGGTGAGCAGCTCGGGCCGTTCGCTGATCGCCCAGGCAAGTCGGCGGCGTTGACCGGCGTTGGTTGCTGCGGCGTTCATGGCGCCGATCACCGCGTCGAGGGGGACCGTCTGGTCCAGGTTGGTCACCACCTCGACGATGGACTCGAGCGGATCTCGCTCGTTGGTGGGTGGGCAGTCGACGCAGCGGGGGCGCCCGTCGCGGTCACGTCCGGAGATCGGGCGAGTCAGACCGCAGGCCGTGCATGGCTCCCGGTGGGGGCCACACCGAGCGCAGTACCAGTCCTCGCCGCGCCGCTGCAGGGTCCGCAGGCCCTTCCCGCAGGTTGCGCAGACCGGCGGCGACACCTGCAACGCTCCAGCGGCTCGCAGCGCGATGAGCAGGTTCCCAACCACGCGCGGTGCTGGGGAGCGGCCATCGGCCAGCACCGCCGGGGAGCCGAGGAGGAACTGGGCGAGACGGCGGCGTTTCGCCCGGCCTCCCCCGACTCGTTCCACTACCTCCACAACCGTCGCGTAATCCATGGCCGGCTCCAAGTCCGTCACCAGTCCCACAACGACGCCGACGGGGTCGGTGAGCGCCTTCGAGAACTCGACGGTCACCTATCGGATGCGGGCCCGTTTGGGGCGCAGGTCGCCGATCGCGGTTCCGCCGCCGCCGGCCGCCTTCGAGCGGCGGGCCGTGGGTGCCTCCACAGGTTCGATCAGGTCCTCCATGCGGCACTCCAATATGTCCAAAAGGGCCATGAGCACCTTGAGGCTGAGCCGTTCGGGTCGTTCCACCACCAACCTGTACACCTGACTGGACGACAGCCGGATCCCCCTTTTGGCCAGCGCCGGGATCAAGTCGGTGGTGGCGAACATCTCCCGGGCCGCCATGACCTGTCGCAGCCTCCAGCGGTAGTCCAACTTGGCGGTCATCACTGCTCCTTTCCATCGTCACCCAAGACCGACGAGAGCGCCTTTCGTAGAGCCGTGTTCATGAAATCGGAGCTCACATGGGTGTAAATGGCGGTCGAAGTGTCACAGCGGTGACCTACCTGCTGTTGCAGGAACCGCCGGTCGGCCCCGTTCTCGGTCAGGTGAGAGACCGCCGTTATCTGTACTTTTTCTTGAGAAATGCCTGGTCGGGACCGCTTTTTGCGGGTGAGGCACGTTAGGCATGTGCGTGTGGGTGGCGGGGTGTGCGGCTGACGCGGCGTGTTCGCGTGGGGCTCAGTCAGTCGGGTTGTGGGCGGCCAGCCAGGCTGTTTGCACTTGGGCTGGGATGCGTCCCCGGTCTGGCACGGATATCCCGATGTTGCGTGCCCATGCGCGTAGTTCGGCGGCGGAGGGTCCTGGTGCCGTGGGTGCGGTGTCAAGAGTTGGTGCGCCGGCGATGCGTTGGAGGGCTGTCGGTTCGGTGGTGGCCCACTGGTGGGCGGCGGCGAGGTAGCGGTAGGCCCATTCCTCGGCCAGTGGTCGTGTTTCGCAGAACACGATGGCCACTTCCGGCCAGCGAACCTGGCATTCGGCGAGACCGTCGGCGAGGATCGCTGGCCGTACCCGCTCGGATTTGAAGACCTGGGAGTAGCGGTCCTCGACCACCACCGCGGCGCGTGGCAGAGCGGCGAGCTCTGCGAGGGCGTAGCGCAACCTTCCGCTGGTCATGCTGGAGATGAGGTCGTTGAGGGATTTGCGTTCGACCGAGGCGATCAAACGGTCGTCCACGGTGATCGCGTAGTCGCCGCAGGGCAACGCACGTGTCACGGTTCGGACCTGTTGGGTGGGGAACTGGTAGGCGTAGCGCTCGTGGGCGTCGACGATGATTTCCAGCTCTGCTATGCCGGCGGCCCGGGCTGTGGGTGTGGTCACTTGGGGGCGGGCCTGTTTGCGGGTGCGGGGCGACTGCCAGAACACCGCGTCGCGGCCGCGGGCGGTGGTGAACACGAGCTGGGAGCGGTTCTCCCTGGCCCGGGCGGCGACCAGGTCGATGGCGGCCCCGCGCCGGGCGCAGGAACGAAGCGGGATGCGTTCCATGATGTCGGGCTGGGAGGGCCACTCATCCAATCCCACCGGGTAGCAGTAGAGGGCTTTGGTGCGCGGCCAGGTCCCGGCGGTGCGCAGCACTATCCCCTCACCGAGCGGGACGCGCAGCAGGTAGCCGAGCGTCGAGTCGGGGTCGGGGTTGCGGGCAACGAGCAGTTCTTCAGCGGGCACGGTTGTTGGCCCGGATGGCTCGGCGGAGGCTTTCGCGTGCCGCGACCAGCTCGTCTTGGAGTTCCACGACCTGCAGTCTGGCAGCGTCGGCTTCGCTGCTGCGGCTATCGCGCTCCGCGACCAGTTGGCGGTTGAGGCTTTCGAGTTCTGCGACTCTGGCGATCAGTTCGGCCCGGTCTGGTCGGTCGATCTCGGCACCGAGATGGAGTTGGAGACGTTTGCGCAGCTTGTCGGCCTCGGCGCGCAGCCGGGCGATCTCGGCGCGGGCGAAAGCCAGATCGGCGCGCAGGCCAGCAGGCGAAGCGCGGGGCCTGTCGAGGGTCGTCGAGCAAGGCGTCTGGCGGGTGGAGATCGTCGTCTGACGGGCCCGGGCGGCCTCGACGTGTTCCCGGACTCCTTCGGCATAGACCAGCCATGTGGACACTCCTGCTGTTTGGGCGACCGACGGGAAGGTGATGACCGCCCCGGCGCTGCTGAGCGAGTCGATAGCGGCGAGGACCCGCTGGCGTTTCGCCTGGCTGTCCGCCGATCGGGCCGCCTTGAGCCCGGCCACACGGCTGTCGGCGGACGGCTCCCGGTTCATCCTGCCCCGCCGGGGGAAGCGGCGACAACGGGGATGCGCCGGGCGGCCCGGGCCCGGCGCAGGATGCGCGATGCTTCTTCCACCTCGGAGCGCTCGGCAGCGTCGAGACGCTGCAGTCGGCGACGCATCCTTGCCGCGACCTTGGAGAAGGCGTCGACCTCTGCAGCGAGATTGGATATCACGTAGGCCGCGGCGTCTATGGCTCGGGCTGTCTCCAG
>JAKBAX010000441.1 GCA_021808785.1 Actinomycetes bacterium | reverse complement strand
GGCCCAAGAAGCCGAAGACCTCCCCACGGGCGACCTCGAAGGACACCTCGCTGAAAGCAGTGCGCTCACCGAAGCACTTGGTCAGCCGGTCGACGACCACGGCGGCCTGCTGGGACAAGGTCACCTCCGGCACTCCCTTCATCCGGCCCACGTCGTGGTCCCAAAAGAAATCATCGCGCCCGCCCAGATTGGGCATGGGGATGAGGATCGGCCTGCCGCCTCGGCCGCAGCGCTGACGCCGAAGAATGGGCCGGGCGGATCGAGCGCGGCTTGGTCCGAGTCTCCACGGTCACCAGACTCGAAGTCGGGTTCTCCGCCCGGTCCGGCAAGGACCTCCGAGCCGGCTTCGAGCGCGCACCATTGGCCCGCATGCCCGTCGAGTACCTCACTCCAGCTATCGAAGACCGCGCCGTGGAGGTCCAGGTCGCGCTTGGCGAACGCGCTCAGCACCGAGCGGCATCGATCCCGGATCTGCTGATCGCCGCCACCGCCGAGATGGCCCAGCTCACCGTCCTCCACGACGACAAGGACTTCGAGCTCATCGCAGATATCACCGGTCAGCCCGTCGTAGGGCTCACGCTCGACCAACCAACCAAGAAGTAACGTCCGGGACCCGGCGTTTGAGGATACGGGGCGCTGGGCATACTGGGACGCGGTTCGTGAGCGGTATGGGGCTACGGAACGCGGCTTGATGTTGAGATGCTTCTGGGTCCTTTTGCGACGCTGGGCTGGGTCCTGTTGGCGCAGCCCAGCGTCGCAATGGCTTGACTGGTCTAGTTGGTGTGGCCTTGTGTGACGCAGTGTCCAGCGTCGAAGGCTCCTGGGGTGCAGTAGCTGAACTGCGGGATGTATGGTGCGGCGGCCTCGGAGGGGTGTCCGGTGGTGATGCCGGCTTTGATTTGATTTATGAGTGGTGAGTCTGCCAGGAAGATTCGCCATGTGATCTGTCCGTCGAGGTATGGACCCCAGTTGATCCAGGTCACTCCGTGGGCGGCGTCGGCGTTCTTTGGCCGGTTGTCCGTGGTTGATATGACGATGGTGTAGTAGCCGTTCTTGTCGACTGCGACCTGGTGGTCGGCGTAGCAGGCGTTGGCGTAACCGGCGTAAAAGTTGTAGGAGCAGACGCTCCATCCCCGAGTGTCGAATCCCGGGGTGTAGACGGGCACGGATGGTGTGTCGGGTGTCGTCAGGGCCTTGGCGTGGACCACGAAGACGTCGCCGAAGTGTTCGCTGTAGAAGGCTCCGAGGTACAGCACGTCCGGGTTGGCGAGCAGGTTGACCGGCAAGTGGTAGTCGGACGAGACGGAGATTTGCGGGTCGGCCGTGGTGTGGGGCCCCGGAATGGGAAGCGCCGGGAAGGACTGGATGCGTGCCGGAGCGGGAGGTGGGCCATCTGGATAGGGATTGCATTCAGGATAGGAGCGGGCGACGGTCCCGTCGGCGTTGTAGTAGGTGATCGCAGGTAGCGGGACCCCGGCACTGTTGGGCAGGTTGCCGAAGTCGCTCTCATAGATTCGGTACACGAAGAAGACGTAGGGGTTCGGCTTGCCATTCTGCGTCAGGCCCACATATGACGTGTTGGGGGCTGGATTGGCTGGGGGCGACGAGAAGACGAAGTTGATGGTGTAGTACCGCCCTTCACCCGGGGTCATGGGCCCTCGGAAGGGGTTACCGCTTCCCGGGTCGGGCTGGATGAACGCATCGGTCTGCTGCTGGAGGTTGTCGGTGTTGATGTCGTTAGGCAGGATTGAGAAGTATCGCGCGTAGGGGAATTGGCCGTGTATCTCGATCCGCCCTCCCGGAATGGCTGGGCTGTTGAAGCCCCAGTAGTTGGCCCCGGATGTGTCGAGCAGATAGGGAAACTCGTTGTTGGTGTAAATGCTTCCTTGTCCGGTCCAGCCGGGGCATACATCCGGGATCAGAGTCGGAGTAGGATTGGAGGTGGTTGCCGGCGCAAGTTGCAGCCCGCACAGCTGAGTGAGTTCGTCGGCGACGGCCTGCTCGGTGTTGATGAGCACCGGCGAATCGGTGAGGGCCTGGAAGGCTGGGAGCACGGATTTCCCTGCGTTGACGTCAGCTGTCGGTGCTGCGAAGGTCGATACGAGAGATAGCAGGTTGGCTTTGAGCGGCTGCGGCGAGACCGCGGCCAGGTCGCCGAGGAGGTCGCTTGCCTGCTGGTACTCGCTGGTCGCGGTCGAATAGATTCGGCCCTGCTGCTCCTCCGCAAGTACTCGACAAACCGGTGCACCTCTGGAAGCCTGGGACGCAGCGATGCCGCCCGCCGCTGCGGCCTGGTTCGTGGCGGGAACTGCTATCAGAACCGCCATCGATGCGCCACTTGCCGCCACCGCTGCGATACGGCGTCGGCTCGGGGACCATCTGGCTCGGGGCTTCTGGGCTCTGTCGTCGTGGTCGTTTCGGTTAGGTCCGCTGTGTTCCCGCATGCCTACCTCCCTCTAACAGCGTTAGAGCAATAACCTAGGGGAGGAGTTGGCATGACGTCAAGGGATGGGTGAAGGTGGATTCCGCAGCTGGAGGAGGTGAATCGGGAGGCTCCACGGCCAACGTCGGCCTGACCCGGGACGCCGTCATCAACACCGCCCTCAATCTGATGGACGAGCACGGTGTGGAATGGCTGAGCATGCGTCGCCTCGGCGATGCACTCGGCGTCCGAGCCCCGACTCTCTACTGGCACTTCGAGAATAAGCAGGCTCTGCACGACGCGTGCGTACAGCGAGCCCTCGAGCAGATAACCCTGCCCGAAGTGTCCGGCGGTGATTGGAGGGGAGGAGTCAGGCAGTTCATGTCTTCGGTTCGTGAACAACTGAACCGACACCCCAGCATCAGCGAGTTGATGCGCCATTCCCAGCCGCCGGCCCTGGCGCAGGTATCCGCCCACGCCCTCGCACTCATGCGCTCCGCGGGCCTCGAGTGGGAGCAGGCGTATCTCTATTGCCGCCTCATGATCTGGAGGATCGTGGGGTTCACTGGCATGGAGAACTCCCTTCGGGACGGCGCATCCTCACACACGGTCGATCCAGATCAGCCCAACCCGTCCGCTCCGACCCGGTTCCATCTCCTTCGCGAGTGGCCAGCTTCCGTTCCGCCACAGGCCAAGGCCCTATCGAAGTCTGTTGACCTTGACGAGATGTTCCGCGCCGACATCGACGTCTTTATCCACGGCGTAGAGGCCGTTAGACGTCCCGCAAAGTCAAGGACGGGCAGGCCAGGGATTCCGGCCGCGATGAACGATCCGTGATCCATATCTAACGGCGACATGCTCGTTCCGGGCGCTAGCAGGCAGAGCTAGGGATGTAGGTAGCGCTCGATAATCTGATCCCGTTACTCGGGAATGTCCGCCTAACGGTGTTATCGGCCTGACACGCTGAGCCGGATCGCCTCTGCGAGAAAGGTGGAGACACGGCGAGTTCAAGGGGTGATGGCTGCAACACTGGATGATGTGGTCAA
>JAKBAX010000056.1 GCA_021808785.1 Actinomycetes bacterium | reverse complement strand
TGGTCAGGTGGGTGTGGACCGTGGATGAGGAGGTGAGACCGACCGCTCCGCCGATCTCCCGCACCGAGGGCGGGTAACCCCGGTCCCGCTGATGGGCGGCAATGAAATCCAGAATCTCCCGGCGCTTCCCGGTCAGCTCCGTTTCGGCCAAGGTGGCTCCCCTTCCATGTCGGGTCGATCGCTCTTGGGTCGATCACTCTCGGGTGGATCGGTACAGGTGGATGGCCGGCCGTCGGGCGCTCGTCGATCGTCGTCGGTATCCACGCGATTTGACGTTACCCGGATACGCCACCGAAGGCAAACATTTGTTCGCATCCGCCTATTGACATCGAACGTAAGTTCGTGGTGGCATGGGGAACAGATGTTCGTGGAGCCGAGGAGGGTCCTCAGATGACAGCAGTCCTGATCCAGGGAAAGCCGACCGGGTTGCCGGTGGTCGAGCGCACCGAGCGGGCCCGTCTCGTTCTGTACCGGCCCGGTGCCCCGACGAACGCCCGAGCGGCGAGGGTCGAGGCCGGGCCCGCCCGGGCCGCGCTGTACCGGCGCCGGCGGCTCATGGTCGGAGGGTTGTTCCTCCTCTCCGTCGCAGCTGTGCTGTTCGTGGTGCAGCTGTTTCAGGCCGGCATCGGTGGTGGTCCCCTCACCACCACCGGTGCTGCTGCCGGCCCCGGCATGATCCAGGCCGGGGCCACGGACTACGTCGTCCGGCCCGGCGACACCCTGTGGAGCATCGCCGCGGGCGTGGCCCCCGGACGTGACGAGCGGCCGGTCGTGGACCAGCTGGTTCGTGAGCTGGGCACCTCCGACATCTACCCGGGCGAGGTGGTCCGCTTGCAGCCGGCGGGCTGATCCGCGACTTCCGCCCGCCGCCGGGGAGCGGCCGGCGCGGGCGGCCCCGGTATGAAGCCGAGATGGCGGCGGCCGGCGGTAGCGTCTCGACGTGCGCTGTCCCCGCTGTACCAGCCAGGACGACAAGGTGGTGGACTCTCGTGCCGCCGAGGACGGGTCGGCCATCCGGCGCCGTCGGGAGTGCCTGTCGTGCGGCCAGCGGTTCACCACCTACGAGCGCCTGGAGGAGGTGCCGTTCCTGGTGGTCAAGCGGTCGGGCTCGCGCGAGGTATTCGACCGCGCCAAGGTGATGGCCGGCATCGAGGCGGCGGCCAAGAACCGTCCGGTCTCCTCCGAGCAGGTTGCCTCCATGGCGGGCGACGTGGAGGAATCGTTGCGCATCGCCGGGCCCGAGGTGACCTCCGAAGAGGTCGGTCTGGCGGTGCTGGAGCGGCTCCGGGCGGCCGACGAGGTGGCCTACCTCCGCTTTGCCAGCGTCTACAAGGATTTCTCGGCCGCCGGTGACTTCGAGCGGGAAGCCGGCCTGCTCAAGAAGTCGACCGAGCCGAAACGGCCCGGGCCGTCCACCCCGGGCTGACCGCCCTACCCGGCTGTCCCACCGGGGCATTCCAACCGGCCATCGCACCGGGCCGGCCTGACCGACCCGATCGGCCACCGGGTCCCGGACCGGCTTCGGGACCGGCCCCCGAGGGCGGACAGAACGATCCCGGTACAGGGCTAGCGTCGTGATCGCACACGAGGATTCGGAGGATCGGCAATGAGGGTCGGAGTTCTCACCGGGGGCGGCGACTGCCCCGGGCTCAACGCCGTCATTCGGGCGGTGGTGCGCAAGGGAGAGGTGGTCCATGGCGACGAGTTCGTAGGCTTCCTGGACGGCTGGCGCGGGGTTATCGAAGGACGCACCATGGCCCTCGACGTCGAGCGTTGCCGGGGCATCCTGCCCCGCGGCGGCACCATCCTCGGGACCTCCCGGACCAACCCCTACAAGGTGGAGGGCGGCGTGGCCCGGGCCCTCGATACCTTGCGCGGCGAGCGGATCGACGCCCTGGTGGCCATCGGCGGCGAGGACACCCTCGGGGTGGCGCGCCAGCTGTCGGGCGAGGGGGTGGCGGTGGTGGGCGTGCCCAAGACCATCGACAACGACCTGTCCGGCACCGAGGTGACCTTCGGCTTCCACACCGCGGTGCAGATCGCGGCTGATGCCATCGACCGCCTGCACACCACGGCCGAGTCCCACGACCGGGTGATCGTGTGCGAGGTGATGGGCCGCCACGCCGGGTGGATCGCGACCTACGCCGGGATCGCCGGGGGGGCGGCCGAGATCCTGATCCCGGAGGAGCCCTTCGACATCGATCTGGTGTGCTCGAACCTGAAGAAGCGCCATGCCAAAGGCCGCTACGCCTCCATCGTCGTGGTCGCCGAGGGGGCGTTGCCGGCCGAGGGCACGATCACCCTGGCGTCGCGGGAGGTCGACCAGTTCGGCCACCCCCGCCTCGGTGGGATCGCCAACGTCTTGGCCCAAGAGATCGAGGAGAGGACCGGATTCGAGACCCGGGTCACCATCCTCGGCCACATCCAACGGGGCGGCACCCCGACCGCGTTCGACCGGGTGCTGGCGACACGATTCGGCGTGGCGGCCATCGACGCGGTGCACGACGGTGCCTTCGGCCACATGGTCGCCCTCCAGGCCGACCGCATCGTGCGGGTGGCGCTCGGTGATGCGGTCACCCAGTTGAAGACGGTCGACCAGGATCTGCTCCACGGGGTGGCCGCCATCTTCTGGGGCTGACCCCCGAGGCCGGTATCAGAGGCTGTCGTCGGGCTCCGGTCCGGGCCGCGCGTCGAACGCCCCGGCCTGTTCGAGCAGGTCGCACAGCGCCAAGAAGAGCGAGGGCGGGGCGGCCGCCACCAGCCTCTGGCCCATCACCCCCACCGTGGCTCCGGCCTCCGCCGCGATGAGCAACCCGGCGCTGCGGTCCCACCGATTGAGGCCCCATTCGAAGTAGGCGTCGTAACGTCCGCCCGCCACCCAGCACAGGTCGAGAGCGGCCGAACCGAACCGGCGGATATCGCGCACCCGGGGCAGGACCTGCGACAGCACCTCGGCCTGCCACCGCCGTCGCTCCGGCCGGTAGCCGAACCCGGTGGCGCACAGCGCCGTCTCGAGCGACGAACGACCGTCGGCCACTGAGCAGCGGCGACCGTTGACGAACGACCCGTACCCGGCGGTGGCGGCCCAGATCTCCTGACGGCACGGGTCGATCACCACACCTGCCACCGGCTCGCCGTCACGCTCGGCCGCGATGGACACGGAGTAGTGGGGGATGGAGAAGAGGAAGTTGGTCGTGCCGTCGAGGGGGTCGACGACCCACCGGATGCCGCTCGTCCCGGGCCGGCTGGTGCCCTCCTCGCCGAGCACCTCGTCGTCGGGGCGGCGGGCGGTCACCACCTGCGCCACCGCGGTCTCGGCCCGGCGGTCCACGTCGGAGACCATGTCGGTGGCCGAGATCTTGGTCTCCACCCCGGTCACTTCGGCGCCGGCGATCACCGCCGCCGCCGCCTGGGCGGCCTCGAGGGCGGTGGCGGCCAGGTCGGCGACGAGGGGCTCCCATCGTATGGACGAGGTCCCGAAGGCGTCCTCGGGGCTCCAGCCGGCGACGGGTCGAGGGGATTCGGTATCGGTCATGGGAACCTTGTTAGTACCGTGTCAGGGTGCAGGTAGACCTCCGCTCGGATACCGTCACCCGGCCCACGCCCGAGATGCGGCGGGCCATGGCCGGAGCCGAGGTGGGAGACGACGAGTACGACGAGGACCCTACGGTGCGCCGCCTGCAGGAGCGCTTCGCCGAACTGACGGGTAAGGAGGGTGCGCTCTATGTCCCGTCGGGCACGATGGCCAACCAGATCGCGCTGCGCTGCCTGACCCGGCCGGGTGACGCGGTCGTGACCGGGCGTCACCAGCACATCGTGCTCTTCGAGGAGGGAGCCGGGCCGATCAACGCCGGCATCACGTTCTTGACCGTCGACGATCGGGTCGGGCCCCTGGATCCCGACCACGTCGAGCAGGCCATCGAATCGGGCCGCCACCACCAGCCGCAGGTGCGCCTGATCGCCTTGGAGGACACCCACATGGCGGCCGGCGGGCGGATCTGGCCCGCCCCTTCGCTCCAGGCGGTGGCCGAGGTGGCGGCCCGCCGGGGCGTAGCGGTCCATCTGGACGGGGCCCGCCTGTGGAACGCCTCGGTCGCGAGCGGCCTCACCCCGGCCCAGCGCGCCGCCCACGCCACCACCGTGATGTGCTGCCTGTCCAAGGGACTGGGCGCTCCGGTCGGCTCGCTCCTGGCCGGGCCCGGCGGCCTCATCGAGGAGGCCCGGCTGCACCGCAAGAGGCTGGGTGGCACCATGCGCCAGTCGGGGGTCATCGCCGCCGCCGGGTTGGTGGCTCTGGGGCGTATCGACCGCCTGGCCGAGGACCACGAACGGGCCCGGCGCCTGGCCGTGGCCGTAGCCGAGCGTTGGCCTGGCATCGGCTTCGAGCCGGGAACGGTCGAGACCAACATCGTCATCTTCGCCCCACCGGATCCAGATGGGCTTCTGGGCCACCTGGCCGACGGGGGGGTCCGGGCCGGGACGGTCGGGCCGGGGCGGGTCCGCCTGGTCACCCACGCCGACGTGGATGACGGGGGGATCGACCACGCCTGCGTCCTGATCGCGAAGGCCCCCTGAGGTGGCCGAGCTGGTCACGCGCCCGCCGGAGACGTTGCTGGCCATCTATGCCCATCCCGATGATCCCGAAGTAGCGGCCGGTGGGAGCTTGGCCGCTTGGGCGGCGGCCGGCTCCGAGGTGCATGTCTGTATCTGCGCCGAAGGGGACAAAGGTTCCCTCGATCCGGCCACCGAACCCACCGAGCTGGCCGCCCGGCGCAAGGACGAGACGGACCGGGCCGGCCGGATCCTGGGAATCGCCGGTCACCACTGGCTGGGCTTCGCCGACGGGTCCCTGGAGGACGGACCGGAGCTGCAGGGCCGTCTGGTCGAGCTGATCCGCCGGCTTCGCCCGGTCGCGGTGATGGCTCCCGATCCCACCGCGGTGTTCTTCGGGCAGACCTATGTCAACCACCGCGATCACCGGGCCGTGGGCTGGGCGGCGCTCGACGCGGTGGCACCGGCCGCGGCCAACCCGCACTACTTTCCGAAGGGGGGCCCGGCCCACAAGGTCGAGACGCTGTACCTGTCGGGGACCCTCGAGCCCGACGTGTGGGTGGACGTGTCGGAATCGATCGACGCCAAGGCGGCCGCCATCGGCTGCCACGTCAGCCAGCTGGGCGAGGCGGGGGAGTGGTTGCGCACCGCCGTCCGCCAGCGGGCCGAGGAAGCCGGGAGGGAGGCGTCGGTGCCCCTCGCCGAGGGCTTCCGGCGCATCGTCTTGCCCTGACCCGTCACCGCCGTCTGGAACAATCCCACCGTGACCCCCGAGCCCCCTCGCCCGGTCCCCGGGTCGCCGCCCGCGCCGGTCGACGCCCGCTGGATCCTGCACGTGGACATGGACGCGTTCTTCGCGTCGGTCGAAGCTCTCGATGACCCCGCGCTGCGGGGCCGTCCCCTGATCGTGGGCGGCACGGGGCCCCGTGGGGTGGTGGCATCGTGCAGCTACGAGGCCCGGGCCTACGGCGTCCGCTCGGCCATGCCGGCCGCAGTGGCGCGCCGACTGTGCCCGGGCGCGGTGTTCGTGGCCGGGCACCACGCCCGCTACGCCGAGGTGAGCCGCCAGATGCACGAGGTCTTCGCCCGCTTCACTCCGGTGGTGGAGGGCATCTCGCTGGACGAGGCGTTCCTGGACGTGACCGGCGCCTTGCGCATCTTCGGCCCCGCGGTGGTGATCGCCGGCGCCATCCGGGCCGCCATAGGCGACGAGCTCGGCCTGTCCTGCTCGGTGGGTGGCGCCACGGTCAAGTTCCTGGCCAAGCTGGCCTCCGAGGCGGCCAAGCCGGGCGTCGGCACCGCCGCCGCGCCGGTGACCGCCGGGGTGCGCATCATCGCGCCGGGTGAGGAGCTGGCGTTCCTGCACCCCCACCCCATCGAGGCGTTGTGGGGGGTGGGACCGGCCACCGCCCAGCGCCTGAAGCAGCTCGGCATATCGACGATCGGCGACCTGGCCCGGGTCGACCCGGTCGTGATCGAGGGGGCGGTCGGCAAGGCCGCGGGCGGCCACCTGGCCCGGTTGGCGCGCGGCGTCGACGACCGGTCCGTGGAGGCGCACCGGGACGTCAAATCGATCAGCCACGAGGAGACCTACCCGATCGACCGGCGCGACCGTGACGGCCTTCGGACCGAGGTGCTGCGCATGTCGGACGCGGTCGCCGCCCGGATGCGCAAGGCGGGCCTGGTCGGGCGGACCGTGACCCTCAAGATCCGCTACGGCGACTTCTCCACCCACACCCGGTCGGTGACCAGCACCGGCGGGCTGGACGATGCGGCGGTGATCGCCCGCCACGCCGGCGCCCTGCTGGCCGATCTCGACCTGAGCGGCGGTATCCGCCTGCTCGGGGTGGCGGTGTCCAACCTGTTCCCGACCGGTCGCGGTCCCGGCGAGCAGTTGAGCCTCGACCTCGACGGTGCCCCCGCTCCCGCCCGGCCGGTCCGGCCCGGCGCGTCCGCCGCGGTGGACGCGGTGCGGGCCCGCTTCGGCGACGATGCGGTGGGGCCGGCCGCCCTGCTCGACCCGTCGGGGTTGTCGATCAAGCGCCCCGGAGCCGGCCAGTGGGGGCCGAACGGCGGTGACGGGGAATCTGGCGGTTAGGCCTGCCGCTAACGCCACGCGTTGATGTACTTTGCGTCGGGCGCGATGATGGCGCCGGAGGGTCTGAAGTGCCGCTTAACGAAGACGAAGAGCGCATTCTGGCGGAGATCGAGCGGCAGTTCCACGCTTCCGATCCGGAGTCGGCCCGCCGTATCGGATCCACCACTCTCCAGCGTTACCTGGCCCGCAATTGCAAGTGGGCCGCCCTCGGGTTCGTGATCGGCCTGATCATCCTGATCGCCGGTTTCGCGTCGAGTTGGGTGGTCGGCATCCTCGGCTTCTTGATCATGGTCGCCAGCGCGGTGGTGCTCATCCAGAACCTGCACAAGATGAGCCGCCTCGGTCTCGAGCAGATGAGCCGCTCGATGGGGGCCCGCAACCTCAACCAGGCGCTCGAGGATCTGTCCCGGCGTATGCGGCGCCGCCTGGGGCGCGACGAGGACTGATCGGGTCGGTCCGGTGGACCGGTCAGAGCCTCTCGGGGTGCAGGGCGGAGACCAGGCGGGCCCAGGTACCGGGCCGTAGCGTCCAGAGGCGGGCCAGTCTCCGGCCCGGGCCGGACAGAGATCTGATGGACCGCTCCATGTGCCGGGCCGCCTGGAAGGCCTGGACTCCCAGGTCGTCGGGCACCGAGGCGGCGAAGGCGGCCCGCCGGGCCATCTCGGCCAGTCGCTCCACCCTGGCTGATTCGCCCCCCTCCAGCCCGAGGCGGCGCAGGGCTACCGCGGCTCGCCGGGCGAACTCGTCGTCGGTCTCGTCCGGCCGTCGATCCACCCCCATCCAGGTCAGTTCGGCGACGACCTCGTCCCATGCGTTCAGGGTTTCGGATCGGGACCCGGCGTGGGCGGCGCGCCGGCGCCGCCGCCGCCGTAGGAGCCACGGGCCGGCGCCGACCAGGATGGGCCAGGCGACCACGACCCCCGGGATCAGGAGCAGCCACGGGCTCGGAAGGCCGCTGTGGTGGAGGGCCGCCGCCGAGATGGTGTTGCCCGGGACGGTCTTCGGCGTGATGGTCCGCGGCGTCCCGGAGGGGAGGGTCACCGAGCCGGGGGCGGTGGTGGGTGGTGTGGTCGTAGCGGGACTCACGGGGGCGGTGGTGCCGCCCGGCCCGATCGGGTTGTAGCCGTTGGTGCCGGGGATGCCGAAGCCCTTGGTCGGCTCGAACGGCACCCATCCGTAGGCCGGGCCGAAGTAGACCTCGGGCCAGGTGTGGGCGTCGCGGTCGTGGACCTGGTAGGTGTCGGTCCCTGTCGGGTCGCCCTGGACGAACCCGATGGCCAGTCGGGTGGGCAGGCCGGCGGCCCGGGCCAGGACGGCATAGGCCCCGGCGAACTGCTGGCAGTAACCGGTCCGGGTTTGGAAAAGGAAGTTGTAGATCGCCTGCGTCCCGGATCCGTCCGACGGCGGGTCGAGGCTGTAGCGGAACGAGGGTCCCCTCAGGTAGTCCTGAATGGCCATGGCCTTCTGGTACTCGGTGGGGGCGGCCGCGGTCAGGGACTCGGCCAGCGCGGTGATACGCCCGGCTATGGGCGGCAGCTGGAGGTTGGCTTCGACCGTCTGGTCCTTCGCCAGCGGGGGCGCCGAGCTCAGCTGGGTGGCGGTCAGCGTGTCGAGACGCTGGTACGACGTCACCGAGTACTGGAGCGACGGCTCGGTGGCGGAGGGGGCGAGCAGGCTCTCGGTGGAGGGGTCATAGGTGACCCCTCGGACGCCGCGCACCGACACCGGGTTGAACTGGGCCGGTAGCCAGTCCGATGCCAGCTGCTGTATCTGGAAGGTGGCCCGGGCGGTGCGCACCGCGGTGCCGGCCGGTGGCGCACCGGGCAGGCGGCTCCCGAAGCCGCCGTAGGAACCGGTGGATTGCCACAGCTCACCGTCGAACTGGTTGAGCGAGGTCAGCCGCCAGTAGGAGGGCACGTTGCTGGTCACGATGAAGACGGGCACGTTCTGGAACTGGGTGAGGCGGGTGCGCAGATCCACCAGCGGGTTCTGGACGATCCGGGTCCCGCCCTGACCCAACCCACCGTTGCGCCAGCCGAGGAGGGCTTTGCCGTCTCGCCCGGCCAGGGCCGGGCTGAGGGCCAGGCCGCTCACCACCGCCACGGCCGAGACCAGAGCGCCGATGACGGTGGCCCAGCCACCGGCCCCGGCGTGGATGCCGGCGAACCACACCCGGCCCGGGCCGGAGGCCCGCTCGACGATGAGGAACAGGCACATGGCGGCCAGCTCCAGACCGATGATGGCGGCGCGACCGGGTCCCACCCCGGCGGCCGCGGCGAAGATGAACACGGCCAGTCCCGGCGTGAGGGCGATGAGAGGGGACCGCCACCGGAAGGCGGCCCAGTCGCCGAGGGCGGCGGCCACGCCGGCGCCGAGCACGGCCACGAGCTGGAAGGCCCGGGTGGGCGTCACCGGCGGCTGCATCGAGGCGAACTGCGAGGAGAGGTCGCCCAGCGCGCTGACCGCCTGGTGCCAGGTCCGGCCGGTCGGGATGCCGGCGGTGGTGTAGCGGCCGAGGATGGTCCACGCGGGCATCAACACGATGCCCAGCGTCACCACCGGGGCGGCTGCGATCTGGGGGAGCCGGACCCGGCGCAGCAGCCAGCAGAGGAGGTGGATGGCCACGATGCTGAGGGCGACCGGTCCGAGCCACCGGTTGGTCGAGAACACCCGGAACAGGCCGGTCGCCGAGGCCAGGGTGAGCGTCGTCAGAGCGGCCGTGGCGCCGGGTCGGGCCGGGTCGGGCCGGAGCGGGGACCGCTCCCGGCCCGACCCGATGCGCCAGCTCGCCGGTCGGGGGGTGGCCGCCCCGGGACCGCTCCCCTCCGGCCCGGTCCGGGTCATCACGCCGGTCATGTGCCGACCCGGGCCTGTGCCTGCACCGACCAGGCCCGGGCGAAGGACTGGCCGGGGGCGACCCGCACCGTCCGCCGGGCCGGGCGCCGACGGGGCCGTTCCGGGTTGGATCCGACGTTCCCGCTGGCCAGGTGCACCGCGTCGGTCGGGGTTCCGAGGGCACCCGGGCCGGCCGCCGGGCCGGCGGCTCCGGCGGTGCCGGGCGCGATCCGCTCGAACACCACCAGGGTGGTGGCACTGGTGCCGCTCAGCCGCATGGCCGCGTGCAGGTCCGATTCGAGGCAGCCGTCGGTGGTCACGATCACCACGGGCTCCAGACCGCCGGCCAGGCGGAAGGGGGCTACGCCGGGCCGATCCCGATGGGTGACGGCGGCGGCCAGGGCGTCGAGCAGCGCGGGGCCGTGGTCGCGGCCGGCACCGTGGCCGGAGTCGTAGCCGGCCGTGGTCACCACCCTGACCTGCAGGCCGGAGGTGAGCGCCGACATGGACAGGGAGGCCACCGCGGACAGCACCCGCTCCAGCGATTCGTCGTCGTGGACCGATCGGCGCAGGTCGGCCACCACCGTGGTGCGGCCCCGGCGCAGGTTCTCGGGCTGGCGGATGACCAGGTCGTCGATGCGGGCGGTGGTCGGCCAGTGCACGTGACGCAGGTCGTCGCCGGGCACGTACTCGCGCAGCCGGTAGAACTCGTGGCCCCCCTTGCCGATCACAGGCTGGGCCAGGCGGCGGTCCTCATCGCGGTGGGCGGACAGGCCGGGCATCGGGACGGCTTCGTATTCGGGGTGGACGGTCAGGGAGGTGTCGGCCGCGGTGATCCGGGTTCGTGATGCCAGCCCGAGCGGGTCGGTGAGCCGCAGCTCGAGGGGGCCCAGCCGGTACACGCCCCGGTGGGTCGAGGGCAGGCGGTAGGAGCTGGTCCGCACTTCCCGGGGCCGCAGGGGGGCGACCGAGAAGCGGGCCCACCGGCGCCCACCGTCGAAGGGGTCGCGGGCCTCGACGGGCGGGCTGCTGCTGGCTGCGGGGTTGCCGACGGCCAGCTCGACCCGGGCCTCGTGGCCCGAGGGCACCCGGGTCGGGTGGACGTGACGGGAGACGTCGAGCCGCCACCGGACCAGGTCGACCCACACCCGTGCCGCGACGGTGGCGAGCACCGCGGCCAGAGCCAGCGCGTACAGCTCTTGCACGCCGAATATCCATGCGCCGAGGGCCATCGTCGCGCCCGACGCCAGCACCACCCGCCCCCGTACCGTGACGGTGGAGCGACCCTCGTTCATCCAGTGGCGGCGCGACCGGAGGGGACGGCCACTCCCCGCACGATGTCGCTCAGGACCTCACGCAGCTCGATCCCGGAGACGACCGCTTCCGACGACAGAACCAACCGGTGCTCGGCCACCGGGACCAGCAACTCCTTTATGTCATCAGGAATGACATAGTCACGGCCGGCCGCGGCAGCCCGGGTCCGGGACGCGCTCTGTAGGCCGAGGGTGGCCCGCGGTGACATGCCCAGCGCCAGGGCCGGGTGTCGCCGGGTGGCGTCGGCCAGGTCCACCACGTAGCCGCGGATCGGTGCGGCCACGTGGACGCGCCGGGCGGCGGCCACCATGGCCGGGACGGTGGCCGCGTCGGCGACGACCGGCAGCGAGTCGGCGTCGTCGGCGGTTCCCGGCGACGCCTCGAGCATGGTCAGTTCGGCGTCGCGGGCCGGATAGCCCATGCGGATCCGGAGCAGGAAGCGGTCCAGCTGGCTCTCGGGCAGCGGGTAGGTGCCCTCGTGCTCGATCGGGTTCTGGGTTCCGATGACGAGGAAGGGGGAGGGCAGCCCGTGGGTGGTGGCGTCGATGGTCACCTGCCGCTCCTGCATGGCCTCGAGGAGGGCGGACTGGGTCTTCGGCGAGGCCCGGTTGATCTCGTCGCCGATCACCACGTTGGCGAACACCGGCCCGGGCCGGAAGGAGAACGAACCGCTCCCGCGGTCGTAGACGTTCACCCCGGTCACGTCCGAGGGCAACAGGTCGGGGGTGAACTGGATGCGCCGGCAGTCGAGATCGAAAGAGCGGGCCAGCGCCTTGGCCAGGGTCGTCTTGCCGACACCGGGCACGTCCTCGAGCAGCAGGTGCCCTTCGGAGAGAAGGCAGACCAGGGCCAGGCGGATGGGATCCTCTTTACCGTGGATGACCCGGGATACGTTGTCCACGATCGATTCGAAGATCGTTGCGAAAGTGCCCGGGGCCGACGCCTGTGCCGCCGGTTGTCGCGCCATCCCTGTCCTCTCGTCCGGCCTGCGTCCGTAGCGTAGCCTGCCCCCCGATGCAATCCTCGGGCGCTGGAGACCGATGCGCCGTGCTGGCCGTGGACGTCGGGGGGACCAAGATCAGGGTGGCCGTGGTGACGGCCGAGGGACGGTTGTGCTGGTCCGAGCAGCATCCCACCCCGGTGACGGGGGCCGCTTCGGTCGAGCAGGCGGAGCAGGTGTGGGCCGTGGTCGAGAGCCTGGTGTCGGCGGCGATGGCCCGGGGCCGGACGGTCGCGGTCGGAGTGGGATGCGGCGGTCCGATGGAGGACCGGAACGAGACGGTTTCACCGCTCAACATCGCGGCCTGGCGCCGCTTCCCCCTCCGGCGCCGGCTGGTCGACCTGACCGGGCTACCGGTCCGGGTGGACAACGACGCCAAGGCCCTGGCCCTGGCCGAGGGGCGCTGGGGGGCGGGGCGCGGTGTGGCCAACTACCTCTCGATGGTCGTTTCGACCGGTGTGGGCGGCGGGCTGGTGGTGGACGGCCGCCTGCTGGAGGGCGGCAGCGGCAACGCCGGCCATATCGGTCACGTGGTCGTGGTTCCCGGTGGCCGGATCTGTGCCTGCGGCGCGGCCGGCTGCCTCGAGGCCGAGGCATCGGGCACGGCGATCGCGGCCGTCACCGGGCGGTCCCCGGCGGCGGCCGGGCCCGATGTCATCGAAAGGACCGGGCGGCTGGTAGGGCGGGCCGTCGGGTCGGTGGCCAACCTGCTGGACCTCGAGTTGACGACGGTGGCCGGTTCGGTGGCACTCGGCTTCGGGGCGCCGTTCTTCGAGGCCGCCCAGGAGGAGCTGTCGGCCACGGCGCGGCTTCCTTTTTCCGCTGGCTGCCGGATCAGGCCGAGCCCGCTCGGCCCCGACGGCCCCGTGCTCGGTGCCGCCGCGGTGGGGCTGGCCGGGTGAGAACCGCGGTGACGGCCCTGCTCCGGCGGCCCGACCTGTGGCCGGCGGCGGCCCGGCTGGTGCCGCCGCGATGGTGGCGACGGCGGCCGCCGCTCCCGCTCCCCCCGGCCGAGTACCGGCGGTTCCGTACCGAGACCATGTACGGCTCCGGGGGCCAGCTCGACGGGCCGGACCTGATCCGCTACCTGGAGTGGTGTCGCGCCATGCGGCGCCGGGCGAGGTAACCTGCGGCTGTGCCATTGCCATTGGTGCCAGCGGACCGTTAGGGGCGGGAACGGCGGTGACACAGTCCCTTGTGCTCAACGCCACCTTCGAGCCCCTCTGCGTGGTGGCATCGCGCCGGGCCCTCATGCTGCTCCTCGACCAGAAGGCCGAGCTCCTGCACCAGACCGACCGGGTGTTCCGCTCCGAGCGGGTGGCCCTGGCCGAGCCGTCGGTGGTCCGCCTCCGCCACTACGTCAAGGTGCCCTACCAGGCCCGCATCGCCCTCAACCGGCGGGCGGTGTTCGCCCGTGACGGTCATCGCTGCCAGTACTGCGGGGCGGTGGCGGAGAACATCGACCACGTGATTCCCCGCAGCCGGGGCGGCCTGCACACATGGGACAACGTCGTGGCGTCCTGCCGCCCCTGCAACGCCCGCAAGCGGGACCACCTCCTCGAGGACAGCGGCATGAAGCTGCGACGGTTGCCGGTCGTGCCCCGGGAGCGGACGTTCATCCTGGTAGCCAGCGGGCGTATCCGTTCCGAGTGGGAGGCCTACCTCGGGCAGTCCTCGCTGTCGGCCTGAGGACTTTGGACAAAACGAGCGCCCGGCGCGGCCAATGGCGGATCATCGAGGAGCGCGGCCCAGCCGATCGCCTCCATGGCGCGGCGGCTGAAGCGCTCAGCGCGGCGCCGGTGCAGCGGTTGGTGCGCCTTCCGATCGCCACGCAGCCGGCCCTGGTGCTCGGCAGTCACCAGTCGGAGGCCGCCTTCGATCCGGCCGCCCTGGCCGCCGCCGGTCTCGAACTGGCCCGCCGCCGCTCCGGGGGGACGGCGGTCCTGGTCCGACCCGGGGCGGTGCTGTGGGCCGACTTCGTGATCCCCTCGGGCGATCCGCTCTGGGACGACGACGTGGGCCGGGCGGCCTGGTGGGTGGGGGAGGTGTGGCGGGCCGCCATCGGCGCGGGGGAGGTCTGGGAGGGGCCGATGCGCCGTTCGGCCTGGTCGCCGCTCGTTTGCTTCGCCGGTCTCGGCCCGGGCGAGGTGACGCTCGGTGGGCGCAAGGTGGTGGGGGTGTGCCAGCGCCGCACCCGCTTCGGTGCCCTGTTCCAGACGGCCGCCCTGCTCGACTGGCAGGTCGGCGAGTACCTGGCCGTGCTTCGCCCGGACCGGGTGCCGGCCCCGCCGGGATTGCTCGAAACAGCTGCCACCGGGCTCGGTACCGGGGAGCGGGACCGCTTGAGGTCTGCGCTCCTGGGTCAGCTGATGCCATGATGCAACGGTGGGCTTTTTAGAGGGCAGGGTGGCGGTCATCACTGGCGCGGCGCGCGGTCTCGGCCGTCAGCACGCCCTCCTGTTCGCCGCCGAAGGAGCCCGCGTGGTCGTCAACGACCGCTCCGATTCGGCGGCCGCGGCCGGCGAGGTGGTCGAGGAGATTCTGACCGCCGGCGGCCAGGCGGTGCTCTCCACCGAAGATGTGGCCGACTGGGACGAGGGGGAGCGGTTGATCCAGGTCGCGGTGGAGACCTTCGGCGACGTCCACGTGCTGGTCAACAACGCCGGCGTGATCCGCGACCGCTCCATCTGCAACATGTCCGAGGACGAGTGGGACACGGTCCTCGATATCGACCTGAAAGGCCACTTCGTGCCCCTCCGCCACGCCGCCGCCTACTGGCGGGGACGGTCCAAGGCCGGTGCCGAGGTGCGGGCCTGCGTGGTCAACACCGCGTCCACGTCCGGCCTGGTAGGCAATCCGGGCCAGGCCAACTACGGGGCCGCAAAAGCCGGCATCGCCGCCCTCACCGCCATCGCGGCGGAGGAACTCGGGCGCTACGGAGTCCGGGTCAACGCCATCGCCCCAGCGGCCCGTACCCGCCTGACCGAGGCCACACCGGGGTTGGGCGACATGGTCGCCCGCCCCGACGATCCCGACCGGTTCGACGAATGGGATCCGGCCAACGCCTCCCCGCTGGTCGCCTGGTTGTCCGGCCGGGACTGCCCGGTCACCGGCCGGGTCTTCCATTGCTTCGGAGGCTCCATCTCACCGATGAACGGCTGGACCACCCGTCCCGGCATCAGCCGGGCCGAGCGCTGGACCGTGGCCGACATCGCCCGGGAGCTGCCGGCGGTGCTCTGAGACGCGGTCGCGACCACATCGCAGGACGCGTGTCCCGGCCAGGTCTGACCGTTACCAGCCCGGCCAACCGGCGGCGAGGGCGCCGGCCACACTCGGGTGCACCATCACGCCGGAGGGGGCGCCGAGCGATACCAGTAGCTGGTTGAAGTTGACGCCGTAGGCGCTCGGCTGCGAGGTCGCGTCGTCGAGCGCGGTCCACTGCCCGGCCCGGGCCGCCATCGTGTCGCCGTACTGGTCGGACGCCCAGCCGGTCTCCATATACGGGAAGGCGTCGTGCAGGATGCCGATGACCGTGTTGACCCCGACGGTCTGGCCGACGCTCACCATGGGCGTCAGGTTCTCGGCCACGTAGACCATCTTGCCGGCCGCCGGTCCGTCGGTCAGGCGGTAGCTGATGAAGGCGCCTCCGGGCCAGGCCCCGGTGGTCGAGGTGACCACCCCGTCGCCCAGCGCGTACACCGGCCCCGAGCCGCCGTAGTCGACCCCCTCGTCGATCCTCATCGAGGTGAGCCCGGCCACCCCCCGCAGGGGATCGTCGTAGTTGCCGGACATCCCGGTGGCCATGCCGACGATGGTCGAGCCGGTCCCGCTGGCCGAACCGTAGAAGGGGGCGTCGCCGTAGTTGAAGATGCCCCCGTCGGACGCGACCATCCAGTAACCCTCACCTGAGGGGGTGGCCGTCATGGCGATGATGGGACGGGCCAGCGCCACGTTGCCGGTGGACCCGTAGAAGCGGGCGTCGCCGTAGTTGAAGATGCCGCCGTCGGACGCGACCAGCCAGTAGCCGTTCCCGCTCGGGGTGCTGGCCATCCCGACCACGGGACGGTACAGCGCGACCCCGCCGGTGGAGCCGAGGAACCGGGCCGAACCGAAGGCGAACACCCCCCCGTCGGAGGCCACCATCCGGTAGCCCCGGCCGTCGGGGGTGGCGGCCAGGCCGACGATGGGCGAGACCAGGTGGACGCCGCCGGTGGAGCCGAGGAACGGGGCGTTGCCGAAGGCGAACACCCCGCCGTCTGAGGCCACCAGCCAGTATCCGCCGTTGGCCGGGTCGACCGCGATGCCCACGATGGGACGGGCCAGCGCGGTGGCGAGCATCGATCCCTGGTACCGCGCGTCGCCGAGTGCGATCACCGCCCCGTCGGCCTCCGCGGCGTAGGCGCCATGGCCGTCCGGCGTCGAGGCCACCGCGACCACGGGCGAGGCGGGCGCCGGTACCGAGGCCGAGAAGGCTCCCCCGTAGCCGACCAGGCGGCCGGTCGAGGTGAGGAGGCTGTAGGCCTCGGCCGGCGGGGAGACGGCTGGGCTGGTGGTGGCGTGGACCGTCTGGCCCGGGGCCGACCCGGACTGGGCCTGGGCCGCCGGTGCGGCGCCGGTGGCCAGTCCGCCCAGCACGCCGAGCGCGGCCAGGAGGCGAAGGGATCGGATCAGGACGTGAGGGCGCAGCTGTGGCATCGGTTTCTCCGCTCCGGCGACGCCAACCAGCGGGCCGCCCTCGCCTGGAAGTGGTCGGCGCCGACCGGGACCCCGCTTGAGCGGCCGGAAAAGCACGCCGGGGCGCCCGGGGGCGGGGAATCGTTGACAGGTGGGGCTATGGGCCATAAAGTGGGGCCCAGTGGCGCGAAGGGGAGGGGCCCTGAGGCCATTCGGGACGGAGTCTGTGGAAATTGGCTACGAGGTTCGTTGGGAGGTACGAGCACTCCCTGGATGGAAAGGGACGGTTGATCCTCCCGGCGCGCTTTCGGGCCAGCTTCGATGCCCTGGCCGTCGTCTCGAAGTTCAACGAGCGCTGCCTGGCCATCTGGACTCCGGAAGCGTTCGACCGCAAGGCCGAGGCCATGGCTTTGTTGATGGACGGCTCCGCCGAGGACCGGGCCCGGGCCCGGGCCTGGTCGATGGGATCGGCCGAGGTGGATCTGGATCGGCAGGGCCGGGTGGCTCTGCCTCAGTACCTGCGGGAGTTCGCCGAGCTCCCGGAGAGCAGCACCGTGCTGGTGCACGGTGCCCTCACCCACATCGAGCTGTGGAACCCGCAGCTCTGGGAGGCCCACGGGGCGGCCGGCGACGCCTCGCTCATAGGAGGGTGACGATCGTTGTCCTCTCCGCCCTCGACCAGCACCGGCTCATGCGCAGCCCTTCGACCAGCAGGGTGGGAGTCCCCTTCTCCGCCCGCTTCCACTCCGCCCGATCGGGGAGAAATCCCGACGGCACGCGGGTCGGAGGGCTGCGGATGGTCCGGTGCGGGCACCGGCCGTCAGGTGGGGTCCGGTGCGGGCACCGGCCGTCAGGTGGGGTCCGGTGCGGGCACCGGCCGTCAGGTGGGGTCCGGTGCGGGCACCGCGGCGTCCGGCGGCACTCTGCAGGGGTGAGGTTCGAGCACCGGCCGGTCATGTTGGGGGAGATCGTCGATCTCCTGTCCACGGTTCCCGAGGGCGTGTACCTCGATGCCACGCTGGGCGGGGCCGGCCACGCCGCCGCCGTTCTCGATGCCGCCCCGCAACTGGTCCTGGTCGGCCTCGACCAGGACCCGGCGGCCATCGAGGCCGGGCAGGCCCGGCTGGCCCGCTTCGGGACGCGGGCCCGGGTGGTCCGCAGCCGATTCGATCGGGCCGGGAGGGTGCTCGACGGACTGGGGGTGGACCGCCTGGCGGCCGCCCTGTTCGACCTCGGGGTCAGCTCGCCGCAGCTGGACCAGCCGGAGCGGGGTTTCAGCTACCGCCAGGAGGCGGCGCTGGACATGCGCATGGACCCTGACGCCCCGCTCGGCGCCGCCGACGTGGTCAACGGCTGGGACGAGCGGGAGCTGACCCGCCTGTTCCGCGAGCACGGTGAGGCCCGCTTCGCCCGCCGGATAGCCCGCCGCTTAGTGGAGGCCCGGCCGGTGGCGTCGACCACCGAGCTGGCCGAGATCGTCCGGTCCGCCATCCCGGCCGCGGCCCGGCGCACCGGTGGGCACCCGGCCCGCCGGGTATTCCAGGCCATCCGGGTGGCGGTCAACGACGAGCTGGCCATCCTGCCCGGCGCCTTGGACCAGATCCTCCGCCGCCTGCAGCCGGGCGGCCGCCTGGCCGTACTGGCCTATCACTCGGGCGAGGACCGCATCGTGAAGGAGCGCTTCCGCTGGGCCGCGACCGGGGGCTGCCAGTGCCCGCCGGACCTGCCCTGCGGCTGCGGCGCCAGCCCCACGGTGCGCCTGTTGACGAGGGGCGCGGTCCGGCCCTCCGAGCAGGAGATCGCGACCAACCATCGGGCCGAGAGTGCCCGCCTGCGGGCGGTGGAAGGACTGCCGTGATGACCGAGAGCTCCCAACGGGTGCCCGAGCGGGCCCGACCCAACCCCGACCGGGCCGCGGCCGCGGCCCGGCTCGTCGGCGCGCCCGACACCCACGACGCGGTGGCGGCCCGTATGCGCCTGGCGGCCCGCCGGTCGCGCGCCGTCACGCGGGCCGGTTCGACCCGGCCCCCGGTCGCCTGGTCGCCGATGCTCGTGGATCGGCCGGTCCCGGTGGCCCCGTCCGTGCCGGTGGCCCCCTCCGTCTCCGTGAGCGTGCCGTTCCTGGTGCCCGTAGGTCCCTTCGGCCCGGTCGGCTCGTTCAGACCGGTCGGCCCGTTCGGCCCGATCGGTCTGGTGGGTCCGCCCATGCCGGAGGGGGACCGCGCCGACGCAGCCCGGGACGCCACGGTGCCCATCGCGATAGTGCCGGCCCCGCCCATCGCCCGGGCCACCACCCCGCCCACCACCGGGGCCACCGCC
>JAKBAX010000440.1 GCA_021808785.1 Actinomycetes bacterium | reverse complement strand
CACTCCTCCACCAGATCGACCACCGCGGCCGCTTCCTCCGGGGTATGGGGTCGCATGGACGCCTCGGTGTTGAACCGGCTCACGCCGAGCGGCACGCACGCCACGCTGGCCAGCTCGGGGAAGCGGTCCATGACCCCGGCGAGGGTGTCCTCGAGTATCTCGCCATCGTTGATTCCCGGGCACACCACTACTTGGCCGTGGACGGTCACACCGTGATCCAGCAGGGCCCTCAGCCAGCGAAGGCTTACTGATCCGCGACGGTTTCGCAGCATCCGGCTGCGTATGTAAGGATCGGTGGCGTGGATACTCACCCAAAGTGGTGACAATCCCTCTGACAAAACTCGCTCGAGATCGATCTCGGTGAAGCGGGTCAGGGTCGTGAAATTTCCATACAGAAAGGACAGCCGATAGTCGTCGTCACGGACATACAGACTCCGACGGAGACCTTTCGGCAGTTGATGAATGAAGCAGAACTCGCAGTGATTGTCGCACGTCCTGACCCGGTCGAACAGCGGCGCGTCCACCTCGATACCGAGTGGCTCGCTGCCGCGCCGCCTGACCTCGATAGTCAGTTCGACCCCGCCGCGACGTAGCTCCAACTCCAGGCGTTCCTGGTCGGCCAGCAGCTGATACTCGATTACATCTCGGGGGAGCTGCCCGTCCATGGCGACGATCTGATCGCCCGGCTGCAGCCCGGCCCGGGCAGCGGGAGACCCAGGGGCCACCGCCACCACACGGGGCAGTGACATCGCCTTTCATCATACGCCAACCCGCCAACCTCGCGAATTGCGGAAAAAAAACCCTAAACGAGCTGCTACGAGCGGCCGATACACCCACCAGCACGTACGTCTACCGCCACAGGAAGGTCATGGACACGAGCACCTCTCCTCCTGCAAGGTCCGGCCTGGGCCGCACCCGGTCCCTGGCCCTCGCCGCCACTGCCGTCTCGGTCGTTCTGGCCCCGTCCGCTGGGGTCGCCGCCGCACTGGGCCCGGTAGCGGCCCGGACCGCGCCCGAAGTGCACGCCACGGCCGCCCTGTCGAACTCCCCCATCGTCGGCGTGGCCGCCCGCCCCGGGTCGGCCGGTTACTGGATGACGTCGGCGAGCGGTGGTGTCTTCTCCTTCGGCACAGCCGGGTTCCATGGGTCCCTGGGTGGGGTCCGCCTGGCCCAGCCCATCGTCGGCATGGCCGCCACCCCGACCGGTGACGGCTACTGGTTGGTCGCCTCCGACGGAGGGGTGTTCGCGTTCGGCGATGCCCGCTTCCACGGATCCCCCGGTGGGGTCCGCCTGGCCCAGCCCATCGTAACCATGGCTGCGACCCCCACCGGCAAGGGTTACTGGCTGGTGGCCAAGGATGGCGGGGTGTTCGCGTTCGGCGATGCCCGCTTCTACGGATCGACCGGTGGGGTCCGCCTGGCCCAGCCCATCGTCGGCATGGCTGCGACCCCCACCGGCAGCGGTTACTGGTTGGTCGCCTCCGACGGCGGGATATTTGCCTTCGGCGATGCCCGCTTCCGGGGATCGACCGGTGGGGTCCGCCTGACCCAGCCCATCGTCGGCATGGCTTCAACCCCCACCGGCAGCGGTTACTGGTTGGTCGCCTCCGACGGCGGGATCTTCAACTTCGGTGACGCCGGCTATCACGGCTCTGCGGTCGCATTCAACGCTTCGTCGGGGGGGCGCTCGGTCGGCATCATCCCGATGGGCGCCGGCTACTGGGTCCCGAACGATCTGGGGGGCGTCGATGCCATCGATGCCCCGGCCCCGCCTCAGCCGCCCGTCCCGGTGGTCGTCACCTCGACGCCGAGCACCAGCCAGCTGCCGGCCTCGGTCAACCCGAACAGCTCGATCGGGCCGTCGGCCGCCTACCAGCAGGCCTGCTGGACGGCCCCGGTCAACACCGCAGCATGTGACAGCGCCGCCCTGGCGGACATCAACGCGGCCCGCGCCTCTGAGGGATACGGGCCTCTCCCGCTGCCGGGCGGTTTCGAGTCGGAGTCGGTGCGGGCGCAGCTGGTCACGGTGGCCAATGCCGAACGCCAAAGCCGCGGCCTGCCGGCCCTGCCGGAGAACACCAATCTCGACCTGATGGCCCAGGCCGGAGCCCAGGCGGGTGCCGACCCGACCGGTCCCGGTGGATACGCGTGGGGCTCGAACATCGCGTGGGGTGACCCCACCCCGCTCGCGGCCGATTTCGGCTGGATGTACGACGATGGCCTCCACAGTGAGAACATCGACTGCTCCTACGCCGGGGCGCCCGGCTGCTGGGGCCATCGTGACAACATCCTCGCCCCATGGGGAGGAGCGGCCGGCGCCGGAATGTACGTCAGCAATGGGACGATCCAGCTGACCCAGCTGTTCGTGGAGAACTACCCCTGACCCTGGATCGGCCCCGGCCCCGGTAGCCTCGGGGGTGATGGAAAAGGTCGACCGGGTGCTGCTGGCCTCCCCTCGAGGCTTCTGTGCCGGCGTGGAGATGGCCATCAAGTCGCTGGCCTGGATGACGAGGGTGTTCGAGCCGCCCGTCTACTGCTACCACGAGATCGTCCACAACGAGGTGGTGGTCAGTCGTTTCCGCGAGATGGGGGTGGTGTTCGTCGAGAACCTCGACGAGGTACCGCCGGGCGCTCCGCTGATGCTCTCGGCCCACGGCTCACCGCCGGCACTGGTGGAGGCGGCCCGCGCTCGGGGAGGGGCGGTGGTCAACGCGGTGTGCCCCCTGGTCCGCAAGGTCCACCACGAGGCAAGAAGCGGGCCCACGAGGGCTACCACATCGTCTACGTGGGCCACGAAGGCCACCAGGAGGCCATCGGCACCGCGGCCGTGGCGCCCGAAGCGGTCCGGCGCATCGAGCACATGGCAGAGCTCGAGGCCCTGCCGGACCCCCGCGGACCGGTGGCCTTCCTGGCCCAGACGACGCTGGCCGTCGACGAGTGGAAGGCCCTGTTGGAGGCGGCCCGCGGCCGCTGGCCCGATCTCTGGGTGCCCGGCACCTCCGATCTGTGCTTCGCCACAACCAACCGCCAGACCGCCCTCAAGGCCATCGCCGGGCGCTGCGACGCCGTGGTGGTCATCGGTTCCAGGACCTCGTCCAATACCCTCGCCCTGGAGCGCACCGCCCGCTCGGCCGGGTGCCCGGTGGTCGTGCGGGTCGACGATCGCTCGGAGCTACCCGACGATCTGAGCGGAACCGTGGGGGTGATCGCCGGCGCTTCCGCCCCCGAGGAGATCGTCCGGGACGTGGTGGCCCACCTCGACCCCACCCAGGGAGTCGAGGAGGTACGAGCCATCGACGAGGACGAGTACTTTCCGCTGCCCCGAGAGCTGCGGGAGAGTGTGAAGCATCTGGCCGCGGTGGCCGCGCTGGCCGGACTGGCCCCGGGCGCCGACCCCACCGCCGGCGGTGAGGCCCTACCCGACGACCGCTTCCTCTCGGCATCGATGGCCCTGTCCGGCTTGACGCACTGATCAGCTTGCCCGGCCGGG
>JAKBAX010000439.1 GCA_021808785.1 Actinomycetes bacterium | reverse complement strand
CGCGGTGACGCCGGCCCCCCGGCGGTGCCCGAGGAGGCGGCGCCCACCGGCCGCCGGGCCGCCACCGCGGCCGACATCGAGTGGTGGGCGGCCACGTCGCGCTACCGGGTGGAGCGCAGCGTCAACCCGGAGGCCCGCCACGGGGCCCACGTCGAGGTGCGGATCCCCCAGCGGGGGGACAAGAAGGCCCTCCTCGAGATGGTCACCAAGAATGCCGGGGAGGAGTTCGTCCGTCACCGCCTGAAGCGGGCGGCGGACCACAATGCCCGGGCCAAGGCCCTGAACGCCCTCCAAGATGCCCTCGACCTACCCGAGTCGCCGCTGCGGATCGAGTGCTACGACATGAGCCACCTGCAGGGCACCGACTACGTCGGCTCCATGGTGGTGATGGAGGACGGGATGCCCCGACCCCAGGAGTACCGCCGGTTCAAGATCAAGACGGTCGACCAGAACGACGATTTCGCAGCCATGCAGGAGGTGCTGACCCGCCGCCTGCGGGCCTACCTGGCCGAGCGGGCCAAACCCCTCGACGAGCGGCGCCGGCGCTTCGCCTACCCCCCCCAACTGCTCCTGGTCGACGGGGGCAAGGGCCAGCTGGGGGTGGCTGTCCGGGTCCTCGAGGAGCTGGGCCTGGAGGAGGACATCCCGGTGGCCTCACTGGCCAAGCAGTTCGAGGAGGTGTACCTGCCCGGCCGGCCCGACCCGGTGCGCATCCCGAGGACTTCGGAGGCGTTGTACCTGCTGCAGCAGATCCGCGACGAGGCCCACCGCTTCGCCATCACGTACCACCGCAGCCTCCGGGGAAAACGGATGACCGCCTCGGTCCTCGACGGCATCCCGGGTCTGGGACCGACCCGGAAGAAGCGCCTGGTCAAGGAGGTGGGCGGCCCCCGCACCCTGAAGACCTTGTCGCGGGAGGCCCTGAAGGACCTGAGCTGGCTGCCCGATCCGGTCGCCGATGCGGTCTACGAGCGCCTGCACGGCTGATCGCCCTGGCAGACTCGGACCATGGCGCGCCTCGAATCCCATCGGATCCACCCCGGGCGCGACGAGCGCGGCGACCGGGCCCGGCCATGAGCGGGAGCGCTGACCGGGGCCGTGGACCCGATGGCGACCGGGTCGGCTGGGAGGACGTGGCCGGGTGGTGGCAGGCCGGCTTCACAGAGGGGGCGGACGCCGAGTACGAGGAGCAGATCCTGCCCCTGATCGCCTCGGAGCTGCAGGGTGCCACCCGGGTCCTGGACGTGGGCTGCGGGGAGGGTCAGGTCGGCCGCCTGGCCGCTGGGTTGGCCGGCGTGGAGCTGGTGGTCGGTGTCGACCCGACCGCGGCCCAGGTGGCCGAGGCCCACCGCCGCGGCGGGGGAGTGCTGGTGGGCCAGTCCGACGCCGCGGCCCTCCCTTTTTCCGACAGAAGCTTCGACGCCGCCGTGGCCTGCCTGGTGTTCGAGCACATCGAGGCGATGGACCAGGCCATCCACGAGGTGGGGCGGGTGCTGCGACCGGGCGGGCGCTTCCTGTTCCTGCTCAACCACCCGCTGTTGCAGGCGCCCGGCTCGGGCTGGATCGACGACACCATCTTGGACGAGCAGTACTGGCGTATCGGCCCCTACCTGACCGAGGACCACGTGCTCGAGGAGGTCGAGAAGGGGGTGTGGATCCCGTTCATCCACCGGCCCCTGTCCCGCTACGTCAACGCCCTGGTCGCGGCCGGGCTGTATGTCACCTTCATGGCCGAGCCGCCCCCGCCGCCCGGGTTCCTGGCCCGGGCCGCCGAGTACCGCGATGCCGCCACCATCCCCCGGCTGCTGGCCCTGCGAGCGGAGAAGTTGGGGCCAGAATGACGCCGTGGAGGCTGTTGTGACCGAGTTCGTCATCGTCACCGGCCTGTCCGGGGCCGGTCGCTCGCAGGCGGGGGCGGCCTTCGAGGACCTGGGCTGGTTCGTGGTGGACAATCTGCCCACCGCCCTCATCCTCAACTTCGCCGCCCTGGCCACCGCCCCCGGCTCGGGCCGCGAGCGGGTGGCACTGGTGGTGGGCCGGGACATCGAGCAGCTGGGGGAGCTGGTGCCGGCGGTGGCCGAGCTGCGCCGGCAGGGCATCCAGGTGGACACCATCTTCCTCGACGCCACCGACGAGGTGCTGGTGCGCCGCTTCGAGGGCACCCGCCGGCGTCACCCGCTCGGCCGGGAGAAGATCCTGGAGGCCATCGCCTTGGAACGGGAGCGCCTGGCTCCCATCCGGGCCACTGCCGACCTGGTCATCGACACCTCCGAGCTCAACGTCCACCAGCTGCGGGAGCGACTCATCCAGCTCTTCTTGGGCCGCGACTCGGAGGCCATGCAGGTGTCTGTGGTGTCGTTCGGCTTCAAGCACGGTCTGCCCCCCGACGTGGACAACGTCTTCGACGTGCGCTTCCTCCCCAACCCCCACTGGGTGCCCGAGCTCAAGGAGCTGACCGGGCTGGACGCCCCGGTGCGGGACTACGTGCTGGAGGCCCCGCAGGCCACCGAGTTCCTGGCGCGCCTCGACGAGCTGATGTCGTTCCTGCTGCCGTGCTACGTGCAGGAGGGCAAGTCCTACCTGAACGTGGCCATCGGCTGCACCGGGGGCCGGCACCGGTCGGTGGTGCTGGCCGAGGACCTGGCCGGCCGCTTCCGCCGGCAGGGCTTCGGCGCCGCCGTCTTCCACCGGGATCTGGCCAGGTGACCCCGGCCGGGAGCGGTCCGTTCGTGGTGGCCCTCGGCGGCGGCCACGGGCTGGCCTCGACCCTCGGCGCGGCCCGCCGCTATGCCGGCACGCTGACGGCCGTGGTCTCGGTGGCCGACGACGGCGGGTCGAGCGGGCGGCTGCGGGAGATCGCCGGTATCCCGGCCCCTGGCGACCTGCGGCGCTGCCTGGTGGCCATGGCGGCCGACGGCTCGCCGTGGGCCCCGGCCTTCGAGTACCGCTTCCCGGTGGGTTCGGGCGACCTCGAGGGCCACGCCCTCGGAAACCTGGTCATCGCCGGGCTGGCCAACGTGACCGGCGACTTCGCCCGGGCGCTCGAGCTGGCCGGCGAGCTACTCGGAGCCATCGGTGAGGTGGTGCCGGCCACCGAGGTACCGGTGGTGCTCAAGGCCGAGGTGGCGGGTCGGGAGGTGGTGGGCCAGGTGGCGGTGTCGGAGACCTATGGCCTGATCACCTGCGTGTCCATCGTGCCGCCCGATGCCACCGTCCCCGACGCCGCCCTCGACGCCGTCGCCGCGGCCGACCAGGTGGTGATGGGGCCGGGCTCGCTGTACACGAGCGTCCTGGCGGTGGTCGCGGTGCCGGGAATCCGGGCCGCCCTGGAGGCCCGCCGGGCCGGCCGGGTGTACGTGTGCAACCTGCGCCCCCAGCTGCCCGAGACGGCCGGGTTCGACGACGCCGCCCACCTGAAGGCCCTGCTGGACCACGGCATCCCGGTGGACGTCATGGTCACGGCGGGGGAGGAGGCCACCTACGAGATAGCCGGGGTACGG
>JAKBAX010000438.1 GCA_021808785.1 Actinomycetes bacterium | reverse complement strand
GACCCGGGCCTTCTGGGTCTGGTCGGCCACAGCCTCGGTCTTCTCCTTCCGCAACTGCCGCAGCGCCAGATCAGAAGGCAGCGGCCGAGCCGTCAGGCTGAGTGACCGGCGCACGCCCGGGGCGAAGATGAGCGGGTAGAGGAAGTCGGGCGGAACGTCGATGCGGGGCCATTCGCTGATCCACAGGACGGCTGACCAGGCTGAGTCGTGGCGGAGGTGGTCCCAGTATTCCGAGATGGCCAGCGGCCCGGCATTGCCGAGGGATCGCGGGCGCTGTTCGTTGGCTGGGTCGTAGGTGGACGCGACCAGGTGGGCCAGTGCTTCCTCGCTGAGCCATCCGCCGACGGTGAGTCCCGATTGGCGTAGCCCGTCGACCAGCGTGGTCATGTCCTGGCGGAGAACAGCCGCGGCCCCGGCCACTCCCCCGCCGGCGGCCCGGACGGCTCGGCTGGCTGATCTCATGTCGAGGGCGACCGAGACCGTCGTGCGGTGCGTTGACGATCCGAGCCGGGCCCCTTCGAGTAGTGCCTGGTACTGGTTGGCCGCCCAGGAGCCGTCGGGCGTGCCCCGCTGATCCCACCAGGCCGCCACCCCGTCGCCAGAGTCGGCCACGGTCGCTTCGAGGACTTGGCAAGCGGAGACGGTGCCGGACTGGGCCAGACCGGCGAGGACCCGGCCCCACCGCGACACCCGCTGGCTCTGGTCTTCTCGGTCGAGGAGGACGAAGGCCGGGTGAGAGACCGACAGGACAGCGGTCAGGGTGCGACGGTGGGGGTCGTGAATCATGGCGGCTTTGCTGTCGGGGTCGAGATAGAAACGCAGGCTGGCTGCGTCGCCCCCGAGTCCAAGGGTGCCGGTGGGTCGTACCGGGTGGACCCGGGCCCGGTATTCGGTCTGCGTCGATGCCTTCCGTCCGCCGTAGTGTCCGGCCGTCCCGATCCACTCGATCGCTGGTCGAGCGCCGATCCGGACGAACGCTGTGGCCAGGAGCGGCGCCCAAAGGATGGCGCCGAGGACGAATCCGGTGACTCCCCCGACCATCAATGCGGTGACGGCCACGAGCGCGGCCAGTCCGATGGCTGCGACTCTGGGACCGCTGAAGCCGAGGAGCATGCCGCGACTCGATCGGCGTCCGAAGCGAACCGTGACGGGTTCGTTGACCGTACTCATACTTGGGGTTCCCTCGGTGACGGGAGCATTCCCGGTGTCGGGGTAGTGCTCAGACGACTGTGTGACGAGACTCCACTGACATCGCCCACGGCCCCGACCGACGCCGGAAGGCGAGGACCACCAGTGCCGCTCGGCCCGACGGATCCCGCCATGGCCGGCAACGGAGCCGCTCCACCTCTTGGCGCACCCAGGACCGGGCTGGTGGCGGCACCCATCCCGCCGGCGGACCGTCCCGCCGCGGCTCGTCCGGCCGATGCGGAGCCGGCTGCTGCTCCGGCGGGACCGCCCATGGCGGTCATAGCCACGGCCTGGGCCTTGCGCGGTACCTGGGCGACCTTTTGCGCTCCCGCTGTTGAGCTGGCAGCGAGAGAGTGGAGGTGGTGGAACTGGTCTCCGGAGAAGTGGACCAGTTTGAGAGCCACCCACGGGGCAAATCCGGCCAGGGCCAGAACGAGGATGCCGGACAGGGTCTGGGTGGCTACCTGGGTCCTGCCGGTGCCGGCCTGGCCGACGCCGTTGACGATCATGCCGAGACCAACTACGAAGATGATGACGAGGATCAGCTTGGACACGACGAGTGCCACGACTGTTTCGATCCAGCGTCGGGTCCAGGCGGCGGTGATGTCGGCGAGACTCCCGGCGAAGGCCAGCGGGGCGAACACGGCCGACACCACGATGAGGATCTTGCGGACCATCAACGCGGCCCAGACGATGAGGACCGCGGCCAGCGCGGCGAGCGACAGGAGCATCGTCAGTGCCGGGTTGGTGGTGGCGGCTGCGACTGCACCGGCGGGGAGGATCGAGTGCCCCATGCCGGCGAGGGATTGACCGGTGGCGACCTGCACGACACCCGAGCACAGGGCGTCGACGGCGGCGAGAGCAATGTTGGTGATGGCGACGGCCAGCCCACCACCTATGAAGGCCACGACCAGTCCCTTCAGGGCCCGTCCCAGAGCGCTGGGATCGCGCTTGAGCACGGCGCTTATCACCTGCAGGACGAACAACCCGACAGCAACAGTGCCCGTGATGGCGATGACGATCCCGATGTCCAGATCGAACCCGGCCCCGCCGAGGTGGACGGCCGTGGAGGCATCGAGTTGGTTCCACAGCCAGTTGGTGGCTGAGTCCGCGGCCTTGGCGAAATCGTTGGCGATGGATGTGAAGGTGTTGGTAGCGACCGACTTGGCGATGTCAGTAACACAGGCGGTCGGGTCCAAGGGCGAGCAGGTCATCTAGCTCGCCTCCCATCCGGCGATCGCGACGGTGCCGTAGCCCGGGTGCGATCTGGCCGTTCCGACGATGATCTGGACCGAGAAGTGCTGCTGGGTCCGCCGGGTGCCTGCGGTCTGGGTGATCAGGCCGGACACGTCGAGTTCGGTCATTCGCACGTCGGTCGGTTGCCAACCCGCGGCCGCCGTCTGGGCCCAGGACGGATCCTGTTGCACCTGCAGGTCGCTGACCTGTTGAAAGGTCCCCGTCGACGCCAACGCCTGCCATTGAGACGAACTCGGGATCGGTGACGTTTGCCCGCCGAACAAGCTCGGATCGAGCAGCGAAATGTAGAGGACCTTGTCCGCTACCGACGCGGGAATCCCCGGGATCAGTTCCGGTGATTCCTCGGCCTGGAGCCACGGACCCAAGTCATCCTCTGAACGCGTGCCGTAGTTGATGTCCAGGAGGCCGGACACGAAGGTGGTGGCCCACGTCTGAGGGGTGTCGGTGGTGGGCAAGGCGGGCCAGCCGCCGGCGATGTTGGCCGTCGGCACTGCGAGTGTTTCTGCTCCGGCCATTCCGGGCTGGGCTGCGAGGCCTTGGGCGAAGGCCTGGTCGTAGGACTCCTGGACCGGCGAGCCCGCCGGCGTCACCGTCACCGGAGTATTCGCGCTGGAGTTCGTTCCGGCTGACACCGGTGCGGACGGGGGCGAGACCGCGATAGTCGGAACGGTTCCTGCGGTTGCGTGAGAGGTTGCTCTGGGCCGGGCGCTACCGGCAATCACGACCGCTACCAAGAGGACGCAGGTCACGACCAGTCCGGCCACGACGAGTCGACCGCGCCCGAAGAGGGAGAGCGCGAGTCGGTCCCGGAGGGGAGTGAGGGTGCCGTCGTAGCCGGCGCCGGTGGCCAGACCCACTACAGCAACGCCCCGGCGCCGGCGAAGAAGTTGATCAGAGCGACGGCTCCGCCGATGAGCATGGCCGACCCGAAGGAGACCAGTACGCCGGTCTTGCCTCTCCCGGCGAGGACCGGGTTGGCGGAGTGGCTACCGACCGCCCAGGCCGACGCGGCGATGGCCAACCCGGCCAAGGCGGCGATGAGGCCGATGGTCAGCAGGGCGCCGACGATGTTCTGCAGT
>JAKBAX010000437.1 GCA_021808785.1 Actinomycetes bacterium | reverse complement strand
GAGCCCGGCCCCCGGCCCCCGGCCCCCGGCCCCCGAATTATCCCCCGAGCGGCGGCCCTCCGAGCAGGTCGAGGGCGTTCTGACGCATGATCAGGGCGGTCTCGTCCGCAGAGAAGGCGTGCAGCTCCTTGGTGAAGTCGAGCGGTCGGGGCAGGCCCTCCCCGTGCGGCCAGTCCGAGCCGAACAGGACCCGCTCCACCCCGATCAGGTCCGCCAGCTTGCGTAGGTCCTCCTCGTAATAGGGGGTGACCCACACATGGTGGCGGATCGTCTCGAGGGGATCCTCGGCGAAGGCGGTGGGGTGCTGGTTGGCCATCTTGCGCAGCCGCTTGGCGAGCAGGGCGATCCAGTCGGAGCCGTTCTCCACGCTGGCCACCCGCAGAGCCGGGTGCCGGTCGAACACCCCGTGGACGACCAGGCTGGCGATGGTGTCGTGGATGGCCCGGTCGGAGACCAGGAGGCGGGAGAAGATGTCGACCGCCTTGAACGGCTCGAAGTAGTCGGTGGCCCCCCATGCCCCGGCGAACATCTCGTAGCCGCTGTCTCCTAGATGGAAGGCCACAGGCACCGACGCCTCGGCCAAGCGGGCCCACACCGCGTCGTGGGCCGGATCGCCGAACGAACGGCCCCGCCCGTCGCTCGTCGGCACCGGAGCGGGGCGCATGTGGACGATGCGGGCCCCTCGCTCGAGCAGCCAGTCGAGTTCGACCAGGGCGGCCTCGGGGTCGGCCAGGGACAACATCGGGGCGGCGATGATCCGGTCCCGGTACGAGAAGCCCCAGTCGTCGTCCAACCACCGGTTGAACGCCTGCAAGGTGGCTACGGTCGCGGGGATGTCCGATCGCAGCGCCTGCTCGATCCCGCATCCGAGGGTGGGGAACATCAAGGCGGCGTCGAGACCCTGCTCGTCCATCACCTCCAGGCGGACGTCGCGCTCGCGGTACTCGGGGTGGATGCGCTCGACCGCCGACAGCGTCCGAGGGTCCACCCCTTCGGGCACCTGGCCCCGGAACAGAAGCTCCACGCAACCGGGAACGATCACCGGGTCGAAGGTCGGATTGGGGATGAAGCGGTACTTCCGGCCGCCCACCAGGAGCAGCTTGTGGGTCCCCTGCTCCACGACCTGCACGCCCCGCTCCCGGAACGCCCGGTCCAGGTGGCGGGTGCACGCGTCGAGGGGCTCGTAGTAGTGATGGTCGGCATCGATGGGTCTCAGCTCGGTCACCATCACTCTCCGTTCTGAGCGGCGACTGATCCGCTCCACCGGCTAAATATTAAGATCCTTTCAGCGGGATGGCAATGCGCCGATCAGCTCGAGGATCCGTGACGGGGGCAGGTGCTGCTCGGTGACGCGCACCCCGAACGGGGCCAGCGCGTCCTCGATGGCGTTGGTGATGGCCGCCGGGGCGACGATCATGCCCCCCTCCCCCACCCCCCGGAAATTGACATCGGGATCGGTGAGGACCGACGCCACGTGCTCGATCTCCATCGTGGGCACCAGGGTGGGATCGGGTAGCAGGTAATCCATGAAGGTCGAGGCCAGGTACTGCCCGTCGGGGTCGTAGGCGGCGTTCTCCAGCAGGACCGCCCCGATGGCCTGGGCCACCCCGCCGCGGACCTGGCCTTCGACGATGGCCGGATTCACCGGTACGCCGCAGTCCTCGATCACGACGTAACGCTCGAAACCGACCCGTCCGGTCTCGATGTCCACTTCGACGATGCAGCAATGGGTCCCGCCGGACCATCCCTGCCGTCCGCCGTCGAAGGTCAGCGACACGGCCAGCACGTCCTCGGCCCGCTTGCCGGCCAGCCGCCCTGGTTCCTCCTCCACGATGCGGGCCAGCTCGGACAGGGCCAGCGACACCGACGGGGTGCCGCGGACGCTTATCGTCCCGGCCCGCAGTTCCAGGTCGGCCTCGCTCGCCTCGAGCACGTCGGCGGCCGCCGACAGGACCTGATCGCGCAACTGCCGGGAGGCGTGCAGCACCGCCCCGTTTGCCATAGTGGCAGCCCTACTGCCACCTGTGCCGATCAGCGCCTCCGGCGTGATGTCGGTGTCGCCGTAGAGGACCGTCACGTCGTCGAACGGCACTCCGAACTCGTCCGAGGCCACCTGGGCCAGGGTCGTCTCGTGCCCCTGGCCATGGGGCTGCTGGCGGGTGACGACGACCAGCCGACCATCCCTTTCCACCCTGACCCGCACGTCCTCGTAACCCATGATGTCCGGACCGGTCTGGCCCGGCGGCTTCGGGCCCGGCGCCCCTTCCAGGTAGGAGGCCATGCCGATGCCCAGGTAACGCCCCTCGGCCCGGGCTTTGTCCTGGCGAGCCCGGAAGCCGGCCCAGTCCACGAGCGCGGCGGCCTGCTCCACCGATTCCTGGGTCGTGACCCCGACGAACGGCAGGCCGGTGAGCATGGCGAGGGGCGGCTCGTCGCGCACCACGTAGTTGCGCCGCCGCACATCCAGGGGGTCGAGCCCCAGTTCCCGTGCGACCAGGTCGATGAGCCGCTCCCGCAGGAAGTCTCCAGTGGCCCAGGGCCCCCGGTACGCCACGTAGGTGGCTTTGTTGGAAAAAACGGCGGTCGAGGTGGCCGACAGCCCCTCCAGCCGGGTCGGTCCCTGGAAGAAGGCCGGGATACTGAAGGCCTGCATGGAGCCTGGGAACGGATCACACGGATAGGCGCCGGTATTGACCTTGACGTCCATGCGGACGCCGAGGATCACGCCCTCGTCGGTGACGGCCGCTTCGAGCGAGGCCATCTCTTCGCGGGCCTGCCCGGCGGTGGCCAGGTGCTCCAGGCGGTCCTCGACCCACTTGACCGGGCGGCCCAGGTCGATGGCGGCCGCCGAGACGGCCACGTCCTCCCGGCTGATCCCGTTCTTCAGGCCGAACCCCCCGCCCACGTCGCCGGCCAGCACTCTGATCCGCTCGGCCGGGACATGGATGTAGCCGGGCAGCACCAGTCGGTACATGTGCGGAGACTGGGTCGAGGCGTGGATGGTGAGCTGCTCGGCCGAAGCGTCCCACTCGGCCACCAGGCCCCGGCACTCCATGGGCACCGGCTGGTGGCGGTGGACCTGCACCTCGGCCCGCACCACCCGGTCGGCCTTGGCGAAGGCCCCCTCGACATCGCCGAGCGGGAGCATGGTCTGGAGGTTGATGTTGTCCCCGAGCTCGTCGAAGATCGCCGGCTTGGCCGGATCCAGGGCGTCGGCGTAGGACACCACCGCTTCGAGCGGTTCGATGTCCTCGACGATCAGTTCGGCCGCGTCCTCGGCGATGTAGCGCGACTCGGCCACCACCAGTGCGAGGGGGTCGCCGATGTGGCGCACCTTGTCGGTGGCGAGCGGGTAGAAGGTCGGGAGCTTGATGCCCGGCGTCAGGTTCATCCCGCTCTTGGCCGCCACGGTCGCCACCTTGGTGAGGCGCTCCATGTCCGCTCCCGTGTAGACCGCCACCACCCCGGGCAACGCTCGCGCCTCGCGGACATCGAGTGAACGCAGGATGCCATGGGGGAGCTGGCTGC
>JAKBAX010000055.1 GCA_021808785.1 Actinomycetes bacterium | reverse complement strand
CCGCCTGCGGGGCGGGGCTGGCCGGGGAACTGCACGCCGTTGCGGCCAATGCGACGACGACAGCCAGGACCATCGGCAGGCCGGCACGACTTCTTCGGGGGCGGGGTCTTATGGCCGCAATGGTTCCACGCCGGTACCGGCCACGGGGGTCGGGCTCTCAGGGCGGGCGGGACTGGCATCACCCCGGACGCCGGCGAAGTAAGGTCTCCCGAGCAGCGGACCGGGGAGCCGTCCGGGGGAGCCCCGGATGGAGGGTCCCCGCGTGCGTTCCGGGTCGCTCCACCCCAATCCGAGACCACCGGGAGGTCCCATGCCCGTCCCCGAACCTGTCGATCCCTCCATGCCCGTGTACTCGGAACTTCCCCTTGTCCCGGGCAGCGAGGAGAGACATGCCTGGGATGTGTGGGGACGCCACGACCAGCTCGGCACGGTCAACTTCATCACCCCCGCCTCGGTGCGGGCCGGCGCCCGGACCGTGAAAGAGGGGACGGTGGTCAGTCTCAGTGCCGGAATCAATGACACCGAGCCCGGGCTGTTCCCGAGACGCAAGCCGGCATCACACGAGATGATGGCTACGCCCCACGGGCGCGACGACCGTCTCGATGGCTTCTACCCGCAGTTCGGCTCGCAGTGGGACGGCCTGAGGCACGTCAAGTTCCGGTCCCACGGCTACTGGGGGGGCCGAACCGACGAGGACCTCGACACGACCGATGACCTCGGGATCCACCACTGGGCCCACCGGGGGATCATCAGTCGCGGTGTTCTGATCGACGTGGTTGAGCACTGCCGTCGCGAAGGCCGCCCCTTCGGTCCCGAGGACGAGTTCGTCATCGGTGTGGAGCTGCTCGACGACACTCTGGTGGCCCAGGGGAGCGAGGTGAGGCCGGGCGACATCGTGCTGGTGCGGACAGGGTGGATCGACTGGTATCTCGAACTGGGCTTGGAGGAACGATTCCGCCGCCACGGCAAGGTCGGCGCCGCCGAGGACGCCTTCACCTGCCCGGGGCTCGAGTCCAGCCGGCGGACTGCAGCGTGGCTGTGGGACCATCGCGTGGCCGCCATCGTCGCTGACAATCCAGCCGTTGAGGTGATGCCCGTCAGCCGGGTGGCCGGCTTCCTCCACTACCGGCTCATCCCCCTCCTCGGCATGCCGCTCGGTGAGATGTGGACCCTGAAGGAGCTTGGCGACCTGTGCCGCAGCCACCAGAGGTACGACTTCTTCGTCTCCGGTGGGGTGCTCAAGGTCCCCGGGGGGGTCGGAAGCCCGGCGTCGGCCTACGCCGTGCTCTGACCCTTCATCGGCCGTCCGGCGGTCCCGCTCACTTCCGCCGAGCCGCCGCCGGGGACCTCCGTCTGGTCGGCAGAGTCGTAGGAGCGACGATGGTCTCGATGAACTGCTCGGTCACCTCGTCGGCGCTCATGCGGCCCTCGGGGCTGAACCACTCGACGATGGAGTTGGCGGCCCCGAGGACGAACAGGCAGAGAAGGGCGGGATCGCGCTCGACCATGCTCCCATCGGCGATACCGTCCTCGACGATGGAGATGAACAGGGCCTCGTAGCGCTCCTTCATCTGGAGGTAGGCCCGGCCCTGCCGGCTGTTCAGATGCTGACGCTCCCGCAGGAATATCTTCAGTTCCCGGCCGCGCTCGAACACGAAGCGCAGGTGGTTGCGCACCGCCGCCTGGAACCTGGTGGCCCCGTCGCACTCGGACTCATGGGCGATCTTCTCCAGCGACTCCACGTAGTCGCGCAGTCCGCGATCGAGGATGGTCGCCAGCAACTCGTCCTTGATGGTCACGTAGTGGAAGATCGTGCTCTTGTGGACCCCGACCTGGCTGGCGATGTTCTCCAGGGTCGTCGACGCATAGCCCTTCTCGGCGAATAGCCGGGCGGCGGTCGAGTAGATGGCTTCCTCGGTCATCTCCCTCGACCGTCTGCGTCTCGGTCGTTGCCCCGGGCCAAGGTCCTGAACCGTCACGTCCTCCAGAGTATTCGCTTCCCTTCCGCCGACCGTGGGGTCCACCTAGATACTCCCTCCGTGAAGTGCTATGTTGCATTCTAACCAACCAGCTAGCTGGTTGGTTAGGGGGCCGAACCGGCGGCCTTCGCTATTCGTCGAGGGGAGGTACGGCCAGCTGTGAGAACTGTGATCGGTGGGCCGCCGCTTCGGCCCGATGAACAACAAGGATCACGCCATATGGCCTCAGCACTGCCGAACCGCCGGAAGCCGGAAGATGCTGGTGACTCGAACGGGGGACACAGAAGATGAATTCCACACACAAGCGGGCCGCCCGCGCCGCCAGTTTCGCTGCTGTAGCGGCATTGGTGGCCGCCGGCTGTTCCAGCAGCTCGAAGACGACCCCGGCAGCTTCGGCTGGTACCAGCAGCACCACTGCCGGATCTTCGTCGCCCGTCCCGGCGACGACGGCGCCGGCCGCTCCCGCCAGTGTGTCCATCGCTGCCTTTCCGGCGAGCATGCCGAGCCTCCCCATCTTTGCGGCCAACCGCCTGGGCTACTTCCACAAGAACGGGATCGACGCCACCGTGGTGAAGACGACATCGGGTTCGGCGGCGGTCCAGGCTCTGGTCGCCGGTGGAGCGCAGTTCGCCATCGGGACGATTCCCGAGGCCGTCAATGTCCGCTCGAAGGGCGTCGACCTTCGGGTGGTGGCCTCGCTCTACTCGCAGTTCCCCCAGGATCTGTGGTGCAACAACAGCGTCTCGGTGCCCCACGCCCACCAGTACCCGGCGATCATGCAGGACCTCAAGGGAGTGTCCGTGGGGATCACCTCCCAGGGTTCGCTGACTGCCGACATGGTCAACTACTCGCAGATGGCCGCCGGTCTGCCTCTCACCTACCTGAAGGTCGTCTCGGTCGGGAGCGCCGCCTCGGGTATCGCGGCCCTCCAGTCGGGAAGCGTCCAGTGCGTGGTCGCCTACGAGCCCATGGAGTACGAGTTGACCCAGATGAACCTGGGTCGCAGCGTCCTGTCCTGGGAGAAGGACGAGGGCCCGACCGAGTTCGCCACCTACGCTTATACCCAGGTCGACGCCCAGAACAGCTACCTGACCGCCCACGCGGACGTGGCCAAGCGGGTACAGACCGCCCTGAACGCCGCTGACACCTTCATCTCGGACCCGGCCAACGCCGCGACGGTGGCCCAAGCGGTGTCCCCCGATTTCCCCGGACTCAGCGTGGCTGCCCTGACCTCGATCATCCAGGACCACGTCTCCCACGACGTCAGCGCCACCATAACTCCGACGCAGGTGCAGAACGCCGAGACCGTCGGACAGAAGATCGGAGAGGTGAGCGGCTCGGCCCTTCCGTTCAGCGAAGTGGTATGGAACGGCTAGGGGCCGTGGCCGAACGGGCTGCCATCCCGGCAGGTGGGAGACTGCTCGAAGGGGCTGGGATCCAAAGTTTGGAGGGAGCATTGACCACTACTACGGGCATCGAGGACCCTCTGTCGGCGACTGAACCGGCGAAAATCGCCATCGATGACGTCTCCATCACCTTCAAGTCGAAGTCGGGACCCGACGTTCTGGCTGTCAAGTCGGTCAGCTTCCAGGTCAGGCCGGGGGAATTCGTGGCGCTGGTCGGCCCGAGCGGAGGCGGCAAGACCACGCTGTTGAACATGATCTCGGGCCTCTACAAGCCCGACCGGGGCCGGATCGATATCGACGGGGAGAAGGTCACCGGCATCCATCCCGGGCTCTCCTACATGCCGTCACGCGACGCCCTGCTGCCCTGGAGGACGGTTCAGCGCAACGTCGAGTACGGACTCGAGCTGCGAGGGGTCGGTAAGGCCGAAAGGGCCCGGATCGCCGCTGAGATGATCGCCCAAGTCGGTCTGGAGAAGGCTGCGGGGCGCTACCCGGCCCAACTCTCGTCGGGTATGCGCCAGAGAACGGCGGTGGCCAGGACCTTCGCTTGCCATCCCGAAATCCTGCTCATGGACGAGCCCTTCTCGGCTCTCGACGCCCAGACTCGGGTCCGGCTCCAATCCCTGTTCCTCGACCTTTGGGAGCGGAACCGCTCGACAGTCCTGCTCGTCACCCACGATGTGGGCGAGGCGTTGGCGTTGGCCGATCGGATCGTGGTGTTGACCTCGAGCCCGGCGGTGGTCAAGGAGGAGGTCGTGGTCGACCTCGGACGTCCCCGGGACCTGCGGGCCATGCACCGCGTGCCCCGCTACCACGAACTGTTCGCACAGGTGCTGGATCTACTCGATGACACCGAGCCGATCCAACCCGCGTCCCGAGGGGGTGGAAATGCTAGAAGCTGAAGCCGTTGTCCTGGTCGAACCCGAAGCCGAACCGGGCCCGGCCCGCCCAACCCGGTCGCGCCGGGCGGGGCTGATCCGCTTCGCCTGGCAGATGCTGCTGCTGGCCGTATTTCTGGTCACCTGGCAGATGCTGGTTGATCACAAGGTGCTGACCGAATTGTCGGTCAGCAAACCGACCGCCATCTGGGACGAGATGGTCAAGCTGTACCGCGGCGGCCAGATCTGGAACAACGTGGGGGTCACCCTTCAGGAGACCGTCGTCGGCTACGTCTTCGGGGTGGTCGCCGGAGTCGCCGCAGGCTTCACCCTGGCATTCACCCCCAGACTGCTCGCCGTGCTGAACCCGTTCATCACGATCCTCAACAGCCTCCCCCGGTTCGCTCTCGGACCGCTGTTCATCCTGTGGTTCGGTATCGGCCTGACGTCGAAGGTCGCCCTGGTGTTCTCCCTGGTCGTATTCATCGTGTTCACCAATACGTCGGCCGGTGCCAGGTCGGTCGATGCGGACGTGGTGACGGTCTCCCGCCTTCTCGGGGCGTCGCGCTGGGACATCATCCGCAAGGTGATGCTGCCGTCCACGTTTCCGTGGGTGGTGGCCGGGATGCGCCTGTCCATCGCCTACGCCGTGGCCGGCGCGGTGGTCGGGGAGATGTTCGCCTCGCAGGAAGGAATCGGCAACTGGATCGTTGCCGGTTCCGGCGTCTTCAACACCGCCGAGATATTCGCAGGGCTGCTCGTCATCGCGGTCATAGCCGGCACCATCGATCTGCTGGGGCGTCTCGTGGAGCGTCGGGTTCTTCGCTGGCGGCCAGAAGTAGCGATGGGTTAGTGGTAGCAGACCGACTGGATGTCACTACTCATAACCAAACCCAGGCGCGGGTCGTGGTCGTCACCACCGGCGGCACCATCGGCTCGACCGTTGACCCCCGAGACGGCAAACACATCGGGTTGGCCGGCCAGCACAGATTGGAGCCGGTGGTGACCTCCGCCGGTGCCACCATGGTCCCGCTGTGGAGGTGCTCGAGCATCGAGGTCGGCCTCGAGGAGGGACTGGAGTTGGCCCGACAGCTCGAAGCAATCCGTGCCGACTGGTCAGCCGACGGGATCGTGGTGACGGTCGGTACCGACACGCTGGAGGAGATCGCCTTCATCCTCGAGATGGTGTGGGCCGGACTGGTCCCCTGCGTCATCACCGGCGCCATGGCCACCCCCGGAACTGTCGGCTACGACGGCGACGCCAACCTGCTCGACGCAGTCGCTCTGGCCCGCCGGCCCGACGTTGCCGCCTTGGGCGTCGTGGTGGTCCTCGCCGGGATGGTGCACTCGGCCCGATACGTCTACAAGGCTGACCCGACCCGTCGGGACGCCTTCCGGTCCTACGGGCCGGGCCCTCTCGGCGCCATATCCGACCGGCGACTGCTGGGCCCCTACGCCGGCCGCCCCCGACGCATCGTGCCCTTGCCGGCGCCCGGCCCGCTCCCCTTCGTACCTCTGGTCACCGTCGTCAGTGGCGACGACGGGCGCACCATCAGGGCGATCGGCGATCTGGGACCCAATGGCGTGGTCGTGTGCGGAACGGGGGCCGGGAACGTCTCGGAGGCCGCCCTCGGCGAACTAGAGCGGTTCCGCGGGCGCGACGTCCCCGTGGTGATCGCCAGCCGCAGCGGCAGGCCCGCAGTGGCCCCCGAGGTCGAGGGATCGCCGAGTCGAAACGCCCTGCGTCGGATGGGCTGCGTCTTCTCGACGGAGTTGAGTGGTCTGAAGGCCCGGCTCGCTTTGATGCTGCTCCTGGCCGGCGGGACGGCCGGCGCGGCGGCGGACTGGTTGGAGACCGGCCCGGCAAGAGAAGGATGACATGACCACGACCGACTCACTCTCCAAGCGCTTCGCCGACCTTTCCGTGGTATCGGAGTTCGCCAGCCTGCCGGAGATCACCCGCCGGGCGGCCCGGCTCCACTTGCTGGACGGAATGGGCGTCACCGCCGGCGGCTACGCCTCCGAGGCGGGGGCCGTGGCGAGACGGTACCTGGCCACGGTCACAGGATCGGACGTCCTACGCCACGTCCTCCTCCCCGGTCGGGACGGCCGCCGGCCCGACGACGACGCCTTCCTGTACGGCACCTATGCGTTCAGTGAGAACTACGGGGACACGTCGCTCAGGTCGGTGGCCCACCCCAACACGGTCGTGGTACCGGCGCTTCTGGCCGCCGCCCGGTCCCGGGTGGTCACGGGGGAGCGACTGCTCTCGGCCCTGGTGGTCGGCTACCAGGTGATGGAATTCCTGGCCCGCTCGCTCAACAACGGCTCCCCGCGAATGGGGCACCAGATCCGCGGCTTCCGACCGTCCGCTTCTGCGGGAGCGGTGGGAGCAGCCGCGGCCGTCGCCCACGCCTGGGCCCTTCCCGCCGCCACCACCCAGACGGCCATCGAGATCGCCTGCAATTACGGCGGGGGCCTCCGCCGCCACGCCCCCGGTCCGGCCTCATCGATCCGGGTCCACTCCGGTGAGTCGGCACGAGGGGGTGTCACGGCCGTCATGCTCGCCCTCAGTGGGCTGGAGGGGGAGGCCGGGATGATCGAAGGTGACGGAGGATTCCTGCGGGCCTACATGGCCGACGCCCTCGACTCGGGGGCCGAGGTCTACCTGCGACCCGACACCTGGGCGGTCGGCGACGTGGCCTTCAAGCTGCACAGCACCGCCCACACGTTGCACACCGCCCTCGACTGCCTACTGGACCTCTGCGAGGAGGGACTCGAGGCCGGGTCGATCGAGCAGATGGAAATCCGGATTCCCGACCAGCACGCCACCATCTCGGCCGCCACCCCGTACACGAGCCCGACCACGGCGGCGGCCGCCGGCGGGAGCTATCCCTTCTGTGCCGGGGTAGCGACGGTCACCGGTGACTATCTCTGGCCCGAGCAGCTGGCCGGGCATCTCGGTCACGCCGAAGTCGAGCGCATAGCCGCCGCGACCCGGGTCGTCGTCGACTCCGAGCAGTCGGCCATCTTCGACCGTGACCCGGGAACCTGGCCGGCGACGGTCGAGGTGCGGGCCGGCGGCCGGACCTGGCAGCGAGGAAGGCGCGAGCCGCGTGGTCTGCACATCGACGAGCAGCTGGAACAGGACCTGATGCGCAAATTCGTCAGGCTGGCCTCCCGGATCTCCTCGGAGAACGAGGCCGTTTCCCTCGCTACATCGGCAATGGACATCGAGTCGGCCCCGGACGCGTACACCGTCCTGGCATCTTCCACAGGAGGTTGAGAGATGGACACAGGAATCGCCGGCAAGGTGGCGGTCGTTACCGGAGCGACCAGGGGAATCGGAGCGGCCATGGTCAGATCCCTGGTCGCCGAGGGAGCATCGGTGTTCGGGACCGGCCGGTCGCCCGAGAGCGTGGAGACAGCCCGAGCCGGTCTGGGGGACGACCGCCGCAACGTCGTCCTGGCGCCGGCCGACCTCAACGACCCTGCGGCACCGGAGCGGCTGGTGGGACTCGCCCTCGAGACTTTCGGCCGGATCGACTTCGTGATCAACAATGCGGCTTCGTTCGCCTACCGTTCGCTGGCCGAGCTCACCCCCGCCGACTGGCAGGAGCTGGCCCAGCAGAAGCTCGTCGCCTACAGCGCCATCATCGACGCGGCGCGCCACCAGCTGGTCGCCAATAGGGGTGCCGTGGTCAACGTCGCTGGGATCGCCGGGTGCGTACCGACCGGCGAGACCCCCCACGTGGGCGCCATCAATGCCGGCATCCTGTCCACCACCCGCTTCTACGCCGCCCTCCTGGCCGCCGACGGCGTCCGGGTGAATGCGGTTAGCCCGGGCGACACCGATACCGACCGGCGCCAGGATCGCCTCGCCCGGCTCGAGGCCACGGGCCTGTCACGAGATGGGGCCGAGCGGCGCCTGTCCTCGTCGATCCCCCTGGGCCGGGCCGTGGCGCCGTCTGAGGTAGCCGGGGTGGCCGTGGCCCTGTGCTCGGTCCAGTTCGCCTCGGTTACGGGGATCAACGTGCTCGTCGACGGAGGACGCCACGTGCACTACTCGGTCACTCAGTGACCGCGCTGGCCCATCCGACCCCAGAGCGCAGATCCGCTCCGGGGGTGGAGCTGTCCGGTCTGCTCGACGGTCTGCGGGTACTCGATTGCGGAGGTGACCGGGCCCTGACCCTGGCCTCGGCCCGGCTCGCCTACCTCGGCGCCGATGTGCGGTCGTTGCCACCGGGTCCCGATTCGGACCTGCACCAGCTCGCGCCCGCCGCCGACGTGATCCTGGCGGGACGCCCGGTCATCGAGGAGCTGGGCCGGGAGCACCTGGCCCGCAGCGATGCTCTGCTGGTCGAATCGGATTGGGAGGGCTTCGGGGGGGAGCTAACGGTCCAGGCGGCAACAGGAATGCTGTCCTACCTCGGCGAGCTGAGCGGCCCGCCGGTGAGGATCGGCTGGGACGTGGTGACCTGGGCCCAGGGCGTGATTGCGTCCCAGGCCGTCCTGGCGGCCTGCTCGCAGGGCCGTCCCCTGCGCCCAGGCCGGCTCAGGGTTCCGGTCCTGCGCACCGCGGCCACGCTCATCTCCAACCAGATAATCGCCCACTCGTCTCCCGACGAGTGGATCGGCTTCGCCGGCTACCAGTGGCAGACCCCCGAGCACGGCTTCCGGTGCGCCGACGGTTGGGTGGAGATCATCTTCTTCCGCAACGAGGCCGCATGGGCCGAGTTCTGTCGGCGGGTGGGCCGGCCGGACCTGGTCAGCGATCCGCGCTTTGCAACCTATCCAGCCCGTACCAATCACAAATCGGAGCTGGCTGAAGCCCTTGGGGTGGTGCTGTCCGAAATGAGCGTGGCCCGGGTGGAGGAGCTGGTCGGCGACTGCGGAGGGATGTGCGCCGAAAGGGTCACCTTCCACGACGCGGTCGCGCAGGCCCAGGTGATCGAGAACGGGATGAGGGTCCAGGGCAACGCCCTGGGGCTCACCTCTCCGTGGGCTCTGTGCGGCGAACGGGCCGCGCCGTCGGCGCCGTCGCCTGGACCGCTGACTTCGAGCGACTGGACCGGTCGGTCGGACTGGCGGTCGACGAAGCGCGAGAGCCCTGATCGAGACGTCGTCAGGGGGCCACTGAGCGGCATCACCGTGGCCGATGTGACAGAAGGGGCCCAGGGTCCGTTCGCGGTGTCCCTATTGGCCGATCTGGGTGCGACCGTGATCAAGATGGAAAGGCCGGGCGGGGAGTTCATGCGCCACGTGGGGCCCTTCCGCCACGGGGAGGCGCTCCCCGTCATGGTCCTCAGCCACGGCCGGCGGTTGTGCTGCACCCTCGACCTGCAGGATCCCGTGGACCGGGCCAACGCGGCCGGTCTGGCCGTGGCCGCGGACGTGTTCGTGGAGAACTGGCGCCCCGGTACCGCCGCCCGGTTGGGTCTGGGGGCGGCACAGCTGCACCGCCGCAACCGGGACCTGGTCTACGTGTCCGCTTCGGGATTCGGACCCCGCGGTCCCCTGGCCGCCAAAGGAGCGCTTGACCAGATATCCCAGGCGGTGAGCGGGCTGTGGTCCCTGAGCGGAGCCGATGGAGGAACCCCCGAGCGATTCCGAGGGGCACTGCTCGACTACATGTCGGCGCTGGTCACCGCGGAGGGGGCTCTGGTCGGTTTGCTGGCCCGGTCCCGTGGAATACCCCGGGTGGCGATCGAGGTGTCGCAGTTGGCCACGGCGCTGTCGGCGGCCGAGGCCGAGATGGCCGAGCCTCCGGCCCGGTTGGGTCCCCGCGGCAGCCGTAGCCGGCGCTGCTGCCCATCCGCGGCCTTCTGCAGCGCAGATGGCGTCTGGTTGGCCGTCGAGGCGAGCACTGATGCCGATTGGGAGGAGCTGGTAGCGGCTCTGGACGAGCCTCAGTTGACTGATCCCCGGTTGGCCAGCAACGCCCAGCGCCTGCTGGAGGAGGACTTCATCTACGCCGGGCTGGCCCGGCTCATCGCCGGGCAGACCTCCGGACACTGGGCCACGTCGCCGGCCGCCAGGTACCTGACGCCTGTGTCGCGCCCGCTGTCGGGTGTGCTCGACGCCGGTGGTCTCCTCAGAGAGCGAGACCATGTCGTGCTGGAACAGTCCAGGGTCGGGGCGGTCCTGCGGGTTCGCCCACCTTGGGACGGGCCGGCTTTCGAGCAACTGGGCGAGAGCGCACCGGCGGAAGGGCGTGACGACCCCCTGGTCGCCGCCCTGACTGTCTCGATCCCGACCGCTTCGCCGGGCGACGACAGCGGAGCGGTCCGTTGAGTGGGCGCGCTGCGGCGGGCAGCCGGAAGCCTCTCGCCTATGTGGTGGGGGTGGGCGCCACGGTGCAGGGCAAGCACCCTGGCGTCTCCTCGTGGGAGCTCGGCGTCGCCGCGTTCGACGCGGCGGTGACCGACGCCGGATTGGACAAGGGCGTGCTCGACGGCCTTGTAACCCAGGAGGTGCAGGACGGCTCGGGCGGCATGGAACTGGCCCGCTTCGGGCAGATCATCGGACTCAATCCGCGGGCCAGCGGCTCCCTCCAATACGGCACCTCGGGATTCTCGTTGGCTCTGGCCGTCGGCATGCTGGCCTCCGGCCAGGCCTCGGCTGTCGCCTGCTGCTATGCCACCAACCAGAAGACCGCGGGCTACCGGTTCCGCCGCCCGCTGCGACCCGATTGGGAACGATTCGGGGCTTACAACCCCGCCACCATGTCGGCTTTGGGCTTCAACCGGTATCTCCACGACACCGGCGCCGACGCCTCGCTCCTCGGGCACTACGCCATACAGATGCGGGCCAATGCTGCGAGAAACCCTCTCGCCTACCGTAGGTCTCCCCTCACCATGGAGGACTACCGGTCGGCGCGGGTGATCACAGAGCCGCTAACCGTCCTCGATATCGCCAGCATCACCGATGGAGGAGCGGCGCTCATCGTGGTCAACGAGGAGGTCGCTGCGCAATGCCGCAGCGCGGTCCCTGTGCTGGGGCTGGCCCGGCGGGATCCTCTGCGGATGCTGCAGAACAAGGACCATCTCCTCACCCCCCACCTGGCTCGCCTGGGGGCCGATATCAGCGAATCCACCGGCATACCCACCACCGACTTCGATGCCTACTACATCCAGGATCCGCACAGTCCCATGGTCCCCATGACCCTCGAGGCGTTGGGTCTGGTGGCACCTGGCCGGGCCCTGCCCTACATCGCCAACGGCGGGATCCTCCCGGGGGGCCCCACGCCGGTCAATCCCAACGGCGGTCAGCTCTCGGAGGGGTACATGGTGGGGTGGCTCCACCATGTCGATGCCGTCAGACAGTTGCGCGGCGATGCCGAGACCGCCCCGGTCAAATGCCAGAAGGCGCTCTTCTGTGCCAGCGGCGGCTTTCGCGAGTACGCCATCGCAGTGGCCTACGGAGCACCGTGATGGAACCAGAAGAGGAGATGTTCTGGCGCTACGTGGCCCGTGAGGACCTGCACCTGCAGCGCTGCCGTTCCTGCGCCCGCTGGCTCGCCCCTCCGGGCCCGGTGTGCCCCGACTGCCTCTCGCGCTCGTTGGAGTGGGCGGCGATCTCGGGTGACGGCACCGTGTGGAGCTACACGGTGTACCGGCACTCCTTCGCCGACCATCTCGACGCACGGATCCCCTACGCGCTCGTCCTCGTCGAGATGGCCGAGGGACCGCTCCTGATGGGGAACCTGATAGGAGCCGACTTCGGCCCGGCGCTCATCGGCCTGTCGGTGAGCGTCGAGTACGGGGTGGAAGACGAGCTGCCCACCTACCGGTTCGTACCGGCTGCCAGCGACCACCGACGCTCAGGAGTGACATGAACACCGAACCGATTCGCACCACCAATCTCGGCGATCTGGAGGAAGTGGACACCCCGTGGGGTCGGGTGCGGCGCCAAGACGTGTGGTTCTACAGCGACGGGGCCCGTATCGCCGCCGAGCTGTTCTGGCCGGCCGACCGGGCCGCTCACCGGGCCCTCCCGGGCCTGGTGATGTGCCAAGGCTTCGGTGGCTTGAAGAAGATGAACGTGGACAACTTCGCCAAGTACTTCGCCAGCGCCGGGTACGCCTCGCTGATCTTCGACTACCGCGGGTTCGGCGAGAGCGAGGGGGAGAGGTGGCGTCTCGAGCCCAACGAGCAGGTCGAGGACATCCAGTGCGCCGTCACCTTCCTCACGACGGTGGAGGGTGTGGATGCCGAACGGATCGGCGTCTATGGGACCAGCTTCGGAGGTGGCAATGTGATTGCGGCAGCGGCCACCGACGGCCGCATCCGTTGCGTCGTGTCCTCAGTAGGTTTCGGCAACGGCTACCGGTGGATCCACTCCCTGCGGCGCAACTGGGAATGGATCGAGTTCACCAAAAGACTCGAGGAGGACCGCGTCCGGCGGGTGCTCACCGGGGTATCGGAACAGATCGAGCCCGAGGAGATCATGGTCCGCGACCCCGAGTCGATCGAGAGCGAGCGCAATCTCAGATCCAAGGTGCCCGAGCGGGCATTCAAGCTGAGGCTTCGCGACGGGGACTTCATCCTCGGCTTCTCGCCGGAGGCCTACGCGTCACGGATCGCGCCCCGTCCGGTTCTGCTGATCGGGGTCAAAGACGACGGCCTCATCTCCAACGACGAGACCAACAGCCTCTACGAGCACCTGGGCGAGCCGAAGAAGCTCGTCTGGATGGGTCCCATCGGACATCACGCCGTCTACTACGGCGAGCACCTCGAAGAGGTCCTCCGCAATGCCCGTGAGTGGTTCGACGAGCATCTGAAGTGAGCGCTGTCAGCGATGAACTCCAACCCGAATCCCCAGCGTGGGGTCGTTGGGGACGGGACGACGAGCAGGGGGCGACGAACCTGATCGACGCGCTGACCGTGCTCGGCGCGACGCGAACGGTGACCCAGGGGAGGGTCTACCCCCTGGCCCAGCCCCTCGGTCCGGGAACGCCGATGCCCCAGCACCGCAAGCGGCCCGAGCGGTACATGGCCCGTGACGGGGGTGACTACGCCGCAGGAGCCCGCCGGCCGGGCGGCTTCCAGTTCGCCGAGGACGTGGTCTCCTTTTCGAGCCACTCGGGCACCCATGTCGACGCGCTGTGTCACGTGTGGCGGGACGACCTGCTCTACAACGGGCACCCGGCTTCGTCCATCCGTAGCACCACCGGAGCCCAGCGCTGCGGCGTGGAGAAACTCCCACCCGTGGCGACCAGAGGCGTCCTGCTCGATCTCGGCCAGGACCCCGATGACTATCACGACGCCCGCCCATTCGGCGCCGGGGATCTAGAGGGCGCGGCGAAGCGGGCGGGGGTAGCCATCACGAGCGGCGACGCCGTGCTCCTCTACACCGGCTGGATGGCTCGCGCCGGAGCAGACACGCCGCGCTACTTCGCCACCGAGCCGGGCCTGGACGTGTCCGGAGCGAGGTGGCTGGCCGACCAGGGTGTCGTCATAGTCGGCGCCGACAACTACGCCATCGAGGCCCAACCGTCCGCGCCGGGGACGGCCTTCCCGGTCCACCAGCTGCTGCTACGGGAGCGCGGCATACCCGTGATCGAGAACATGGTGCTCGACGACCTGGCGCGAGCAGGTGTCGCGACGTTCTTCTTCGTGGCCGTTCCTATCCCTCTGGTTGGCTCGACGGCTTCGCCCGTCGCACCGGTAGCCATCATCTGAAGGAAGTTGGTGCATACGTTGAGAGCGGGAGAAGGGAGCGTCACATGGAACGCCCGGTAGCCCCCACCCTGGCCGGGCTCGTGCGAAGGTACGCCGCCGACGGCAAGGCGGCCCGGCGAACGGCCGTCGTGGACGACCACGGGACCCGGCTCACCTACGGCGAGTTGGCGGAGCGGGCTGCGGCATTCGGGAGTGCGCTGAGTCGAATCGGTGTGGGGCAGGGCGACACGGTCGGGCTGCTGGCGCCCAACAGCGCCGGGTGGGTGGTGTCGCTGGTCGGCGCCGGACTGTCGGGTGCGACGGTCGCGGCGTTCCACACCTGGGTCAAGGAGCGGGACCTGGAGTTCCTCCTCGGGCACTCCGAGGCCAAGGTCCTGGTGATGGCCGCGATGGTGGCGGAGCGAAGTCTCCTCGATCCGCTGCTCGCCCTGGTCCCAGAAATCGTGGAAGGAAGGCCGGGGGATTGGTCCTCGGCCCGCTTTCCCCACCTCGAGGCCGTAATCGTGCTCGGCGAGAGCGTGCAGGGTGTGGCGGGACTATTGCCGGTAGATGAGTTTCTGCGCTCCGGCGGTGATGGGGATGCGGCCGTGAGGGAACCCGAAACCGACGCCACCGCAGTGGTCCTCTACACCTCAGGGTCGACCGCCGATCCGAAGGGAGTGCCGCTGCTCCAAGGCCATCTGGTCGAGAACGGCTTCGAGATCGGGGAGCGAATGGGACTCACCACCGACGACCGGGTTTGGTTGGGATCTCCGCTCTTCTGGAGCTTCGGAGCGGCGAACGCACTTGTAGCGACCTTCACCCACCAGGCGACGCTGGTGGTCCAGGAGAAGTTCGACGCCGAGGCGGCGGTCCGTCAGGTGGCCGACGAGACGTGCACGGCGGCCTACCTGCTGCCCGCCATGACCTACGCGCTGCTGGCCGTGCCCGGTGCTCGTAAGGCCTTCGCCACCGTCGGCAAAGGCCTCACGATCGGCCGTAGCGAGGAGGTGATGATGGTCGTGGAGGGCCTTGGAGTTGACGGGGTCTGCAACATCTACGGCTCCACGGAGACCTACGGGAATTGCTGCGTGACTCCGAGCGATGCTCCCCTGGATGTCCGTCTCTGCTCCCAGGGGCCCCCGCTGGCCGGCTTCGAGATCAGGATCGTCGAGGAGGAGAGCGGACGGGTGCTCGAAGCGGGCCAACCGGGCCAGGTGCAGGTTCGCGGCCGGGTCACCCCGGGATATCTGAAAGCGCCCGAACTGAACCGGGCCACCTTCACCGACGACGGGTGGTATCGGACCGGTGACGTGGGCGTGATCGATGACTCCGGCTACTTCCACTTCGTCACCAGGGACAGCGACATGATCAAAACCAACGGGATCAACGTCTCGCCGGCGGAGATCGAGGCGTTCGTGGCCGGCCTCCCCGGGGTCGCCGAGGTCGTGGTCGTGGGCGCGCCAGACCCGCGGCGCGACCAGATGATCGTGGCATTCGTCAGGGCCGCCCCCGGCTCCGAGTTGGACCCCGGGACGCTGCTCGAAAGGTGCCGGAGGGAACTGGCCTCCTACAAGGTTCCTCACTCGGTGCAAGTGGTCGAGACCATTCCTCTGACCGCCACCGGCAAGCTGTCGCGGAGACTGCTGCTCGACCTGCTCCCCGACATCGCCGCTCCGGCGGAGCGCCGATGACCACCGTCGACCCGGTGGAGGGTCTCTTGGACATGGCTACCCAGATGCCGTTGTCGGAGATGACGGTGGTCGACATAAGCCAGCAGCTCCCCGGGCCGTACTGCACCGCGCTCCTCGCGTCTCTCGGGGCCAGGGTGATCAAGGTCGAGCCGCCCATCGGGGATCCCGCCCGGTCTATAGACCCGGCCATGTTCGCGATGGTCAACGACGGCAAGGAGTTCGTGCGTCTCGACCTCAAAGCTGCCGGCGACGTCGAGCGCCTCCACCGTCTCGTCGCGGAGGCCGACGTGTTCGTGGAGGGCTTCCGCCCCGGTGTGGCCGCCCGGCTGGGCGCCGGTGTGGACACCCTCGCTGCGCTGAAGGCCGCCCTCGTGTACTGCTCCATCAGCGGTACCGGTCAGTCCGGTCCGCTGGCGGGGGTGCCCGTGCACGATCTCAACCTGCAGGGCCTCGCCGGTATCCGAGGTACCGAGGTCGGTATAGGAATTCCCTGGGTGGACCTCGGGACGGCGAGCATGGCGGCTCTAGCCATCGTCGCGTCGTGGGGGAAGGCCCTCGTCACCGGTCGCGGCTGCTTCATCGACGCTGCCATGCTCGATACCTCCGTCCTCTGGGGCCGGGTCAAGGAGGAGGCCCATGACCGGGAGGAACCCACTTACGGTCGGTTTGCGACTTCCGACGGGTTGGAGGTCACCGTGGCGGTGCTGGAAGATCACATCTGGAGACGGCTATGCCTGGCCTTCGGATGGCAGGACTGGGTGGACCACGGCGACCTGGCGACCTATGCCGAGCGGGTCGTCAGGGCCTCCGAGATCAGGTCCCGGCTGGCCGAAGCCTGCCTTTGTCGGTCACGCGACGAGTTGGTCGACCTGGCTGTCGAGTACGACCTGCCGATGACCCCTTCGGGAGCATCCATCGGGTCGGCCGCCGAGAAGCACCTCTTGCTCAGAGCCCTCGGACCGGTATCGGGACGGTCGGTGCCTGCCCCTTTGATGTCATCGCTACCATCGGAAGGTCGGTCGTGAGCCCCGGGGCGGTCCCGGGGGCCGCACGCGACCAGATGGGCGAGCGGTTGGCCCGCTTCTTCGCCGACCGCCTCCCCGGTTCGGCTCCGGTGGTCACCGGAATCAGGCGCCTGTCGGCGGGAAGGTCCAGGCAGAACTGGGCTTTCGATCTAACCTACCGGAGCGGGCGCGAGGTCGTCACCGAATCGTTGATCCTGCGACGCGATCCAAAGGGGGGCCTGGTCGAGACTGACCGCCAGACCGAGTTCGCGGTGCTGTCCTGCCTGGAGGCGACCAAAGTCCCCGCCCCGGTAGCCCGGTGGATTGACGTCGACGGGACCTGGTTCGGCAGTCCGTCGTTGATCATGAGGCGCGAGCCCGGCGACTGCGACTACTACATCCTCAACGGGGACCGACCGCTTCCTGAGCGGGTCGCTCTAGCACGGGCATTCTGCGATCTCGTGGGTGACGTGCACCGGGTCGACGTCGAATCCTGCGGTCTCGTGGACGTGCTGGCGGTTCCGGTCGATCCGGCCCGCGATCAGCTCGACTACTGGGAGTCGGTCCTCCGCGAAGACCAACTGGAGGCCTATCCGGAGATCGACCTGGCCCTGGCCTGGCTGCGGGACTCGCTGCCCCCTCCGGCAGCGCCGGTCCTGGTGCACGGGGACTTCAAGCCGGGGAACATCCTCGTGGAGGGCCCCGACGTCAGCGCCCTTCTCGACTGGGAACTGGCCCACCTCGGCGACCCGGCTGAGGATCTGGGATGGGTCACCCAGCCGTTGCGCACCAGGGAGCACCTGATCGACGGGCACTGGAGCCAGAGCGACCTGCTCGAGCATTATGAGCGTCACACCGGGACATCCGTCGCCCCTGATTCCCTGCGCTGGTGGAACGTCTTCGCCGCGTTGCGCACGGCGGTGATGCAGGTCAGCGGGCTGCGCTCCTACCTGGAGGGTCGCAGCTCCGAGCCCTACCGCCCGACCAGCAGCGTCCTCGGCACGCTCCTCGAAGGAGCCTGGCAGCTCGAGGGAGGCACCGGATGAGACCGAATTCCCGCGAGGAGATGGCGCTCCTGGTGAGGGAGCTCGAAGAAGTGGCCGGAAGCGACGAGGCTTCAGAAGGCATCTCGGGGGACCTCCGGCAGTGCATCCGGACGTTCCGCAGGATCGAGCGGTCCCTCGAGCAGATGGTTCCCTACCTGCGGGCCGACAATGAGCGGCTCGCAGGATTATTGAACCAGTTGCGATCCGGCGAGGGGGCAACCTTCGATGCCGACGACCTGGCCCTCCTCGAGAGCATGCCGCCACCGCTGACGGGCAACTGGCAGGAGGACGTGACCGAGGCCAACACCAGGAACGAGTCGCTGCGGGACCTTCTCGGCCGGATCATACGCGCCGGGGGCTGCTCCTCCCGGGAGGCCAGAGCTGATAGTCGAGGGGTTCTCATGGAAAGCATCAGGTCCAGACCGTGGTAAATGGGCCCGGAGAGCGGGCTGGGGGGAGCTCGGGCGAGGAGGCGGCCCCGGACCTCACTGTCGACGACACCCACTTCGAGGAGCAGTTCCCCTTGTCTCCGCTCGACGACTTCATGATCCATCAGACCCCCGACCCGATAAGGGTGGTCTGGACCGGCGACCCGCGAGCCTATGAGCGCTTCTGGATGGTGTGCCACGACCCGGAAGGTGAGGTGCTGGTCGTCACCGGCACCAGCTTCTACCCCAACCTGAACCGGGCCGAGGCCTTCGCCATAGTGGTGCACCAAGGGCGTCACACTGCGGTGCGGGCCTTTCGTCCTCTGGGCGTGGACCGGGCCGACATGAGGCTCGGTCCCATACGCGCCGATGTGATCCGCGGCTTGCGGGAGTGGCGGTTCCGCCTCTCCGAGAACGACTTCGAGGTGTCCTACGACATCGACTTCGTCGACACGACCAGGCAGGTCTTTCGCGAGCCATTGTCCGACTCGGTGCACGGACAGCCCCCGGGCCGGCGCAACGATGTGACCGCCGGCTTCGAGGGCTTCGGGACGGTGAGCGGCTGGGTGAAGGTCAACGGCACCCGGATAGAGCTTCCCGAGGGCTCGAGCGGCACCCGGGACCGCCACTGGGGGACCGGGCGCGGCGTGGGGGGGCCGGCCCTGGCCCTCGGTGGTCGCCTCCACGTGGGGGTCAACGGGAACGCCTTCGTGGCCTTCCCCCGGTGGGGCCTGTGGGGGGACCACGTCGTCTCCCCTCTCGGTCACGATCAGCCGGGCTGGACCCGGGTCGGGCGTCCGAGCCGCAGGCTTTCTTTCGAGGAGGACACCGGCCTCTTCCGGGGCGGGGAGGTGCACTACCCGCTCGCCACCGGCGAGACGCGCG
>JAKBAX010000054.1 GCA_021808785.1 Actinomycetes bacterium | reverse complement strand
GCCGCCGGCCGCCCGCCGCCCCCGCCGCTGGCCGGCCGGTCGGCCGTGTCCGACCCGCCAGCCGTGTCCGCCCCGCTGTGTCCAATTCCCCCGGCGGGAGCTCTACATGGCCGCTGACCTGGAGGTCTTCTCGTGAGGGTGTTCCTGGTCGACGGGACCTACGAGCTGTTCCGGCACTTCTTCGGGGCCCCTTCCCATGTCAACTCCTCCGGCACGGAGGTGGCTGCCGCCCGCGGCGTGGTCTCGTCGATGGTCGGCCTGATGGAGGAGGGGGCGACCCACGTCGGGGTGGCCACCGACCACGTGATCGAGTCGTTCCGCAACGGCATGTGGCCCGGCTACAAGACCAGCGCGGGGGTCGACCCGACGCTCCTGGCCCAGTTCGGTCTGCTGGAGGAGGCGCTGGACGCTCTGGGCCTGACGGTGTGGCCCATGGTGGAGCTCGAGGCGGACGACGCCATGGCCTCGGCCGCCGCGGTGGCCGCCGCCGATCCCTCCGTGGACCAGGTGGCCATCTGTACCCCGGACAAGGATCTGGGTCAGTGCGTGGTCGGGGTGCGGGTGGTGCAGGTGGACCGGCGCAAGCGGGTGGTGATCGACGAGGACGGCGTGCGGGCCAAGTTCGGGGTGGGGCCCGAGTCGATCCCGGACTGGTTGGCGCTGGTGGGCGACTCGGCCGACGGTTTCCCCGGTCTGGCCGGGTGGGGGGCCAAGACGTCGGCCGCCGTGCTGGCCCGTTACCGGCACCTGGAGGACATCCCCGACGCACCGGGGCAGTGGGACGTGGCGGTCCGGGGTGCCCCGACGCTGGCCCGGACCCTGTCGTCGTCGCGGGACCTGGCCCTGCTCTTCCGGGACCTGGCCACCCTGCGGCGCGAACCGCCGGTCATCTCGACCGTGTCCGAGTTGCGCTGGTCTGGGCCGCGGGCGGGATTCACGGCGCTCTGTACCAAAGTGCTCGATTCGCCGGGTTTGGTTCGCCGCGTCGAGGCTCTGGTCTCCCGCTGAGGGCGGCCAGGGAATGCCCGGCCGGCGCGTTTTGGTTGCGCGTCGGCAAAGTGGTCCGTATCCTGCGAATGAGCGGTGACCATTAGGGACGCCGCACGGCGAAGGGGAATACACGTGGCCTTATCCAAGAGCCGTATGGTCGCTTGTGGCGGCGCGGCCATTGGCATGACCTTCGGGCTGTCGCTCGGACTGGGAGCGACTAGCGCAGTGGCGCTTCCCTCCAGCCTGTACGTATCGCCGTCCGCACCAGGCGGGGGCGACACGAGTTGCGCCACGGCGCAGTACTCCACCATCTCGGCCGCAGTCACCGCTGCCGTCAGCGGTGACACCATCGAGGTCTGCCCCGGGACATATGACGAGTCCGTCAGCCTGGGTGGCAAGTCGCTCACCATCAACGGCTCCAACGGGGGCACGGCGGTGATCGACGCCATCAACCAGATCAACGGCGTCAGCATCATGGGGGCCACCACGGCCAATTCGACCATCGCCAACCTGACGGTCGAGAACGCCAAGCGGGAGGGCATCACCGTGGGCGGCACCAGCGGCATCACGCTTATGGACGACATCGTCACCCAGAACGACCAGATGTGCCAGCCTCAGCTCACCCTGGACGACTGTGGTGAGAGCATCGATCTGGAGGCGGTCACCAACTCCACGGTCAAGGGCAACACCGTCTCCAAGGGGACCGGCGGCATCTTGATCTCCGACGGCATTCCGGCCGGGAGCATCGGTGCCCATGCGTTCGGCGCCACTACTCCGTACTCGGGGCCGACTTCCGGCAACATCATCGAGAACAACAACGTCACTGACAACGTCTGGGACTGCGGTATCACGATGCCCTCCCACAACTCCGACGCGGTGGTCAGCGGGGTCCCCGCTCCTGCGGCGGGCGGGGTGTTCAACAACACCATCGAGAACAATGTGGTGCAGGGTAACGGCACCTCCGGCGGCGGCGGCTCGGGCATATTGATGGCCGGTCCCTTCCCCGGCACGGGCGTGTACAACAACACCGTTACCGGCAACACGGTGTCGGGCAACGGCGAAGGCGGCATCGTCATCCACAGCCATGCCCCGGGTGAGGACATGAACGGCAACACCATCACCGCCAACACGATCGGGATGAACGCGGTGGGTGAGACCGGCACCGGCGTGGGTGTCTTCACCAGGGCCACCTCGATCGGCGATTCCGGCGTCGGCGACCCGAGCACCACGGGCATCGAGGTCTTCTCCGCCGCGGTGCCGGTCACAGGTACGACGATCCATGGCAACACCATCTCGGACAACCATTACGGCATCTGGGTCTACAACGCGTCGACCTCGGGTATCAGCAGCAACACCTTCACGTCGGTGGCCGTCTCGACGTACTACGAGCCGGCTTACGATTCCGGTTACAGCATCGTGACCAACACCGGCATGGTGGGTACCTACGGCAAGAACACGAACTGGGGCAACGCGGTCGGCGACACCGGCGGCTCGCCCGTCGTGGGGATCGCCGACACTCCCGACGCCGGCGGCTACTGGGTCGCGACCGCCAACGGCGGCGTGTTCAGCTTCGGTGACGCCGCCTTCTACGGGTCGACCGGCGGCATCAAGCTGGTCCAGCCGGTCGTGGGCATCACCGCGACACCAGACGGCCACGGCTACTGGCTGGTAGCCGCCGACGGCGGCGTGTTCAGCTACGGCGACGCCAAGTTCTACGGTTCCACCGGTGGCGTCAAGCTGGTCCAGCCGGTCGTGGGCATCACCACGACGCCTGATGGCAAGGGCTACTGGCTGACGGCCAAGGACGGTGGCGTGTTCAGCTTCGGTGACGCCACGTTCCACGGCTCCACCGGGGGGGTCAAGCTCACCAAGCCGGTGGTCGGCATCGCCACCACCAGCACGGGGGCCGGCTACTGGCTGGTGGCCTCCGACGGTGGTGTGTTCGCCTTCGGCGACGCCAAGTTCCACGGCTCGACAGGGGGCGTGAAGCTGGTGCAGCCGGTGGTCGGCATGCAAGCCACGTTCTCCAACGGCGGCTACTGGTTGGTGGCGGCCGACGGCGGCGTGTTCGCCTTCGGCGACGCCCACTTCGCCGGATCCGCCGGCAACAACCAGCTCGGTTCGCCGGTGGTCGGGATCGCCGAGGGCCAGCCGTTCCTGGTCGGGTAGCCCCGCCGCCTCCAGCAGGCTGGTAATCGATCTGGAACCGCCCGCAGGGAATTCCCTGCGGGCGGTTCTGCGTGTCAGCCCCCCGGTCTGGATGGGTCAGTCAGGGCTACGGGTTCCGCCGAACGGTGCCGGTTGGGGCCGCTCCAGGGCGACTGACAGAAGCTGGAAGTAGTAGGGCCGGGAGATCCCGATGGCACCGAGCGAAGCCAGGTGGTCGGTGGCCCACTGCACGTCGAGCAGCGCGGCGCCGGCGCCGCGCAGCTGCTCGACCAGGGCGACGAGGGCCACCTTGGACGCGTCGGTCCGGCGGTGGAACATGGACTCGCCGGCGAACAGGCCCCCGATGGCCACACCGTAGAGGCCGCCGGCCAGGCGGCCTTCGTCGTCCCAGGCCTCGACGCTGTGGGCCCACCCGAGCTCGTGCAGGCGGGTGTAGGCGGCCTTTATGTCCTTGTCGATCCAGGCGCCGGGCCGCCGCTTGTCCCCGCAGGCGGCGATGACCTGGTCGAACGCAGAGTTCACCCGGATGGCGTAGCGGGCGCACGATCGGCGCAGCGACCTCGACACCCGCAGCCCGTCGAGGGGGATGATGCCGCGAGGATCGGGGGACCACCAGGCCATCCGGCCCTTGCCGGCCGGCATGGGGAACACCCCGGCCCGGTAGGCGGCCAGCAGGGTGCCCGGTTCGAGGTCCGCCCCCACGCCGACCACCTCGCGCCGGGCGCCTCGCCCTGCCGGCCGGCCCGGATCCCCGGGTGGCGGGGGCTCCGGGGGGAACATCCACCTCGTCGCGTGCGGCTCGACGGCCGGCACGTGTCGGGCGACCTCGACGGTCAGGAGAGAAGCCAGGGTGGAGAGAGTAACGGTCGAACGGCAAGAATCTCCTTGATGTCTGAGCACCCGATGACCGAACGCCTCGAGGAACTGGCCCGCCGCAAGGAAGCGGCCGTCCACGCCGGCCCACCGCACGCCGTGGAGCGGCAGCACTCCAAGGGCAAGATGACCGCCCGGGAGCGCATCGACTACCTGCTCGACGAGGGGTCGTTCCAGGAGCTGGACATGCTGGCCCGGACCAGGGCGCCGGGGCTGCCCGACGAGAAGCGCCCCTACACCGACGGCGTCATCACCGGGTTCGGGACCATCGACGGCCGCAAGGTCTGCATCTTCTCCCAGGACTTCACCGTCAACGGCGGGTCGCTCGGCGAGGTGTTCGGCGAGAAGGTCCACAAGATCATGGACCTGGCCACCTCCCTCGGGGTCCCGATGATCGGCATCAACGACGGCGGAGGGGCCCGGGTGCAGGAGGGCGTGGTCGGGCTCCACTACTTCGGCGGCATATTCCGGCGCAACGTGTCGTCGTCGGGGGTGATCCCCCAGATCAGCGTGATCATGGGTTCCTGCGCCGGCGGGGCGGTGTACAGCCCGGCCATGACCGACTTCATCTTCATGGTGCGCGACACCTCGCAGATGTTCATCACCGGGCCCGACGTGGTGAAGACGGTCACCGGCGAGGAGGTCAGCCTCGAACAGCTCGGCGGGGCCCTGACCCACGCGACCAAGTCGGGAGTGGCCGCCTTCGTGACCGCCGACGAGAAGAGCTGCCTGGACGAGGTCCGCTACCTGATCGGGTTCCTGCCCTCCAACAACATGGAGGAGCCGCCCCGGGAGCTCTCCGGCGACGATCCCGAGCGGCAGTGCCCGGAGCTCAGCCAGCTGATCCCGCCCAGCCCCAACATGCCCTACGACATGAAGAAGGTCATCGCCGCCATAGTCGACGACGGCGACTTCGTGGAGTACCACTCCCTTTGGGCCATGAACCTGGTGTGCGGCTTCGCCCGCATCGACGGCCACGTGGTGGGCATCGTCGGCAACCAGCCGCAGAACCTGGCCGGTGTGCTCGACATCGAGAGCTCGGAGAAGGGGGCCCGCTTCGTGCGGACCTGCGACAGCTTCAACATCCCGCTGGTGACCTTTGTGGACGTGCCGGGCTTCATGCCGGGCACCGATCAGGAGTACGGCGGCATAATCCGCCACGGGGCCAAGCTGCTCTACGCCTACTGCGAGGCCACCGTGCCCCGCATCCAGATCATCACCCGCAAGGCCTACGGCGGTGCCTACGTGGTCATGAACTCCAAGTCCATCGGCGCCGACCTGGCCTTCGCCTGGCCCTCGGCCGAGCTGGCCGTCATGGGTCCGCAGGGCGCGGTGGACATCGTCTACAAGCGGGAGCTGGGCACCGCCCCCGACCCGGCGGCCCGGCGGGCCGAGCTGGTCGAGGAGTACACCGAGAAGTTCGCCAACCCGTACCTGGCCGCCGAGCGGGGCTACGTGGACGACGTGATCGACCCCGCCGACACCCGCCGGGTGCTGTGCCGCAGCCTCGACCTCCTGCGCACCAAGCGGGAGGAGCTGCCCAAGCGCAAGCACGGGAACGTGCCGCTGTGAGCGTTTCCTCCGGCCCGGGCTCCGACCCCACCGAGGAGGAGATGGTGGCCATCCTGGCCGCCGTCGAGATGGCGTGGCCCCGCCCGGTGCTGGTCGAGGACGCCCGCCCCCAGTCCGGCCCCTGGAGGTTCTCGGGCCGGTGGTGGTCCAAGCCCCACACGGTGCAGCGCATGCGCCCCTGGGTCGAGCGGGGCTAGCGCCCGAAAGGGCGGATCCTGCCCCTAAGGGCAGACCGCGGCCCGGCCCCTTGACGGGGCTGGCCCGGTAGGTGATCGTCAGGGGGTACCCCGAGGAGGAACCTCACTTGACCTATCTCGACCACGATCTCGGTCCCGAAGGCCCGTCTCGCGCCCCGGCCGGCCCGGTGATCACCCAGCGCACCCCGGCCAACCCGGCCACGTCGCCCATGCTGGACCTCCAGCGGCTGGCTGGTAACGCCGCGGTCAGCCAGGCCATCAAGAACGGGCAGTTCGACTCGACGCCGGTCCAGCGCCTGGAGGAGGGGGCAACCCTCGACGAGGACACCGACGACGTGGGCGACGAAGAGCTCGAGACAGGGGCCGAGGAGTCGGCCGAGGAGGACGAGACCGAGGACCTGGCCACCGACCTCGAGGAGGAGGAGGCCGAGGAGGAGCAGCAGGAGGACGCGGCGGAGGAGAGCGCGTAGCAGCGCCCTAGGCGGTACTGACCTCCAGCGTCTGATGGCCGTCCGCCGCCGCGACGGGCTCGGGAACCCGGCTGGACAGGTCGATCACCCGGCCCATGCGAGCCGGTCCCGCTTCGTCGACGAGCCGCTGGAGGCGGGTGACCGCCGGTAGACCGTATTCGACGACCTCGACCATCGGGTCGGGCTGCACGCCGAGGCTGGCGGCCAGCCAGCGTTGGAGACGACCGTCCAGATCGGCCGCCACGTCCGCCCGCTCATGGACCAGGTTGGTCTGCTCGTCGGGGTCGGTCGGCAGGTGGTACAGCTCGGACCCGCTCCGGGGGTAGATGCCCGGATCCCAACATCTGATGTACTTCCACTCATCGGTCCGGACACCCCGTTTGGCCTGCCAGGTGCACTCGCTCAGGTAGACGGCGTCGCGATGGCGGTCGGTGAGACCGTCCATCAGTGGAACGAGCGACCGCCCATCGAAGCACGAGTCGTTGATCGAACAGTCCATGCCGAGCAGCTCGTAAACGGTGGGGGCCACGTCGATCAGGCCGACAAGTGCCGATGTGGACATGGCCGGCACGATCCCAGGAGCGCGGATCATGAGTGGGACGTGGACCACTGAATCGTAGAGGCCGGCGTGGTCGAACCATGAGTCGTGCTCGGTCATGATCTCGCCGTGGTCGCCGAAGAGGACGATCATCGTGTCGTCGAGGATGCCGAGGTCGTCGAGACGATTGAAGAGACGCCCGAGCTCGAAGTCCAGATAGGCCACCTCGGCGTGGTGGAGCGCTTCGATGTACTCGAGGTTGGGCATCTGCTCGAGATGGTCGTACAGGTTCCGCTTGAACAGCGGATATGACGGCCGGCTCAGCAGCTTGGCCTGCATATCGGGGTCCAGCCATTGGACCTGAGGTCCGGTGTACTGAGACTTGAATGGTTCCGGCGGGACGTAAGGGATATGTGCATCCCAGAAATGCAGAAATAGGAAAAAATCTTGATCTTGATACCGCTCCAGCCACGGGTCAGCCATGCCCCTGATGACTGACCCCGGGGACCGTGAGCGGCCGGGAGGAACCATGTAATCGTCGTAGCCACGGATGAACCATTCCTTCATCGAGAAGAGATGGTCAACCGCCCCGGTCCTGTGGCCGTAGCTCTGGAACACCGAAGGCATCCAGGACACCTCCTCGGCCAGGTGTGACGGAGGATGGAAATGGGAAACGATACCGGTGCTGGCACCCGTCCGGCCGGTGAAAAGAGCGGTATGGGAGGGCTGAGTCGGGATGTCCGTAGCGAAAGCCTGCCTGAATACCGCCGAATCGGACGCGAATGCATCGATGTTCGGAGTGGAAACGCGCGTCGAGCCCAGACACGAAAGTCGACTAGCGCACAAAGTATCCAACGAGACGAACAAGGTCCTCATTGATTGCCCCTAACCTTTTGAGCCTTTGCCCGGCTCATTGCCCACCGAGCATATCCAATCCGGACCATCTGAATCCAGCCCTTGTGCCTCCCAGACAGCCGGTACAGCGCCTCCAATTTCTCAGCTGGTCCACAGCTGAATGGTCATGCCGGGGAGGATGCCGTCGGGCCAATGTGCCAGCGCCGCGTGCACCCGGTAAGAGACGGATCCGTGGTCGAGGACGGGAATGGTGTCGATCTCGACGATCTCGGCCTTCTCCTGGCGGCCGAGAGCGGGGATCCGGACCGTAGCCGGGGCCCCCATGTGGAGGTGGGTGGCCAGGCGCTGCGGTATCAGGGCCACCGCCACAGGGGGCCCGGCGGTCACCGCGATGAGAGGCTCGGACACCGCCGTGACGTCGCCCGAGGCGGCAGAGCTCGGGTCGGTACCGGCCGGGACCATCTCACCGACCGTTCCGGTGACCGAGGCGACCCGGCCGGCGATCGGGGTGGTGAGAGAGAGGCTCTGTACCGCGACGACGGCTTGGTCGTAGTCGGCCTGGGCAGTGGCGAGGGTGGCTTCAGCGGTGGCGACCTTGTCGGGGGTCGTCCCGGGCTGGGACTCCAGCGCGGCCAGGACCGCTTCGTCGGCGAGAAGGACCCGTCGGGAGTCCGACAGCTGGGATGTGGCCGCCGGGTCGGCCTCGGTGGCCAAGGTCTGGCCCTGGTACACCTGGTCACCCGACCGAACGTCGATGCTGGCGATCTGGCCGGACTGCTGGAAGTTCAGTTGGACAGAGCCCGGGAAGACCACGGCACCTGGAAAGGTCTGGGGACTTCCGGGCAGAACGATGGCCGTCGTGGTGACTGCGACGGCGACGAGGACGGTGACGATCGCGGCCCGCTTCGCCCGCTTCGTCGCCAGCATGCGGCGGATCGCCGCCGATCGGTCCGCCCAGGTCGGAGCCCGCCTCCGGTGGACCGGCTCGTCGCGGACCGGCTCGTCGCGGAGCGGCTCGTCGAGGGTGGTCGCGACCCGCGGGGGAGGGCCCGGGCGGGCCGGCCTCACCGGTTCGGGTGGCGGAGCGGTGGCGGGTGGAACGGCAAGAGGAGGAGCCGGTTCGGGGCGGACCGGTGTCCCGGTGAGCGCCCGCGACCGGCGGTGATGACCCCGGCGGATGGCGAGCGCTTCTGAGGGCGTACGGCTCCCGGCCGCCCACCACTCCCCGACTTCGCCGTCACGGTCCCAAGGGCCGTCGGTCACCGGTCCATCCTCCCGCGGCTCAGGACAGGACCGGCCTACTCGGCCTTCGGAGTGGCGTCGCCGCCACCCTCGCTCTTGCGGGCGAGCGACAGTCTCTGACCGACCCTCCAGAGCGAGAACATGACGATGATCTCGATCAGGGCGAATATGGCCAGCAAAGTCGTCAGAAGCGAATGTCCACTGGTGCCGATGATGGCCGCCGGCTGCTCCCCCTGGCCCGAGGGGGCGGTGGTCGGCGACGAGACGTCGGCCGGAACGATGTCCGGCGCGCTGACATTGCCCGAACCGGATCCCCCAGACAGCGTTGCGCTCGTGCCCGACGCGGGGTAGCCGTAAGAGCCGGTGTATCCGCCCGACGAGCCCAGGTATCCGGTGTAGCCCGAGGAACCGGTGTAGCCCGAGGAACCGGTGTAGCTACCGGTCGTCGCGTCGAGAGGCGATATGACGCTGGACGAGCCGATGCCGGCGGGGTCGGAGGTGCCTATCCACGTGAGCGGACTCGATGTCGTCGGCACCGGAGTGGGGTCTTGGATCTGCGGTACCCACAAGGTCGTGGAGGTGCTGGTCGTGGTGGGTGGCGGGTCCAGAGTGGTCGTGGTCTTGGGCCGGGTCGTGGTCGTCATCGGCTTGGTGGTGGAGGTGGTCGACGTGGGTGCAGTCGACGTGGGCGCAGGAGAGTCGTAGGTGAAGCTGCTCGACGCCGAGCCGCCCGCAGTCCGGACCGCCACGTTCGCCGTCCCCGCCTGGCCCGACGGGACCGCTACCTGAATCCAGGTCCCCCCGGACTGGTCGGCGCTGGTCACTGCGGCGGCCTGGCCACCAATGGTGACGGTGGGGAGCGCGCTCGGGGAGGCCAGGTTGGTGCCATAGATCGTCACGGGCGTGCCACCGTCGGTCGACTCGTGCGATGGCGTCATGGAGGTCACCGTGGGCGGACTGGTGAAGGTGTACTTGTCGGCGGACGAGGTCATCGAGGTTCCGCCCCACGGGGCAGTCACCGTGACATCCACCGTCCCGGCCGCACCGGCGGGAGCGATGACCACGATGTGCTCGGCGTCCACCACAGTGATCCTGGCGAGGGTTCTGGCCCCGAATTGGACGGTGTCGCCCGCTTCGAAGTCGGCGCCCGTGATGGTCACCGACTGGCCCCGCGTCAGGGGGCCGGCGCTGGTCGAGAGTCCAGCGACGGTCGGCGCCGGGCTGATGACGACGGTTCCGCTCCCTGTGTTGACCCCGGCCTTCTGTACGACATCGGTCGCGGACAGGGCGACGCAGCCGGCCCCACCGCCCCCGCCACCTCCACTGGCGCCAGCTCCGCCTCCGGCATAGCCGCCGCCGCCCCCACCGCCGTAACCGCTGGTGGTCACGTCGCCGCCCGGCGTCGGGATGCTGGAGCAGCCGGGGGCAGGCGCCGTCCCCCCGGCGCCGGGTGTGGTGTCGGCTGCCGCGGCCCCGGGCTGACCGGCCCCGCCGCTCCCGGCCCCGCCGGCCGAGTCCGGCGTTCCGCCGCCGCCTCCGCCCGCCGCGATCAGAAGTACCGGAGCTCCCCCACCCGTCGTGCCGTATACGAACGTTCCGCCGCCGCCGCCACCACCCGCCTTCGGCGTGTTGACCAGCTGGCCACCGCTTCCTCCCCCGCCCGCCCCGGATACCCCCCCGTATCCGCCGGTATCACCGGGCAGGACGGTCAGCTGCTCTCCGGGGTCGACGCGAAGGTTCGCCGAGGCTTCGCCTCCCAGACCCCCGCTCGACAGACCACCCTCGCCGGTGCCACCGGCGGCGCCGTCCGCAGCGATGTGGACGATGTCGACGTTGGACGGGACGGTCAGGAGCTGGCGCTGACCCGTGTAGGAGAACGAAAGGTCCAACGGCAGGATCTGCGACGCTTGCGTCGGTGTGGTCGTGGGCGTGGAAAGTGCACTGTTGCCGGCATTGGCGTGCACTGTCGACAAAGCCAGGGACACGGTTGCCGCACCCGTGGCCAAGCCTCCGACCCCGCACACCAGTGCGGCCCGGGTGGTCCACCGTACAGACGGTTGAGTATGACGCAATTGCCCCTTGACTCTGGCGATCCGAGCCATATGTATTTGCTGCCCCTGTCTGCTCATTGCCCATTGAGCTTCACGCGGATCGTATCCCGGACCGACCGGTGAATCAACCCCGGCGTGATCATAATTTGACCAAATGGCGGTGGCGCTGTCTTCATTCCCCCAAGGGATCTTGACAATGGAGGCACTCGGTGAAATAGTCGCTCTCGCTGTAGGCAGCTGGATGAAGGTGGAGGGGCCCGGCAGGGGCAATTTGCCGGTCTTCGGTCACCTGAGCTGACACTTAAGGGGCAAAAATTGGAGCTGGGCGGCGTCACTGAAGTGGCCGTTGCCCTCGGCATGAGCAAGCAACGGGTGGCCGCAATTCGGACTCGCCCGAGCTTTCCTCAGCCCGAGGCGCAGCTGGCGCAGGGACCGGTGTGGGATCTGGAGAAGATACGGCGGTGGGCTGGCACCGGTCGACAGCCGCGCGGCCGGCCCCACACTCTGGCCATCCGCCGACGCTTCGGGAACAGGTACGAGTTGGAGAGCCTTCCCGATCCGAGCCGACTGTTCAATCGGGCTACCGATCTGGTGGCGCTGGCTTCGGGTCAGATCTGCACTGCGGTCGCGGTGCACGTGGTACCTCGCCCGAGCTCGCCCGAGGCTGTCAATGCGATCAACGCGCGGCTGGATCTTCTCGCCGGGGCCCCCCATCCCCACGTTCAGCCGATCCTCGACCACGGGCTCGAAGGTGGTGAGCAGCCGTACTTCGTGACGCCTCTCCCGGTGCGCCGCCTGTCGCGTGTCCTCGCCGACCGTGCCGGTGAGGACCCAGGTGCAGTCGAGGTTCTGAAGCAGGTCGCACACGGTGCTCTGCATCTGGTCCGGCTGAGTGGCGGAATCGGGTTCTCCCTCCACTCGGCGACGCTCGTACAGGGGACCTCATCGGCCTGGTGCCTGATCGATCTTCGCCCCGACTGGGGCCCACCATCCACGGAACATCTGGTGACCGAGCTTCGAGGTTTGGTTGGGGCTCTGGGCAGCAGCCGGCGGGCCTACGAGGATGGGGTTCTGCACAAGTCGCTGCAGTGGCTGGACACCCGCCTCACCAAGCGGGTTCGGACCCTACGACCGGAGAAGTTGCTCGAGCTGCTGCTCGACGACCTCGACCAGGTTGCCGGCCTGCTCTCCCATCGGCACGTCGCCAGGCGCTTCGACTCTGTCCCTCAGTGGGTCCTCGATGCCATCCGCCAAGGGGTCACCGACACCGACCTGTTGCATCTCGCCCTGGGCCCCCTGGTGTCGGACCGCAAGGGCCACATGGGAGAGGAAGCGGCGGCGATGCCTCTGGACGAGGCCAAGCGGATCCTTCCGACGCTGAGCCCGAGCCAACTCTCGTCGATCTGGCGCGCCGACCCGGAACTGCTGCGCGAGGCCGTGTCGGCGTGGTGCGGAGATCTGGGCGACGCCACGGATCTCGCCGGCAACTGCCAGGGGGCGGTCGAGTTCCTGTTGCGGCTGATGGGGTTCGACGATGATTCGCTCCTCCTCACGTGTGTGCTCGGCCTGGTAGCCATGGCCTGCCGATCGCCCGAGTGGCACTGCCGTTCGGTCTTGATCGCGCTCCTGCAGAACGCCCGGGAGAGCCGAAAGATCACGACCGTCACCGAGGCCCTCTCCCTGTCCGATCCTGATGAGTTACGGAAGGCCCTGAGCGGGACCGATCCTGACTGGTTCCCCCCTAAAGTCCGCGAAATCGTCGAAAAGGTACTGGCGGACGCACCCAACGTCATCGACCTCACCACAGCCAGAGCCGGGGCCCCGCGTCGAGCCTCGCACGCGGCCGGAAGGTGAGGAATAGGGCATGTTGCGACCACCAGGAGTTACGCCGTTGATCAGCACTCCCGGTCGCCATGAGGTGGTCGTGACAGGGGCCATCCAGACAAAGGCGGATCCGGTGCATTACGATCCAGCGGTCGTTGCCGTGTTTGCCCCTCGGCAAGGACCCAGGTGCGGTCCCGGGCGGATTGCCCCCCGTCTGGGACCGCACCGCCTCGCGTCTAGGCGTCCACCGCCTGCAGACCGGGCTCGCCGGCAGGAAGCGTCAGAGAGAAGCAGGCCCCACCGCCGACACGGTTACTGGCCTTCAGGTCGCCTCCTTGCTCCTCGGTGAGCTTCTTGGCCAGGTGCAGACCGATACCCATACCCTCTCCCTTGGCCGAGGTGGTCCAGCCCCTCTCGAAGATCTTCTCCGGAACAGTCGCCGGGAGCCCGGGGCCGCGGTCTTGGACCGAGATGACGATCGACGGCCCATCGCCTGACGCTGAGACGTCGACGACGCTGCCGGGAGCGTGGCGCCGGGCATTGTCGAGCAGAGTGGCGACGATCTCGTAGGCCTTCTCCGGATTGGCCAGCACCACCAGATGGCTCGGTATGTCGGCTCGCAGCGTGGTGCCCTGCGCCCGCTCGGCGGCGAAGAGCGGCGCAAGCTGGCGGCTGAGCACGAACGAGCAGCACCCCTTCTCCCACTCCCGGCTGACCAGCCGGGTCGCCCGGTCCAGCTCGGCCCGCAGGGCCGCCTCCAACTCGGCCTTCTGAGCGACCGTGAGCGGCACTTTACGGTCGGACACCAGCATGTGGGTCGCCATGTTGATCGACGTGAGCGCCGACTTCAGGTTGTGGACCGACTCCTCGTGGGCGGACGCCTCTCTCGAGCGTTGCGCCTCGCTGCCTTTCAGAGCGAGTAGCGACTCGAGGACCATCCCCTGCGTGGTGGAGATGCTGTCCTGCAGGGTGAGCACGCTGCCGAGCAGGGTGACGGCGATAGCCACTGTGGCCAGGACGCCATTGGCCAGACGGGCGACACCCGGGTTCGTGAAGACTATGAGGGACAGCCGAGCCTGGGCAAAGCAGGTCGCGGTGAAGCCGATCCAAATCTTGAGAGACGCACCTTCGCTCCGGCCGACATGAATGGCGGTGAGACCGAGGACGGCCCACGCCAGGGCGACCAGGACGTTCGCGGTCGTGCTGGTCGGTCCTGAGCCGCTGAGGATCCCGATGCCGGCGGGTCGAACTATGGACCATCCGATCAAGGCCGCGATCAGTGCGCCGACGCCGGCATCCAGCGGGTGGTGACGGGAGCGTTCGTCATTGGGATGAACGACCGAGAGCAGCAGGAATCCAAACGCCAGGACGAGGCTGGCGTTGCCGACGATCTGCACCGCGGATCCCGGGCTCAGGTAATCGGAACGGCTCACCACGATCAGCTTGTAAACCCCGAACGCGAGCAGGCCAACTGCGGCGAAGGCCGAATTGAGCTCACGGTTGGCCCAGGCTCGCGTCACTGAAATGACGGCCGCACCGAGGGCCAGCTCGCCGGCCAGAGCATTCAGGATGGTCACGCCGGCCGTTCCCGTCGTGTGGCTGCCGGGGGTGCGAACCAATACAGCCGTAATAGCCAACGCGGCCCAAGCCGGAAAGACCAACGTCGCCACAACCACTATCTGCGTCAGCCCGGATCGTCCCCCGGCGCGATCAGTGAGCGTCCGACCGAAGCCGCCCCAGCTGGCGGGCCGGATACCGCGACCATGGCTCGCCGTACCCAACGTGGGCGCCATGGTCGTCATGGCACCGTGGCGGCCCGGGCCGGCTCTTGCCGGCCCATCATCGATTGTCGATCAAGCGGATCGGTCATTGCCCCTGCGTTTTTCAAGGTCGCCCACCTCGTCAGTCCCACGTGAGGATAACGGTGGCGGTGATCGCAGTCCAGAGGAATGGCCGGTCGTCTTGACAAAAGTCCCCAAAGGGACGGAACCCGTGGACGGATGGCAACACAAGTATTGGGGCGGCGTTGTGGCAGCCGAGAGATTGGAATCGCGAATCCTCTTTAGACTCATTGATCTGATTCGCTGAGATCTCGGGCCAGACCCTGCGGGCTCAACGAACTGTGGCTGAAGGTGTGTGATTCGTGACGGGATTGCGGGATACGAGCGATGCTTGGCCCAGAGATGCAGGAGTCCGGTATCACGCTCGACCGCGAACGGAAGTCAGGCCGACGCAGAGAGTCACTGCGGCGCCTCAGCCGATGACACCGGGTTCGCCGATCACCGATTTCGACGGGCGGGTTCTGCGCCGCATATCGGCGCGGGTACGCTCGGGCGGGGACTTGGTCGCGGGGTGCGACCCGATCGCCGGAGGCCGCCGCTGATGTTGAAGAAGCGGGGAACTCGCCCATTGCACGCCAACCCGGCCGGGCGCACTACTGACGCCGGTGTCACTTCGAGCGGCTCGCGGCGCGGCAAAGGTAGTGGTGCGGCCAGCGCCTCCCCCCCGGACGGGACCGGCGTCACCGATGCCTGGCCGGGGACGCGGCGACCGCTCGGCCAGTTGCTGGTCGAGCGGGGGACCATCACCGAGGCCCAGCTCGACCTCTCGCTGGAGGCCGCGGCCAGGTCCCACCTGCGCCTCGGCGATGTCCTCCTCGAGATGGGCATCATCGACGAGTCCCGACTGGTCGACACCCTGGCCGACCAGTTCGGCATAGGGATCGCCGATCTGAGCCGCACCGCACCCGACACAGACGTGCTCGAGCTGCTGGACGAGGCCACGGCTCGGCGCCTCTGTGCCCTGCCGTTGCGGAACGTCGATGGCGTCACCGAGGTCGTCGTCGGGGACCTGCGCCAAGGTATCCAGCAGGAGCTGCAGCATCTCATCGGCCGACCGGTACGGTTGCTGGCCGTTCCTCCCAGCGCGGCCCAGCAGGCCATCGATCGCGCCTATCAGGTCCTGGCTGACGTCGACCGGATGGTCGAGGCCTTCTCAGCGGCGGAGGCCCCCCGCCACGTCGGCGGCCGGGGCCGGGACGACTACCTGACTGCGGACTCCCCGGTAGCCCAGGTCGTCTCCATGCTGGTCACGCAGGCGCTACGGGACCGGGCGTCGGACCTGCACATCGAGCCGAGCGACCAGATACTGCGGATTCGCTTTCGAATAGACGGCGCTCTGAACGATGTGCGTGAGCTCCCCATCCAGATGGCGGCGCCTCTGATCAGTCGGATCAAGATTCTCGCCGGGATGAACATCGTCGAGCGCCGCCGGGCGCAAGACGGCCAGTTCGCCACCGAGGTCGACGGGCGCGAGATCGACATGCGGGTCTCCACGATGGCGACGGTCTGGGGTGAGAAGTGCGTGATACGCCTGCTCGACAAGACCCGATCCCTGATCCAGCTCGATCATCTCGGAATGCCGGCCGATACCCACGCCAGCTACTCGAAGATGGTGCACTCGCCGTTCGGCATGGTCCTGTGTGCCGGCCCGACCGGTAGCGGCAAGACGACCACGCTCTACGCCACGATGACCGAGATCGACGAGCGAAGCCGCAACATCGTGACCATCGAGGACCCGGTCGAGTACGTGTTCCCGTCCATCAACCAGATTCAGACCAACGATCAGGCCGGCGTCACCTTTGCCGACGGTCTGCGGTCCATCCTGCGTCAGGACCCCGATGTGATCCTGGTGGGCGAGATCCGCGACCAGGAGACGGCCCGGATTGCCGTCCAGGCGGCCCTGACCGGTCACTTCGTGATGTCGTCGCTACACGCCACCGACTCTGTCGCCGCCCTGCACCGCTTCCTGGACATGGGCATCGAGGCCTTCCTGTTGGCTTCTTCGGTGCTCGGCATAGTCAGCCAGCGGCTGGTCCGTAGGATCTGCAGGTCCTGCGTCGCCACCTACGAGCCGACGGCCGAGGAGATGGCGTTCTACACCGAGGGAGGTGGCCCCCGAAAGGCCCACTTCTATCGTGGCACCGGGTGCAACTTCTGTTCCCACACCGGGTACCAGGGGCGCATCGGGGTGTACGAGTTCCTCCATATGACACCCGAAATCCGCCGCCTGCTGGTCGGTTGGGCGACTCAGGACGAGTTGCGGAGGGTGGCCATCAATCAGGGTATGCGCACCCTGAGCGCGGAAGGTCTCTCTCTCGTGCACCAGGACGTCACCACGATCTCCGAAGTGCTGCGGAGTATCTACTCGCTCTAGGTCGAGGTCGCGCCATGCCCAAGTACAAGTACAGTGCCGCTTCGCCCGACGGGATGGTGGTGACGGGCGTCGAGTCGGCCGCCGGGGTCGAGCAGGCCCGGGCTCAGCTGCTCGCTCGTAGCCTGCAGCCCCTCAATGTGTCGCTCAAGACGAGCATCCTGCAGTTCGAGATCACGCCCAAGAAGGTGAAGAAGCGCTACCTCATGCACTTCTGCCGGCAGCTGGCCGTCTTCGTCCGCTCCGGTGTGTCGGTCATCGAGGCGCTGTACATCCTGTCGGAAGAGTCCACGGACAAGCTCATGGGCAAGGCCCTCGAGCAGGTGCGTCTGGCCCTGGAGAGCGGATCCACCTTCGCTGGCGCCGCGGCCCAGCATCCGGAGCTCTTCCCCGGCTACACCGTCGAAGTGTTGCAGACGGCCGAGCTCACCGGACGGCTCGACGACGTGCTGGACCAGCTCGGCGACTACCTCGAGCGGGAGCTGGATACCGAGCACAAAATCCGCTCCGCCCTGGCCTATCCCTCCATCGTGGTCCTCCTGGCCATTGCCGTCTCGACGACGCTCGTGGTCTACGTGCTGCCCAAATTCCGGGCCTTCTTCAAGACCCTCAATGCCAAGCTGCCGCTCGCCACGCGTATCCTGCTGTCGTTCGCCAACTGGATCGGCCGGTGGGGCGTCTACGTCGGCGTGGCGCTGCTCGTTGCGGCGCTGGCCGTCGCGCTGACCCTGCGCACCGAGCAGGGCCGGGTAGTCCGGGACAACGTCCTGATCCGGCTGCCCATGGTCGGGGACCTGCTCTACACCTCGATCGTCGAGCGCTTCTGCCGGCTGCTCGCATCCATGACCGCGGCCGGCGTGTCTCTTCCCGAGGCGCTCGCGGTGACCACTGCCGCCACCAACAATGCCGTGTTCCGCGACCGCCTCACCCTGGCCCGCCATGCCATGCTACGCGGGGAAGGTTTGGCCGGCCCCCTCGGCGACACGGGCCTGTTCCCCGGTGCCGCCCGCCAGATGTTCACCGTCGGAGAGACCACCGGTAGCCTGGATGACCAGCTGCAAGCCGCGGCCAGCTATTTCGACCGGGAGCTCGACTACAAGCTGAAGCGGTTCACCACCCTGATCGAGCCGGCAGTGATCACTGTGGTCGGACTGATCGTAGGCTTCGTCGCTATCGCCTTGATCTCGGCCATGTACGGGATCTTCCGCCAGGTCAAGGTCTCGTGAGAGATGAAGCCCGGGTCACTTGCCGCGAAGGACATACGAGGGGACCCCGGCTTCACGCTCATCGAGATGCTCGTAGTGCTGGTTATCCTCCCGTTGGTGGTGGGCGCGGTAGCCGACGTGATCCTCACCGCGGTACGCAACGACTCCGTCGTCTCGGGCCGCCTCTCCGACACCCAGGCGGGACAGGTGCTGAGCTCCTACTTCGGCCCGGATGTGCAGAGCGCAGTTGCGGTGACCACTGCGCCGAGCCTGGCGTGCGGCCGGGTCGGACAAGCCGTGGGCGGCTATAGCCTCCTGGCCAACCCCGACCCCGGTTCCTCGTACCCGTTGTCTGTCGCCATCGGTGCCGGATCGACCCCGACGGTGGTGACCTATTGGCTGGCTGATCCGACATCCGGGCCCGCAACCCAAGGGTCCGTCGTACGGGTCACATGCCCCGACACGCCGATCAGCGCACCATCGGGTGCGTCGGAGCCGGTCGCGGCCTGGCTCGGGACGGCCAGCACCCCCCTCTTCCTGACGGCATCGATCGCCGGTCCGGACGCGTCGGCCCGATGGGTGCCAGCCGGATCGATACGGACCGTGACTCTCGACGCCGGCCACGGTGGCAACGACGTCTCGCAGTCCCTGGGTCTGGAGATCGACCTGGTGGCCGCCCCCCGCTCGTCCGTCTCCACTACGAGCGTAGGCCCGTGACTGACGACCGAGGCGACACTCTGGTCGAGATCCTGGTGGCCTTGGGGCTGCTCGGAATCGTGGTGGCGGCCGTCGCCGGTGCTCTGATCGGGTCCGCTTCGGCCTCGACCAACGAGAA
>JAKBAX010000436.1 GCA_021808785.1 Actinomycetes bacterium | reverse complement strand
AGGATAGCGATCGTGGCCACGTCTGCCAGCGTTTGGGCGGCGGTCACGTCGTCGCCGCCCAGTGTCCCTTTTTCTTTGCGGAACATGTTCAGCGCGCCGATAGTGGCCCCGCGAAGCCGCATGGGCAGCGAGTGCACCGACTGAAACCCCGCCGCCAAGGCGTGAGGGGCGAACTTCGGCCACCGGCCAGCCGCTTCTCCCAGCTGGATGTTGACGACGGGCTGTCGGGTCTGGAAACAGTCCACGCACGGGCCTTCGTCTGACTGCAGCTGGAACAGCTCCAGGGTGCGCATGCCGTCACTGGACGATGCGACGACCGCCAGGTTGCCGGCCGGGGTGGCCAGCATGACCCCGGCGGTGGCCACATCGAGGGTCTGCACGCAGCGTTCCGACAGTAACGTCAACAAGTCGACGACATCGAAGTCGGCGACCAGACTGTCGGCCATCTCGACGAGAGTCCGTACAAGCAGCTCCTGGTTGGGCACTACCACACCGTCCTTTTAGTAGGAACGTCGCCGGGGTGCGGGGTCTGGGCATACCGGTCACAACACTTTGTCCCCAGTTCACCACACCCGGCACGCCGAGCACACCCTCCGCCCCAGCCATCTCCGCCACGGTTTGGGGGCGAAACGACGGCGGGCACACCGAGACCGCCGGCAGTGAGCGAGGGCGGCGCGACGGTGGCGTCTTTTGACGTTCACGGCTGGACCGAGTCGGGTGGGGGGGCGAAGCGTAACTGTCGAGACACGACTGCGGTGGCGACGTCGCTGAGGGACTGTTCGGTGGCGAAGGCGTGGGCTCGTAACCGCACCAGCGCCTCGGTGACGGCGACGTCGAGCTGGACCGAAACCATCCCGGCGGCCTGGTGGACCACCGGATGAAAATCGGCGTCTATGTCGAGTTCGGCGGCGATCGTGTCGACCGGGGCTTCGCTTTGCAGGGCCAGGATGGCCCGGGCGGCCACCTCGGCCATCACCACCGCATCAGCGTACTGGTCGTCGCTGAGCAGCCCGGGGCTGTCGCGGTACAGGTTGAGGGCGCCCAGGCGGGCGGCACCGATGCGGATCGGGAACCCGAACACCGCCCGCACCCCGGCGGCCACCGCTGGCCCGCTGAACGCCGCCCACCGAGGCGCCGTCGGCTCGGCCAGGTCCGCTTCGAGGGTTGCTGTCCCGTCACGGTGGGCGTCGACACAGGGCCCCTCACCCAGGGTGTATTGCAACTCCTCGATCAGCGCCGAGGTGTCGTTCGTCGTACACAACGAGCCTTGCGGCCCGGCCGCGTTGAGCAGCATGATCCCCGCCCCGCTCATCCCGGTCACCTCCGCCGCCACCTCGCACAACCGGCGGGTCTCACCGGCCGGGTGCTCGCCGGCCAGCAGGGCCAAGATACGCAACCGCCGGTCCGCGGTCACCGCCTTCGCCGCTCAACGCACACCGACTGGCATCGCAGATTCGTGTGACCTGCCATCGGGTCGCCTCCTAGCCGCAACGTGAAACGCTCAACGAGGGCCAGATCGAAGCGCACCCAACCGGGATCACCGAATGGATTTCCTCAACTCTACCGGATCGAACGGCGAGCCGCGTCGACACCTGTCTCGAGGTAGGCGGTCGTCAAGTTGAAGGCGCTCAGGCGAGCGTTCAGCGCGGAGTAGAAGGAGGACTGCTACGTTGACACGCAGTAAGCGCGTTGCTCCGGACCTTGGCGACACCATGTTTCGGCCGAAGGAGCAGCCTTATGAGCGAGGCCCAGCCAGTCGACAGCAGGTCCCCCGGTCTGGGGTTCTCGCCACAGTGGGTGACCGTCGCCTTGTTCGGCGACATCGACATCGCCACCGGTGCGGCCACACTCGATGCCATCATGACCGCCGCCTCCCCCCGCGTGGCCCACGGCGGCGGGGTGATCGTCGACTTCGCCCAAGTCGACTTCGTGGGGTCCACGGCCATCGAAACGCTAATCGCCGCCCGCAACCAACTCCGCCCACTCGGCGCCGACATCGTTGTGCGCTCCCCCACCCGACTTCTTACCCGCATGCTCGACATCTTCGAGCTCACCGAGCTCGTCGAGCCAGCCGTCGACAACGGCCGCTGAGGCGAATGCAAAGGGTGAGGTAGGCGGCTGGCTCGGCCGTCACCGCTAGGTCGGGCAGGCTCAGTCCCATCGGTTTCCCGGATGGGTGCATGTTCTGCCTCGTTGCATCTCCTCGAGCTGCACACCCCTATCACGAGTCCGATCACGTGCTGAACATCGCCTACAACCCATTGTCTGGAGGGCGGACCGTCGATGACATCGAGGCGCGTCGAGGTGACGCGATGTTCCTCGCCCGCCTCGCGACGACGAGCATTCCCGACCCGACCACCGCTGGGGACTTCTGCCGGCGTTTCGACGACGAGTCGATCCTCGTGCTCCAAGAGGCGGGTAACCGGACCCGTCTTCGGGTCTGGGCGCAACAACCCGCTTCCTTCTTCTCCACCCCGGCGGTCGAGGACGCTGACGCCACACTCATTCCAACCGACGCCGCCACCAAAGAGGGCATGAGCATCTCCTACAACGGGATCTGGGGGTACTCGGCGTTCCTCGTCTCGCTCGCCAACACCGAAGAACCGCTGTACCTGGGCCTCCTCGGTGCCAACCGGCCCTCCCCCGAGGGGGTGGTCGACTACTTCGACCGGGCGATCTCGCTCTGCCAACAGGCCGGGTTCAAAGAGATCTGCCGACGATAGCCACCAAGCCCCGCACCTGGCCACGTAAGGTCAAAGACCACATCGTGCGCGAGCGGAACTACAAGGTGCTGCGCCAAACCGCCGAGGACGTCGTCGAGTTCTCCTACCGTCCCGGGAAGTGCAAGCAGGACTACCGGGTGGTCGCCCTCAGAAAGACCATCTCGGTCGAGGGCGGCGAGAGCGTCTTGTTCGACGAGTACCGCTACTTCTTCTACATCACCAACGAGCGCACGATGACCGCCGACGAGGTGGTGGACCAAGCCCGCCAGCGCTGCAACCAGGAGAACCTGCACGCCCAGCTGGAGTCCGACGTCTGAGCACTGCACGCTCCGGTCAACACCCTGGCGGCCAACTGGGCCTACGTGACCATGACCTCACTCGCCTGGACCCTGAGAACCTGGTGTGCGCTGTTGCTACCGGTGAGCCCACGTTGGGCCCAACGCCGTCAAGAACAACGACGCCGGATGCTCACCATGGAGTTCCACCCTTCGTGGCTGCCTTCATCGACATCCCCGCCCAGATGGTCAAGACAGGACGGCGCGTACGGTGGCGTATCCTCGCCTACAACCCGCGGCTGGGAACGTTCTTCCGATTACTCGACGCGATCTGACCGGCGCCGAGCCGCCGTTGTCGACCAGCCCGACCCGGCTGATGCATCAGCGACCCCACGAACCGGCGCGACCCGACCGAAGATGCAACATCACGATCACAGAGGCGTCTAGGGCCGGCCTCGTTGTCCCCGAAGGGGGCCGGGCCGGCAATCGATGCCGGTCAGCCGCAGGGCTCTCAGCCGCGACGCGCCCGAAGAAGACCGGAGGCCGCCTTCAAATCAGCCT
>JAKBAX010000435.1 GCA_021808785.1 Actinomycetes bacterium | reverse complement strand
GCTCGGCGGCCGCAAGGAGATGTCGGAGTGGTTGCTGGCCCACGGCCTCCCCTACCGGGACAGCACCGAGAAGGCCTACTCCACCGACGCCAACATCCTGGGCGCCACCCACGAGGCGAAGACGCTCGAGCACCTGGACAGCTCGATCGAGATCGTGCAACCGATCATGGGCGTCGCCTACTGGCTGGCGGACGTGGCGATCCGGGCCGAGGACGTCACCGTCACCTTCGAACGGGGTCGACCCACCGCCCTCAACGGCGGGACCTTCGGCGACGTGGTCGGTCTCTTCACCGAGGCCAACGCCATCGGCGGCCGCCACGGCCTCGGCATGTCGGACCAGATCGAGAATCGCATCATCGAGGCCAAGAGCCGCGGCATCTACGAGGCGCCCGGTATGGCCCTGCTCCACATCGCCTACGAACGCCTGGTCAACGCCATCCACAACGAGGACACCATTGCCTCCTACCACGACGACGGCCGGCGCCTCGGTCGGCTCCTCTACGAGGGACGCTGGCTCGACCCCCAGTCCCTCATGATCCGCGAGTCGCTCCAGAAGTGGCTGGCCTCGGCGGTCACCGGTGAGGTGACCCTCCGGCTGCGACGCGGCGACGACTACTCCATCCTGCGCACCGCCGGCCCGGCGCTCTCCTACCACCCCGACAAGCTGTCCATGGAGCGCACCGAGGACGCCGCCTTCGGTCCCAACGACCGGATCGGCCAGCTGACCATGCGCAACCTGGACATCGCTGACACCCGCTCCAAGCTCGAGCTGTACGCCGGGCTGGGCACGCTCACCGCCGGCGACCACGAGTTGGTCGGCGAGCTGCCCCCCGGAGGGGCCGAGGCGATCGCGGCCAACCCTGAGGCCGACGCCGCCGAGGAGGACGTGCTCGACCAGGCGGCCATCGAGTCCGGGGTCGACTGACGTGCGCCACGTCGAGGTAGGGGGCGTGCGCCTGTCCGCCATCGGTGTCGGCGCCTGGCAGTTCGGGTCCCGCTCATGGGGTTACGGCGAGGGTTACGCCGACGGCGAGGCCGGCCGCATCGTGGGCCGGGCCCTCGATCTGGGCATCAACCTGCTCGACACCGCCGAGATCTACGGGTTGGGGCGGTCGGAGCGCATCGTCGGCCGGGCCATCGCCGGGCGTCGCCACGAGGTCTTCGTCGCCACCAAGGTCCTCCCGGTGCTGCCGGTGGCCCCCATGGTCGAGAGGCGGGGCCGGGCCAGCCGGGCCCGGCTCGGCATCGACGTCATCGACCTGTACCAGATCCACCAGCCCAACCCCGGCGTACCCATCTCCATGCAGATGGACGGCATGCGCCGGCTGGTCACCGCCCGCATCGTCGAGCACGTCGGGGTCAGCAACTTCTCCCTTGCCAGGTGGCAGGCCGCCGAAGCGGCCTACGGAGGGCCGGTACTGTCCAACCAGGTCCGCTTCAGCCTGGTCGACCGGCGCCCGCACGCCGATCTGGTGCCGTGGGCCGCGGCCCACGACCGTCTGGTGATCGCCTACAGCCCGCTCGGCCAGGGCCTGCTGTCGGGCCGCTACGACGCCGACCACGCCCCGACCGACGGGGTGCGCAGCACGAACCCCCACTTCCTCCCGGAGAACCTGGCCCGGGCCCAGCCGCTCATCGCTTCCTTGCGCTCGATAGCAGCCGGCCACGACGCCACTCCGGCCCAGGTCGCCCTGGCCTGGGTCATCCGACGGCCCAACGTGGTGGCCATCCCGGGGGCGAGCAGTGTGGCCCAGCTCGAGCACAACGCGGCCGCCGCCGACCTCGAGCTGTCCGACGAGGAGGACCGGGAGCTGACCTCGGTCGCCGAGGGATACCACCCGGTCGAGGGGCTGGCGGCCCTGCCCCGCATGCTGAGGCGCAGGCTGCCGTTTTGAACTTGGCCCCCGTCATCGAAAAGCTTCGGGCCGGACATGATCAACCCGCGTCCGACCGACCAGATGGCCGGCCCGGGGGCCTCAGGCGGAGCCCAGCGCCTCGGTCTCGATGAGGGGAACCTCGTGCGGCTCCGTCACGGGTCGGCGCATGGTCTCCAGGGCGTCGCGGTCTCGGACGAAGAGGGCCGACAGCCCGCTGCCCACCATCACCACCGCCGCGACCAGTAGGCCGACCCGGTAGGCGGCCAGATGGGGCTGGACCCGGCCACCCACCAGGTGGGTGGTGCCCACGGCCGTGGCCACGGTCGTGATGCCGGCCACCCCCAGGGCCGCGCCCAGGCGCTGCTGGGACTGGAACAGGGTCGTACCACGGGCGATCTGATCGGGGCGGACGGTGGCGAACGACGCCGTATTGGACGGCAGGAATATCCAGGCCAGGGCGGCGCCGAGGAAGAAGGCGAAGGTCCGGATAGTCCACGGGCTGGTGGACGGTCCCACCGTGGCCAGAAGGGCCATCATCGAGGCGGTGACGATGCCGCCCACCACCATGAGGCGCCGGGGCCCGAACCGGCGGTAGAGGACGCGGGTGATCAGCTGCCCGCTGGCGAAGATGCCGATGGCCTGCGGGAACACCAGGAGGCCGGACTGCAGGGCGGAATAGCCCAGTCCGTACTGGTAGAAGAGGGCGACCATGTAGACGACGCCGAAGAAGCTGACCGACATCAGCGTCACCGAGGTGAGCGTGGTGCGGAACAGGCGGTCGCGGTAGAGGCGCAGGTCCAGCATGGGGTCGGGCGTGCGCAACTCCACCACCGCGAGGGCGGCCAGGCCCGCCACGCCGGCCGCACAGGTGGCGATCACCAACGGATCGGACCACCCCCGACCGGGGCCCTCCGACACGCCGTACATGAGCAGCGACAGGCCGGCCCCGGCCAGGACGAAGCCGGCCAGGTCGAACGGCCCGGCGTGGTCCTGGCGGGGATCGCCGAGGCACAGCGCGCCGAAGGCCACGGCGGCCACGCCGATCGGCACGTTGATGTAGAACACCCACCGCCAGGACACGTCGGTGGTGAACAGGCCGCCGACCACCGGGCCCAGGGCGGGGGCGAAGGCGCTCGGGATGATCATGATGGACGACACCCGGATGCGCTCCGACGGGGGGAAGGTCTGGAACAGCATGGCCATCCCGACCGGCATCAGCAGGCCGCCGCCCACCCCCTGGACGATGCGGAACAGCACCAGTTCGGGCAGGGTCTGAGCCGCCCCGCACAACGCCGACGCGGCGGTGAACACCGCGGTGGCGAAGAGCATCACCCGCTTGTTGCCGAAGCGGTCGCCCAGCCAGCCCGAGGCCGGCATGATGACGGCCAGGCTGACCAGGAACCCGATGGCCACGCTGTCGACCGACGCCGCCTTCACGTGGAAGTCCCGGCCGATGGTGGGGATGGTCACGTTGACGATAGTGGTGTCGAGAACGGCGATGAAGGTCGCCGCGGTGGATACGATGGCCACCGCCAGCCTCTGGTTGATCCGGTCGGCGAGCATCATCGCATCATCGCATCATCGCATCATCGCGGTGGGGCGCCGCGGCCGGCCCGGGTCGGGCGGGTCCCGGCCGATGTGGATGGTGCCGCCAAGTTGCTCCCCTTCGTGTGGCTGAGCCCCACACGCTACCGCTGGGGC
>JAKBAX010000434.1 GCA_021808785.1 Actinomycetes bacterium | reverse complement strand
CAGACGGTGGATGGGCGATGGTGATGGTGATGGTGGTGACTGGGTGGTTGGGATAGTTGGGAGGAAGGAATGAGAGGGGCAAGGGAGGGTGGGCGAGGAAATCGCAGTAGCAGCAAGGGACATTCATCGGCGGTCGCGGGAAGTGACACTTCCCTGGATGGAGGTGAGAGGACCAATTCGAATTTTGACCCCGAGGAGGACCGAAAGTGTCGAGGAGACTTACCGCAGGGAAGCCCGCCACGGCGCAGAGTGACCAAGTGACAGGCCACGGCCGGGGCCACGAGACCTTCCCGCAGCTGCGAAGTCCGGCCGAAGTGCCCCGGCTGCTCAATATCGACCAGGTGGCCGTTCACCTCGGCGTCACCACCCGCCACATCCGACGGCTCGTCTCCGAGCGCCGCATCCCGTATCTGAAGGTGGGGCGCTTCGTCCGCTTCGATCCCGCTGCGGTCGGGGTATGGCTGGATGGCGCCAGACGCGAGCCAGGCGACTTCTGGCAGGGGGTAGCTCGCCGTCACACGGGATCGGTACGGTGAGCTTGCTACACCGATCAGGCGTCTGGACGCATGGAGGTTGGATATGACCCGACGACAGTTCGGCCGCGTGCGCAAGCTCCCGTCCGGAAAGTGGCCAGCCCGGTATCCAGTCGTTGATGGCCAGCTCACGACGGCGCCAGAGACCTTCGCCACGAAGACCGACGCCTCCACGTACCTGGCCATGATCGAGGCGGACCTGGTCCGAGGCCACTACATCGACCCCCGGGTGGGGAACATCTCGTTTGCGGACTGGCCCGAACAGTGGCTTCAGCGCACCGGCAAGCGGAGGAGCAGCATCGCTCGGGACCGCCAGGCCGTACATGTCTTCATGGAGGTACTGGGCCCGCGTCCGTTGGCCACGATCACGCCCATGCACATCCAGGGCGCGGTGGACTCCCGGGCCCGCGTGGCTGCACCGTCCACGGTCGCCCGTGACTACTCGGCGCTGCGCGCCGTGTTCAACGCCGCAGTCGACGCCGACGCCATCGGCCGGTCTCCCTGCCGGCGGATAGCCCTCCCGAAGGTCAGACCACCAACTCGAGTGTCGGTCGGGCGTCCTGGGCCTGCGGTGGGGTGAGGCAGTGGGTCTGCGGGTATGTGATGTCGACTTCCTCAGGCGAACCGTCACCGTCGCCCAGGTGGTGGAAGAGACGGCTGGTGAACTACGGCTCGTTAGCGAGGCGAAGACGGCGGCTGGCCTGCGGACGCTGAGCGCCCCTTCGTTCCTGATCGACGAGATCGCCGAGCACCTCGCTCGCTATCGATCCGGTGCCTCCAAGGACGAGGTTGCGCTGATCTTCGTCGGCCCCCGGGGCGGGGTGCTGAGGCGGCGCTTTGGGGAACGAACATTCGCCCCCGCGGTGCAGCGTGCCGGCCTGGATCCATCGCTCACCTTCCACGGCCTGCGTCACGCTGCAATCACCAGCATGGTCCAGCTCGGAGTTCATCCCAGAGTGATGCAGGGCCGAGCCGGTCACGCCGCGGCCAAGCTGACTATGGAGTTGTACGCCCACGTTCCTGAAGAAGCCGACCGGCAGGCAGCCGAGGCCCTGGATCGCCTCCACCGGTCGTCAGACGCCACTCAGCGGCCGGCGAAGGCCAGCAAGCGGCAGCGGTAGGGCAAAGGCACCGTTGGCTGAGGAACGTACCCTGCGTCCGCCAGAAATTCTCCTGTTGGCTGGACCGAATGGCGCCGGCAAGACGACCTCGAGCCGGATCCTGGTACCTGACGGCATGGTGTTCGTCAACGCCGACATCATCGCCCGCCGCCTGGCCGACGAAGGGCACCCGCCCGCCGGGCTCGACATCACCGCCGGCCGCGTCGTCCTGGCCGAGATACGGCGGCTCGCTGACTCCCAGGCATCCTTCTGTCTGGAGACCAACCTGGCCGGGCGTGGGATGCTCAGATCGATCGATAGATGGCGGGCGGCCGGATATTGGGTGCGAATGGTGTTCGTGGCGCTACACAGTCCCGAACTGGCCCTGGCCCGGGTGGATCAGAGGGTGGCGGACGGTGGCCATGACATTCCCGAGGCCGTGATCCGACGCCGGTGGCAGCACGGGCTGAACGCCTTCTTCAGGCTCTACCTGGGGAAGGTCGATACCTGGACGCTGATCGACAACAGCGACGCCGCCCCGGTGACCGTCGCTCGTGGCCTCCTGGCGGCTTCTCCGGAGATCCTCGACTTCCCCCGCTGGACCTACTTCCGGGCGCTCGGAGGCGACTAATCTACGCGATCAGTTCGACGCCGTGGCCGCGATCGACGGCGATCGCCAGGCCGCGGCTTCGACGGTCGGCTACGGCCTCCGCGACCGCCTGCCTGACCTTCGCTTCGACGTCGCCGAAGACGCTCTTCTCGTCGTAGCGAGGCTTGTCGGAGACCGTCTTCTCGTCCGTGGTCATCGTCCTCACGCTACCGCTCGAGATTTCTCTACTCGTCGCCAGCGGAGGCGTGTCCGGCGCCGCCAACCTCACCGAGGCCGTAGCCCTTACGAACCTCGACCATCTGGTTTCCAGTCGGGGTGTTGAAGTCGATGACCGGAATCGATATCGGGGTGGCTGCAGGCGCCGGCTCAGAGGTCTGGGCCTGCGCGTTCGATGACGGTTCGGTCTGCTCGGAATCGATCATCGCGTCCTCAGGATATCTCATGTCAAGTCCCAGGCGTAGAGACTGAGACTGATCGTGGTGGCGAGACCGAGGGTCAATATTCCGATGTTGAACCACCTGCGCTCCGCAGCGAGAAGGGCGTCGTTGTTCAGCCAGCATTCGTGAAGGTCTCGAAGGGTCCTCTCCAACACCGTCTCCAAGGTCTGGGGTTGATCTGCGAACCCCTCGAGTATCGCTGGGACGCTCGGGCCGTGAAGAAACTTCCGCTTGGCCGTGGTACCCCGGAGGGGAACAGCTACCAAGGCAGTGGGCACCGCGAACGACGGGAGTGGGTACCACCACCATGTGATATCGCGACTGTCGGTCGCTCGGAGGATCAGAAGCGCCACCACCAGAGCGAGCGCTGCGGCGACCACGCCCACTGACTCCAAGTCGTTGGTGCTCGCCGACTCCAGTTGGGCAGCGATCTGGTCACGAAGCAAGTCGTTCAAGTGCATATACAGCTGGGCCAGCGGGGACACTGAATCACTTCCGGTTCGGGACACCTTCGAGGTATCCGCCGATTCCTCATCGACGGCTGACGAGCCATCGATCCACCTGGATAGGCGCTGCCGAAATCGTCTCCTACTTGCTCGAGGCACGACGGCAATCATGGTGGTTGGGTGCGACATCAATGGGGAACCGTGGCGGGAAGCGGGCTAGACGGCACCAGGGAAAGCCGTACATAGCGGCTCCCTGCGTGCCCGGCGGCGCATCCTCCCCGAAGTCGTCCAGCGTCGATAATAGAGCGGTGAAGGTGATGGCACTGCGACGCCCGGACAGATGTGGTTCGTGCGGGACAGCGATCGCCGCCGGCGAGCGGGCCGGGTGGGAGTCGACGGCTAGGCCTAAAATAAGCGTTGGTCGGGGTGGTGGGATAAATGGGGGAGATGTTGGTTTCGTTTT
>JAKBAX010000433.1 GCA_021808785.1 Actinomycetes bacterium | reverse complement strand
TCGTGCGCCGGGTGCGGCCCACCCCCGGCTCCCAGCTGGCGTTGCTAACCAACTGGTCCTATCACAGCTTGATCACTGACCGCCCTGGCGACCAGATCGCCCTCGACAGCTGGCACCGGGCTCACGCCAACGTGGAGAACGCGATCAGAGACCTCAACAGGTCCCTTAAGCACTGCGCCTTCATCTCCTCATGGTTGTGCGAACAGTCCAACCTGGTCTGGTTTCACCTGGACACGCAGGCCGCTGCGCCGTCCCCGCCGGACGTGGACGGCGGCGAGCTCACCGCGTTGGACCTTGTTCAAAACGGTCTGGCGAGCAACGCCGAGGGCCTTGGCGGCCTGGTCGAGACCGAGCCAGCCGTCGGGGGCTTCCTCGGCGACTTTGGAGCGCAAGGCGTCGTCGAGGCGGATCTGCCAGGGTGCACCCGGGGTGGGCTGCTCGCCGGCGATGAAGCCGTCGGCCAGCCACCTGTAGATGGTGCCGATCCCGACGCGAAGCTCGGCGGCCGCCTTGCTGACGCTGACCACCATGGCATCATCGCAGGGGGGTGTGACCTTGGTCGGTCCGATGGGGATGTGGTGGTGTTTTCGTAGCTCGGCGACCCTTGCCTTGGTGTAGGGCAGCCCGCTACCGGTGCGGCGGTGCTGGCGGCCGAGGACCTGGGCGATCGTGTCGTCGTCGTGGAGGACGGCCAGGCGTCGGACGAGGTCGACGCTGGAGGTGTCGGTGGTCCGCCACGGCGCCCCCAGACGAGGAAGTGGGACGTGGACTTCGCTGGTCGCCCCGCCCTCCCAGTGCAGGGTCAGGTCGGCCCGACGGGCGGCACGCTCGATGGTGACGCCGACCTCGACCAGCAGCGCCCGCAGCAGCTGCTTGCGTTCCCGGGCGGTGGTCGTTGGAGCTTCAAAGACGGCGCGCAGGTCGGCTCCCGCTACGTTCAAGAACGCCAGCTCGTCTCCCGACAAGACGGCGGGAGCCCGGGCGCCTTCGGTTGCCAGAGCGGCTTCGGCTTGCTTGACGGCGCTGAGGCGGGCTTCCCAGGCGGTTTCGAGGCTGCGGGCCACCAGGCGGTTCTCCGGTTCGCAGGCCTCGTACTGGCGTCGAGCCCGCTCGGCGTCGTAACGGGTACGCTCGACGGTCGCCTCGAAGACCCGGAGACGGCCGGCTCGGCAAGCCTCAGCCTCATTCAGGGCTTTGGCGGTGGCGGCCAGCGCGGCTGGCTCCAAGACGGCGAAGACCTCGGTGAGGACAGCGGCTTCGATCTGGCGGCCGCCGACGTCGTTGCATCTGACCCCGCCGGTCGAGAAGGCCTCAGCGGAGAGGCAGATGTAGCGCGACGAGACACCCGGCGAGGCCGAGCCGGCTGGTGCGGCCCGACCCGAGTAGCCGACGCGCATCATTCGACCGCACACCCCGCAGCGCAAGATCCCCTGCAACAAGGCGGTTCCTTCTCGCGCCGCCCCGCCGCCTTCTCCTTTTGGAGCGGCGTTGTTGGCCGCCAGGCGGCCCTGGTTGGCCTGATAGGTCTCCCAGGAGATGTAGGCGGGATGGTGGTCGTGGATGGCCACAGCCCAGCTGTCTTCGCCGACGGGCGCCTTGGAGACCACCACCCGGCCCTGGTCGTCGAGGCGGCGGCCGGTGCGCGTACGACCGAACGCGTAGACCCCTGCGTAGGTCGGGTTGGTGAGCATGGCATGAACAGCCCCATGGGTCGCCGGCGTCCACTCGACGCGGCCCTTGGGGCGGTGCCGCGGCAGCTCGAGGCCGTCACCGAGCAAAGACACCAGCACCTGGCGCGCCGACCCGAGCTCGTCGAAACGCCGGAACACCGTGGCCACCGCCTCGCGCACGGCCTCGTCGGCGCTGAGCACCACCGTTCCGTCAGGGTCGTAGGAGTAACCGGCAGGCAACGCCAGGCGAAGCTCACCCCTGGCGGCCTTGTGACGGGCCCCGGCGGTGAGCCGACCCCGCAGCAAGTGCAGCTCCGCTTCGCTCATGGTGCCCTTGAGGCCGAGCACGAGGCGATCGGAATAGTCGGCGGGGTCATAGATGCCATCTGCGTCGCCGATCAGAGTGGCGGTGAGCGCGCACAAGTCGAGCAGGTGATACCAGTCGGCGTTGCGTCGGGCCAGTCTGGAGACCTCGATCCCCAACACCAGGCCGACCTTGCCGAGCCCGACGTCGGCCACCAAGGACTGGAACCCCGAACGGGCGACCGCGTCGGCGGCCGAACGGCCGAGGTCCTCGTCGATCACCCTCACGCTCGATGGGTCCCAGCCCAGCCCCGTCGCCCGACAGACTAGCTCGTATTGGCGTCGCAGGCTCTCGGTGTTAACCTGCGTCTGGGCCACCGTCGACTGGCGGACGTAGACCACGGCCAGCCGGCCGTTGGCTCGATGAGAAGCGGACACCTTCGAATCGGTCACTTCACGACACCTCCTCGTCGGCGAGCTCGGCTACCTCTCTGGCGATGAGACGAGCCAGCAGCGCCAGCACACGGTCCTGAGTGTCCTCGGGCATCTGGGCCCACACCGGCGGCCGGGCATGGCCCGATGGGAGCGATACCAGCTCCAGTTGGACGGGTGCGACTATCTTGAGCCTGGACAAGGCTCACCTCCCAGGGTTTCGGTGGCACGTTCCCTGGGAGGCTGAGCCTACGTCCGTGCCGTGATCCCCAACGGGATGGCCCCCCGGCGGGCCACGCCAAGCCGCCACCACGGTCATAGCCGCCTCCACCGCCGGTCCTACACCAGCCTAAGTGTATGCTTACCCATACGCTATGGGAGAGACCCGACGCGATCACTACCTCGCCCCGGCGGCCGACAGCGGCACCGAAGCCGTGCTCGGCGCCGCCATCGACCGCTTGGGTGAGCGGCGCGGCCTTCCTGCGCCCCGAGACGCCAGCGCCCGTCTGCACCTGCTGGCCAGTCTCAGCGCCGAAGTCAATCGCCTCGTGCCCCTCGCCGTCGCCGACGCCCGTGCCGAGCAGTGCTCGTGGGCACAGATAGGCGACCTGCTCGGCGTCACACGAGCCAGCGCCCAGCAACGCTACGGCCGCGCCGGCACCGACGAGAGCTGAGACCCAGGCGACATCGGGCCCTCGCTCGGTCACCGCTGACCCCTTCCCGGCCCGGACCGGCTCCCCTCCGCCGCCGGCACGCCCAGAGCCCCCCCGTCCCCGGCCCGGGAGACGAGCAGCTCCCGCAACCGGCGAATGCCCTCGAACGACAACACCAGCCCACACTGATGGTTCTGCGTCGTTGATCCAGCAAGAAGGTCCGTGTCCTCCAGGCGCACCCGGGCCGGCGCCCCATCGGGATGAGCGAGCACCAACCACAGCTCACCCCTCCACCGATGTGCCCGCTCCGCGAGAACCCTCTCACCGAACAGCGGGTGACGGCGATTGGTGAGCGTCACGTTGCACGGCAGCCGGCCGCGAATGTGTTGCAGTGTGTCGCTGACTTCAAATACGGCGTCGGGCTCAACCATCTACCCTCCGGGCACTTCGGAGCGAACGCCGCGTGGCTCGCATTGAACGTGATCGCCCACAACCTGGCCCGCCAAACCGCCCGCATCGGCGGCATAGACAT
>JAKBAX010000053.1 GCA_021808785.1 Actinomycetes bacterium | reverse complement strand
CCGACACCCGACACCCGACAGAGTCCAGCCTGCGTGGGCGGCGGCCGCGCGTCGGCCGAGACACTTGTTCAGCCGCAGGCCCGGTGGCGCAGGGGGGGCACCAGACCCGACCGGCCGAGCAGCCGGATGGCCCGCGCTTCGGCCACGTCTATCACGACGGCGTCATCGGGCTCCCGGTCGCAGATGAACGTGACCACGCATTCCTCGCACGCCGAGGTCGACCGCATGGTGCATTCGTCACAGCTGATGGTCAGCGATTCCATGCGGCAGATCATCCCAGCGGGGTGTGACCCTTATATCGAGCCGTGCCGGTTGAGCACCGACAACAGCTGCCGCACCGAGATGACATTGGCGCCCACTCGGTCGGCCAGTGCCCGCACCTCCCGGTCATCGGTGGCCACCACGACCGGGCCGGAGGAGCGCAGCCTGGCGGCCTCTTCGACGATGACGTCGTCGGCTTCCACACTCGACGCGCTGAAGACGATCCGCAACCAGGGACGCACCGATCGCGGCGCAGTCATCCGGTTGCCGTCGGCGCGCCCGTCGAAGACCACTGTGATGTCGATATGGATGCGCACGACCAGCTCGCCTATCGCATCGAGAAGCCGCTGCCGGATGCCGGCCAGGTCGCTGACCGGCGACGGTCCTTCGCCAGAATCGGGCCAGGAAGTGAACGCCACGTTGTATCCATCCACGACCACGTGGACCCCGGGGAGGCGCACCAGGTGGGCGGCCGCCTCTGGAGAGTCGGCCAGCACGGCCAGGGGCAGGGGGATCGGTCGGGGACCGCCTCGGTTCACCTGACGCCGCGACCGGCTCGCCTCCGGTACCCGACCCGGCGTCGACCCGCCGCCACCCGTCCCAGAAGGCGAACCCGTCCCAGAAGGCGAACCCGACCCGGAAGGCGAACCCGACCCGGACCCACCCCCGCCCGACCCCCCGGGGCCGGAATCTACGACACCGGCCCCGACGGCCTCGGCCGCCCCGGTCAGGGCACGAGAGAGCTCCGCCGCCGCCGCTCCGGCCCGCCGGAGGGCGTCGCCGACCCCCGAACGCACCCGCCCGGCCTGGGCCAGGTAGTCCGCCTCCCGGTCCGCCGCCCGGCGCGCCTCGCGCTCGAGGTCGGCGGCTCGGCGCTCAGCCTGGTCCGCCCGGGCCGCGACCACCTCGGCCCGAGCTTCGGCTGCCTCGGCCCGGGCCGCGACCACCTCGGCCCGAGCTTCAGCTGCCTCCGCCCGGGCCTCCGCATCAGCCAGGCGCCCCACCGCAACGGAGACCCGGGCGTCCATGTCGCTGAGCTCGGAATGCATCCGCGCCACGTCTTGCATCAGCTGACGGTTGCGCTGCGACAGCTCCTCCCGCCCGGTCCTCGACCGGGCGGCCTCCTCGGCCAAGTGCCGGGCCGCGTGCAGCTCCTGCACATTGGCCTCTGCCGCGGCCAGGGCGGCGCGGGCCCCGGCCAACTCCCCCTCGAGGGCGAAGACCCGCTCGGCCAGAAGATGCCGCTCTTTTTCCTCCTCTTCGCCGTGCAGCAGATCGGCCAGCTCGCCCGACCACCCCTCCGGCCGGTGGACCCACAGCCAGGGTGCCCGCCCCACGTCGTCCTCGGTGACCGCCGCCCCCACCCAGGCCCGAAAACCCTCGTCGTCGGCGAGCGACCGGCGCATGATGACCTCCCACGACTTCGGCAGCCGGCGGTTGCGGACCAGGCCGCGGACCGGGCCGGGGAGGGGGTGGCTCGGGGGCGCCGACCGGGCCCGTTCGAGGGCCAGCTCCAAGACCGGGTGCAGCTGCGCGATGGACGGCTGCGGGCGGGTCATCGGCGGATGCTACCGGCGCAGTAGCTTGACCCTGGGAGCCCGGGACCGACCGGGCCCGGCCGAGGAGCAGGCATGGTCCACGCGTTCGTGTTGATCGACGGACAACCGGCGCGCGTCGCCGATCTGGCCGTGGAGCTGGCCGGGATCGCCGGCGTGAGCGAGGTGTACTCCGTGGCCGGTCACGCCGACATCGTCGCCGTGGTCCGGGTGCGGCGCCACGACGAGCTGGCCGATGTGGTCACGAGGCGCATCTCCCAACTCGACGGTGTGCTCGACACCCGCACCCTCATCGCCTTTCAGGCCTACAGCCGCAAGGATCTGGACGCCATCTGGGAAATCGGCGCCGACTGAGCGCCGGCTACACCCCCGCCTCGGAAGCCGCCGCCCGAGACACCGCCACCAGGCGGTCCAGGCCGGCCATGGCCCGGCCGTCATCGACGACCGCGGCAGCCAGATCGAGGCCGGCCGCCAAGTCGTCACAGGCCCCGCCGACCACCAGCCCGGCCGCCGCATTCAGCAACACGATGTCGCGCCGGGGGCCGTCTTCACCGGACAGGACCGCCCTCGCCAACCCGGCGTTCTCCTCCGCGTCGCCCCCCTTCAGATCGGAGATCACCGCCGGCGCCAGGCCCAGCGAGGCCGGGTCGACCACCCGCTCGCAGAACGACCCGTTCCGGAATTCGTGCACCGTGGACGGCCCGACGGTGGAAAGTTCGTCCAGCCCCCCGGCCCCATGCACGACCATGACCCGGGTGGCTCCCCCTGCGACCAGCACCCGGGCCATCTTGGCCGCCATCGTGGGGTCCCCCACGCCCAAGACCTGACGGCGCACCCTGGCCGGGTTGGCCAGCGGACCGAGGAAATTGAATGCGGTGGGCACGCCCAGCTCCCGCCGGACGGGGATGGCGTGGCGCATGGCCGGGTGGTAGCGGGGGGCGAAGCAGAACCCGATACCGGCCTCCTCGACGCAGCGCGCCACCCCGGCGGGTCCCAACTCGATGGCCACCCCGAGGGCCTCGAGCACGTCGGCCGAACCCGCCTGGGACGAGGCGGCCCGTCCCCCGTGCTTGCAGACCGGCACACCGGCCGCGGCGACGACCAGCGCGGCAACGGTGGACACGTTGATGGATCCGCTCCGGTCGCCGCCGGTACCGCACGTGTCGATGACCCGGCCGGCCAGGGCGGCGGGCAGCACCACCCGTTCGGATGCGGCCAGCATGGCGGCCACCATGCCGGTCATCTCGTCGACCGTCTCCCCCTTGCAGCGCAGGCCGAACATCACCGCCGCGATCTGGGCCGGGGTGGCGTTGCCGGAGAGGATCTCACCAAGGACCACGGCCGCGTCTGTCGCGGCCAGGTCCTCCCCTGCGGCGACCCGACCCAGCACGGCCCGCCAGCCACCCAGATCGTCCAGCGTGACGGTCACTCCTCTTCGCGAGCTGTCACGACGGCCCCTCAGGCGGAGCGGCGCCGGCGGCGGATGATGCGTCGCCGTTCGCGCTCGGTAGCCCCACCCCAGACGCCCTCCTTCTCCCGATTCAGCAGCGCCCAGTCGAGGCAGAGCCCTTGGACCGGACAACTCCGGCAGATGGCCTTGGCGTCCTCCGCCTCCTCGTCGGTGACCGGGTAGAAGATGTCGGGGTCGACGCCGCGACAGGCCGCCTTCTGGCGCCAGATCGGAATTTGGCTGTCCTTGGCATTCGTCATGTCGCAATCCCGTTTGTACACCATCGGGGCCGCCCGGGCACGCCGGGACGGGCCTGTGTCGCGCCCCTGTGGGCCGGCACGCGCCAGTCTGGCCCACCGGAGTTCGGCTGTCTACCCGAGCTGCGGGCCCCGAATCCAACCGGTGAGGTCCCCCAAGAGGCTATTCCGGCTCTCGGGTTCGATCTCGGTCCGTTCCCGGTACTGCGGGTGGTCGGTGGCCAGAACCACCCGGCCGGTCCGGAACTCCTCCACCTGCGCCGGGGTGAGCTCGAAGCGCACGAAGTGCACCGCCGCGGTGACCTCCTCCCGGGTCAGGTTCGCAGCGTGGGCCTCATCCACCACACATGGAATGACATCGGGCCCGGAGCCATGGTCGGCCGGCGTCGTAATCTCGAGTTGCACGGCTCTTTCGATGCCGACCAGCCGGGGCAGCCAATGCTCCATCTCCGAGCGGTCGGTGAGCTCGATGTACATGGTGGCCGACAGCTCGCCCGGGGCCGGTATCAATGGGTTGTAGGTGTCCAGCTCCACCTGGATGGCCTCATCGGAGAGGAGCCGCTCGGCCCTGGCCATCTCCTGGATCTGGAACCGGATGGTGTCGCGGTTCTCGAACACCAGGCTGATCACCGGCCCCACGCCGATCCGGCGCCTCTTCTTGAGCTCGATGATGTACCGGCGGAACTCGTCCCGCTCGCGCTCGTAGGCCCGGGCGTCGGCGATGTCGTCGAGGGTCAGACGTCCGCCGCTCATGGCGATCCGTACTCCGACTCGGGCGCTATCCCATACGCCCGAGCCAGGAACTGCAGCGGGTGCAGCGGCTGCGCACCCGTCTCCTGCACGATGGCTCCGTTGGCCAACTGGCAGTCGCCTGTCACAACATCGGCATCGGCCTTCTCGAGCGCGACCCGGAGGGGACCCGCCACCTTGCGCGACAGCTCGTAGTGCTCCGAGCGCAGCCCCCAGGTCCCGTCGATACCCGAGCAGCTCTGGACCAGGGTGACATTGGTGCCGGTCAGCTTCATCAAGTCCCTGCTGCGCAGACCGATGTTCTGGGCCCGGAGATGACAAGGCGTATGGTACGCGGTGGTCGCGGGCACCTCGCCCCCGAAGTCGGTGTCGATGGAGGAATGCGCCCCCTTGTGCAGACGCCAGAGGTATTCCGACGCGTCGTAGGTGTGGGACCCGACCAGCTCCGCGTCGGGCGTCTTCAGGTACTCGGGGTAATCCCGCTTGAGGACGTAGCCACAGGTGGGCTGGGGCACGACGATGTCGCGACCGGCACGCACGTCATCGGCCAGGCGGGCCACGTTCTTGGCCGCCTGCTTCTTGAACGAGTCGAAATCGCCGCTGTGCAACCAGGGGGCACCACAGCAACCGGACCCGCCGGCCAACTCACAACTGATCCCGTTGCGCTCGTAGACCTTGACCAGGTCATGCCCGATGGCTGGATTCTGGTACTCGACCAGGCAGGTCGGAAAGACCGCGACGCGGCCCTGTTCGGCCCGACCGAGCGCGGGACGACCCCGCTTCTTGAACCAGGTGGAGAACCGGACCCGTGCATATGGCGCAAGCAGCCGCTCGGAGGCGATCCCGACGACCCGGTCCATGAGCTTGCGGGCCGGCGAACCGGGCCGGGCCAGGGCCTTGTTGGCGATCGGGGCCAAGGCGCTGGCCAGCTTGCCGGTCTGGTCGGTGCGAGCCAGAACCTGGGTGGTGATGCGGTCCCTCAGCGTCTTGGGCCGGGCCGCCTCGGCCCGTAGCATCAGACGCGGGAAGTCCAGCTGCCACTCATGCGGCGGTTTGTAGGGGCACTTGATGTAGCAGAGCTTGCACTGGTAGCACTCGTCGACGACCTGGTCCTGCTCGGCCGGGGTCATGGCCGCCACGTCGCCGTCACGGGCGTCGATGAGGTTGAACATGGTCGGAAACGACGGGCACAACGACAGGCAGAGCCGGCAGCCGTGGCACAGGTCGTAGACCCGCTCCAACTCCTGCCGGAGATCCTTCTCGTCGTAGTAGGACGGGTGATCGGGGTCGTAGGTGGTGGTCAACGGGGCATCTCCTGGAAGAAAAAAAGGGGGGACCCATGGCGGCACCGCACCGGCGGCGCCACCAGGGTCCTCCCCTCGTCGGCCCGGCTCTACCGGCTAGCGGTCAGGAAACGGACTGCAAGCCGCTGGTGAAGCGGCCGGCGTGGCTCTTCTCCGCCTTGGCCAGGGTCTCGAACCACTCGGCGATCTGGTCGAAGCCCTCCTCGCGAGCCGTCTTGGCGAAGCCCGGGTACATCTCGGTGTACTCATAGGTCTCGCCCTCGATGGCCGACTTCAAATTGTCCTCGGTGTCGCCCACGGCCACACCGGTCACCGGGTCGCCGACCTCGGCGAGGAAGTCGAAGTGGCCGAACGCGTGTCCCGTCTCGCCCTCGGCGACCGAGCGGAAGAGGGCGGCCACGTCCGGGTAGCCCTCGATGTCGGCCTTCTGGGCGAAGTACAGGTAGCGACGGTTGGCCTGGCTCTCGCCGGCGAACGCCTCTTTCAGGTGGTCATGGGTCTTGCTGCTCTTCAGTTCGGCCATTCTCCAGCTCCTTGTTCTGGTCTGTCTTTGTTTGCGTGGATCTTGCACTCGACGCAGAGGCCGCGGAACACCACCTCGGCCGCTCCCACCTCGAATCCCTCTCCTGCCCCGTCGGGAACCGCGAGGGCCCCGAAGTCGGCGTACAGGTCCCGTACCTTGCCACACCTGGTGCAGACCAGATGGTGGTGGATGTCGGTGTTGGGGTCGAAGCGGGTGGACCCGGTCCCGAGGTCGAGCATCTGCAACTCCCCCATGGTCGCCAAGTCGTTGAGGGTCTGATAGACCGTGCGGAGCGACATGGTCGGCATCCGGGTCCGGGCTTCGGCGAACACCGAATCTGCCGTCGGGTGGTGGCGGGCGCTCGACAGCAGCTCGAAGATCAGCTCCCGCTGCGGGGTGACCTTGAGCCCCCGCCGGCGAAACAGCTCGGTCATCTCGGCCGCGGTCCTCACACGACAAAGCCTACTAGCTAACAATCGTTGTTGTAAGAGGTTCTTGATACTTTGACCTGGTGATGGCGCCGGACTTCGATCGTGAAGCGGCCCTTCGGCGGCTGGCCGGCGAGGAGTTCGACCTGCTCGTCGTCGGGGGCGGTGTCACAGGGTGCGGGGTGGCCCTCGACGCCGCATCGCGGGGCCTGCGGACGGCCCTGGTCGAAGCGGCCGACTTCGCCCACGGGACATCGTCGAAGTCCTCGAAACTCATCCATGGCGGCCTGCGTTACCTGCAGCAGCACGATTATCTGTTGGTGTACGAGGCCCTGCACGAGCGGCAGCGCCTCATCCGCAACGCTCCGCACCTGGTCCATCCCCTCCCCTTCTTGATCCCGCTGTTCGGGCGGAACGGGATGGTGGCCAAGGGGGTGACCCAGGCGTACTCGACCGCCCTGTGGCTCTATGACGCGACAGGGGGGGTCCGCATAGGTCACCGCCACCAGCGGATCGACGCCGACGAGGCCCTGGCCCATTTCCCCGGGCTGCGCACCGACCGGCTCGTGGCCTCGTTTCTCTACTGGGACGCCCAGGCCGACGATGCCCGCCTCACCCTGGCCCTGGCCCGCACCGCGTCCGCCCACGGTGCGGCGGTGGCCAACTACGCCCCGGTGGACGCGTTTCTCCAGGCCGGCGGCCGCGTTTGTGGGGTTCGCCTCCGGGACGGCACCGAGGTGGGGGCCCGAGTGGTGGTCAACGCAGGCGGGGTGTGGTCGGAGCAGATCGGCCGGCTGGGTCCGGCCCACGACGATGGCATCTCGATCCGCCCGGCCAAGGGGATCCATATCACGGTTCCGGCCGACCGACTTCCGTGCGACTACGCCTCGGTCCTGTCGGTGCCGGGCGACCGCCGCTCCGTGTTCGTGGTGCCCTGGGCCGCCGACGAGGCGACGGGGCCGGCCGGACGGGCCCGCTACACCTACGTCGGCACCACGGACACCGATTACCAGGGGTCGCTCGACGAGCCCAGGTGCACCGCCGAGGATGTGGCCTATCTGCTCGGCGCCGTCAACGCCTGGACCGGGGCCTCGCTCACCCCCGACGACATCAGCGGCTCGTGGGCCGGGCTACGTCCATTGATCAGCGACGCCCGAAGTGCCCGCACGGCCGACCTGTCCCGGCGCCACCGGGTGGTGGTGGGCGGCGACGGCCTGGTCACCGTCACCGGCGGGAAGCTGACCACCTACCGGCAGATGGCGGCCGACACGGTGGATGCCGCCCTCGGCGCGCCCATCCAGCCCTGGCTGCGCCGCCTCCCCGGCGCGGGCGGTCGGCGCGGCCCGCCGTCGGTCTCGGCCCGCCTGGTGCTGGTGGGCGGTGAGCACGGCGGCCGGCCCGCGCCGGGCACCGCCGAACGGGCCCGGCGGCTCGGACTCGACCCGGCCGGGTTCAGCCACCTTTGTGGACGCCACGGCCACGAGGCGGCGGACGTACTGGACATGTGCGAGGGCCGGACGGAGCTGGCTCGTCGGCTCCATCCGGACCTGCCGTACATCGAAGCCGAGGTGGTGTGGGCCGGGCGCCGGGAGATGGCCCGCACCGTTACCGACGTACTGGCTCGCCGGACCCGCGCCCTGATCCTCGACCGGGCCGCAGCCCGGTCGGTGGCCGGCCGGGTGGCTGAGCTGTTGGGCCCGGTGATCGGCCTGAACCCCCAACAGCGGATGGCCCAGGTAGCCGACTTCGAACGACTCGTGGACGCGGAGACGGCCGCCGAAGCGCCGGCCGGTCCCCGCAACGCTCTGGCCCCGTGAACCGCTCTTCGCGACCCGCCCCCCTCGACGCGACGGCCGCCAGCCGGGCCGCCCGCTTCCCGACCGACTCCGCGATGACCGCCCGGTTCCTTTCCGACCTGGCCGGTGCCTGCCCGGGCGTCGCCGTCTCCGACGAGGCGCGCATCGAGGCGGGCCGGGACTGGTGGCCGCTATCGACGGTGTGGGCGCAGTATGGGCAGGTGCCGGCGCTGCCCGGCGCGGTGTGCCGTCCCGGATCGCCCGGAGAGGTGGCTGCGGTGCTGGCGCTGTGCGCATCAGCGGGTGTCCCGGTCACCGCATTCGCCGGGGCCAGCGGGGTCTGTGGCGGCAGCCTCCCGGTCCACGGTGGCGTGTCTGTCGACATGACCGGCTTGGACGGGGTGATCGCGGTCGACCCCGACAGCCTGCTCGTGGAAGTCCGGGCCGGCACTTTCGGTCCGGATCTCGAAGCGGCGCTGCGGGCCGAGGGCCTCACCCTGGGCCACTGGCCTCAGTCGTTCGACCTGTCGACCGTGGGCGGGTGGCTGGCCTGCCGCAGCGCCGGCCAGTACTCGACCCGCTACGGGAAGATCGAGGACATGGTGCAGGGGCTCGAGGTGGCCACCACGCGCCAGGGGCTCATCCGGACCGGTGGGACCGCCCCCCGGTCCGCCACCGGACCGGATCTCAACCAACTGTTCGTGGGCAGCGAAGGCACGCTGGGCCTGATCACGTCGGCCACCCTGCGGGTCCACCCGGCCCCTGCGACGGACATGCGGGCCGCCTACGGCTTCGACTCCTTCGGGTCCGGTCTGGACGCCTGCCGGCGGGTCCTACGCCGCGGCGCCACCCCGGCCGTCCTCCGCCTCTACGACCGGGCCGAGTCGGACCGCCAGTTCGCCGTGACCGGGCAGGCCCTGCTGATCGTGGTCGACGAAGCCGACCCGGCACTGGTGAGGGCCGTGATGGCGGTGGTGGACGAGGAGGCCCGGGCTGGTGGGGCCACTCCGCTCGACCCAGGGCTCGCCGACACCTGGCTGGAACGGCGCAACCATCTGCCGCCGGTCGCCGACCTGGTGGCCGGTGGCCTGGTCGTCGACACCGTGGAAGTGGCCGGGAGGTGGTCCGAGCTGGCGGACCTCTACGAGGATGCGGTGACCGCCCTCCGGGACCTCGACGGCACCATTGCCGCGTCGGCCCACCAGTCCCACGCCTATCCTGACGGCGCCTGCCTCTACTTCACCTTCGCTGGACGTCGGTCCCAACCCGGGCCGGGGGCGGCCGAGTCCTACTACCGGCAGGCCTTCGACGCGGTCACCGCGGCCACGACGGCGCACCGGGGAGCCATCTCCCACCATCACGGCATCGGCCTCAACCGGGCCCGTTACCTGCCCGCCGCCCTGGGCCCCGCCTTCGCGGTGCTGCAGGCGGTCAAGGACGGGCTCGACCCAGACGGCGTCCTCAACCCGGGAAAGCTCGGTATGGCCGACCGGTTCGGTACCGTCTCGGTCCCATGAGGGGCGACCGGTACCGGGCCGACCTGCGATGAGCGGGGTGCTGGTGATCGACGTGGGGACCTCCAGCGTGCGCGCCGCGGTGGTCGACGAGGACGGCTCGGTCCGCCACGTCTCCCGCCGCGCCACGCCGACCTCGGTACCGTTCCCCGGCCTGGTCGAATTCGACCCGGCCGTGATCGCAACCGCCGCCCTCGACGCGGCGGCCGAGACTCAGGCCGCCTACGGCGCCCGTCCGGCCGCCGTGGGCGTGACCACCCAGCGGGCGTCGACGGTGGCCTGGGACGCCGCCACGGGTGCCGCCATCGGTCCGGGACTGGGATGGCAGGACCTGAGGACGGTCGGCAAGTGCCTGGAACTGCAGGCCTCGGGACTACGCTTCTCCCCTAGCGAGTCGGCCACCAAATTCGCCTGGCACGTCTCCGAGGCGGCCGGTGCCGAGGTGGCCGGTGCCGGGGCGGCCCTGCGTCTGGGCACGGTGGACAGCTGGATCGTCTGGAACCTCACGGGCGGGGACCGTCACATCACCGACGCCACCAATGCCGGCGTCACCGGGCTGTTCGACGCTTCGACAGGGGGCTGGCGCCCGCAGGCCCTGGCCGCCCTCGGACTCGAAGCCGCCTGGCTGCCGGAGGTCGTGGACTCCTCCGGTGAGTTGGGCCGAGCCACTGCTCTGGGAGGCCTGCCCATCGCTGCGCTGGTCGGCGACCAGCAGGCCTCGCTCGTCGGCCAGTCCTGCACCCGACCGGGCCTGGCCAAGGCCACCTTCGGTACGGGTGGAATGCTCGACATGTGCCTCGGCCCCGAACCGCCCGCTGGTGAGGTGACGACCGAGCACGGTTGCTTCCCGATCGTCGCGTGGCGCGTCGGCGGGGCCGTGACCTGGGGCAGCGAGGCCATCATGCTGGCCGCCGGTACGGCCGTCGACTGGCTGGTCGAGGACCTGGGGGTCCTGGCCGGCGCGGCCGACTCGGAGGCCGTGGCCGGCGAGTGCGACGATACCGGGGGGGTGGTGATGGTCCCCGCCCTCCTCGGTCTCGGGACCCCACAGTGGGACTTCGGCGCCCGCGGCGCCGTCTTCGGCCTGACCCGAGGCAGCGGCCGGCCACAACTGGTACGGGCCGTGCTCGAAGGGGTCGCCCACTCCGGCGCCGATCTGCTCGAGGCCACCGAGCAGGACACCGGCCGGCGCATCGACGCCCTGCGGGTGGACGGCGGAATGTCGGCCAACTCGGTGTTCGTGCAGGCCCTCGCCGACGCCTGTGACCGTCGCATCGAGGTCTCCCCCGAGTTGGAGGCCACCACCCTGGGGGCCGGCTACCTCGCCGGTCTGGCCACCGGCGCCTGGAGCGGGCTGGACGAGATCGCATCGGCCTGGAGGCCGCAACGGGTGGTGGAGCCGAGCGGGCGCGACCCCGGCCGCGACCGGTGGCGGGAGGCCACCGAGCGGGCCGGGCGGTGGTACCCCGACCTGTCCGGGATCAGCTTCTGAGCCGACTCCGTACCGCGCCGGTATCGAAGGTGAGCTCGCCCACGGATCGAGCGGACTCCACCTCATCCCAGGTGACTGGGGTGGAGACGCTCGGGATCTCGACGTCTCGGGACGCCCCGGCCACCTACGCTCAGGCCGTTTGCCTGGCCCGGGCCAGACTGGCCTCCAGGGCGGCCATGAGGTCGACGACGGGGGCCGTCCCGGCTGCCGGTTCGGGCTGGGTGATGATCTCGCCGTCGGCCTTGGCCTCGATCAGCGCCAGCACCTTCTCCCGGTAGTCGTCGTGGTACTTCCCGGGGTCGAAGGGGGCCGAGAGTGACTCCACCAGTTGAGCCGCCATCTGCAACTCCCGTTCGCTCGGGGCGGTGTCCTCGGCCGTCGGCACCTCCAGCTCGACCGGATCGACGACCTCGTCGGCATAGAGCATGGTCGACAGGACCAGCACTCCGTCGCGAGCCCGCAGGGCCGCCAGGTACTGTTTGGTGCGCAGTACGAAGCGGCCGAGCGCCACCTTGCCGCACCGCTGCATGGTCTCGACGAGCAGGGCGTAGGGCTTCTCGGCCCGGCCTTCGGGCACGAGGTAGTAGGACTTCTCGAAGTACACGGGATCGATGTCGGCCAGATCGACGAACTCCTCGATGTCGATGTTCCTGGTCATCTCCACATCGATCGTGGCCAGCTCCTCTGGATCGACGACGACGTAGCGGCCGCCCCCGAGGTCGTAGCCCTTGACGATGTGGCCGTACTCGACCTCCTCCCCGTCGGCCGAGCACACCCGCTTCTGGCTGATGCGAGCCCCGTCGGCGTCGTGCAACTGGTGGAAGCGCACGTCCTTGGGCGACTGGGCGGTGGTCAGCTTGACCGGCACGTTGACCAGGCCGAAGCTCACGGATCCACTCCAGATGGCACGGGGCATGCATACATTCTTCCCGATGGTGCAGCTTTTGTTCCCGGACCGCCCGGCCGCCGACTCGACCGGGCCCACAGTCGACGGCACCGGGCCCACAGTCGACGGCACCGGGCCCACAGTCGAAGCGGTGGCCGACCGGCTGGCGGCGCTCCTCACCGGTGACGGGTCGGGGCTGCGGGACCCGACGGGCGGCGAGCTGCTGTTCGAGCCGGCGCTGGTGCTGAATCCTCTCGAACGGGCGGCCACCGCTCCCGTCGAAGCTTGGGCGGTGGACGGCGGGCAGTGCCTGGTCGTCGACGCGCGTTGCCTACAGGTGTTCGCAACCCGGTCCTCCCGGGTGTGTTGGGCCGGCGGACGGTCCCGGCTGGAGGAGTCCGGCCCGCTTCGGGTCTGGCTGGTCGGACCGGGCCAGTCGGGCCGGGCCCGCCAAGCCCTCGGGGCCCCGGTCGGCGACGACTGCTTCGTCGACGTCAACCTGCTCCGTGAGTGGGGTGAGTGGTCGGCGGCGGCCGGCTGCGTGGCCGAGGCCGAGCCCGGGGGGGTGGTACTGGTCGATGGCGATCTGGCCCCCGACTGGCGCATCTCGCCCGACTGGCTGCCCGGGGTGTTCGATGTGGGCGACGACCGGGGCGTGACCATGGTCGGCGTCACCAAGCACACGTCCCTGTCCTGGGGGGGCGCCCCCCTCCTCGGCGTACTCGAGCGCATGGCCGAACAGGCCATGGGGCCCCGGTCGATGTGGTGGGCGCCCGTCGCCCGCACCGCCCCCTCGGTGGGCCCGGGAGTGCAGGTGGTCGTGGCCCGCCTCGATCCCGACGCCCGATTCGCATTTCGCATCGACCTCCCCGGTTACGTCGACCCGGAGACGGCCCTCCCGGGCCTGGCCGCCCTCTGCGACGACGCGGCCTTTCCCGGCTACCCCTACCCCCTCAGCACCGCCGACCGGCTGGCCGCCTGCCCTCCGTGGGTGCGATACGAGGTGAGGAGCGGGATCGAGGACCGTCTCGACCGGGCCGGTGTGCCCTTCGAGGTCCGGGAGCGGGCCTTCGCCGACCGGCACCGGCTGATGGAGCGATACTGAACCCCGTGTCTGCAACCGCCCCCCGGGGGCGCCTGTTCGGCCGCAACGTGCTCGAGGGGCTGTTCCGGGCCGCCCCCGACGAGGACCTGTTCATCGGCGAGTTGCTGGTAGGAGTCGACGAAGCGACCGACCGGCGTTACCTGTTCCGGGTGGTCGACGTGACCTATGGCACAGAGCACCGCGAACCCGGCTGGGCCGAACGGGTGGCCGGCACCCTGCTGGCCGATGACACCCGGGGCACCCCAGGCGAGCACCCGTTGCACGAGCAGGAACGGCGCACCTATCGCGTCGCCGAGTGCCGCTGCCTCGGATACCTGGCCCCCGCCGATCCCGGCCAGACGACACGTCGGATGTTCCGCAAGCCCAAGAGCCTCCCCACCCAGTTCTCTGCCGTGGTGGCCCCGACCCCGGAGGACTTCGCCTTCCTGGCCGACCGCATGGGCGACCTGCCGCTCGGCCGGCTCCGCAGCGGGGAGACGGTCGTGGACTTCGAAGTGGGCATCCCGGGCCGTTCCCTGGCCTCCCACGTAGGCGTGTTCGCCACCACCGGCATGGGGAAGTCCAACCTCATGCAGGTCCTCTGTGGCGGGGTGATGCGGGCCAATGGCCGGTACTCGATGCTGGTCATAGACCCCCACGGCGAGTACCGTTCCGCCCTCGGTCGTCACCCCTGGGCCGAGGTCGCCCTTCGGGTCTACGCCAACCGGGCCCTGGCCGGCTCGAGCGCTCTACGCATCTCTCTCGCCGAGTTGACCGTCGACGATCTGCGCACGGCCTACGAGTGGAGCCGGCCCCAGGAGGAGGCCCTCTACGAGCTGGAACGGCACTACAGCGGATCGTTCGCCGCCGCCAACGGCACGACCGGCGCGACCGGCACCCGGGTGGAGGGACTGGCGTGGCTGGCCGAGTTCGCCCGGCTCGAGGATCTGGCCGGGTTCCGTGACGTCGAACTCTCGGCCCGCGTCGCCCTCTCCACCCTCCAGGTGGTCCACCGCCGGGCCCGCCGCATCGTCGATCTGAGATGCGTCTCGGCCGACCCGGCCGTGTCGGCCGGGGCCCGTATCCTCGATGACCTGCTCTCCGGCAAGGTGGTTCTGGTAGACGTCAGCGGGCTGGGTTCCACCGAGGAGGTCCTGGTCGGGTCCTTCCTGGCCCGGCGCATCCTCGAGACCTGGCAGGAGGCCTACCTGGAGGACCCGGACCGCCACGCCCGGATGCCGGTCGTCTCGATCGCCCTGGAAGAGGCCCAGAGAGTGCTGGGCTCATCGCGCGACAGGGAGTCCAATGTGTTCCCCCGAGTGGCCCGGGAGGGGCGCAAGTTCGGGGTCGGTCTGTGCGCCGTCACCCAACAGCCCAAGCTGCTCGACGACGAACTGCTCAGCCAGTTCAACACGTTCTTCATCCTGGGGCTGGCCGACGAGAAGGACCGCAACATGCTGCGGGGATCGGCCAAGCAGGACATCAGTGCCCAGGGAGCCGAGATCCAGACGTTGATGCCGGGCGAGTGCCTGCTCGTCAATCTGACCGCCCCCTTCGCCGTGCCGGCCCACGTGCACCTCTACGCCGACCTCCTGGCTGCCACCCCGCCCCCTCCCGCAGCCCGCCCCTCGGCCGCCGCCAACGTGTCGGCCCTGGTGGACTGATTCCCTTACCTGGGGCGTCCCGGCCCGGGCTGCACCAACCCCGAGGACGGTCGATCTGCGCCCGAGTCCTGGCCCTCCGCCGGGTGACCCGGCGGTATCAGCCGGCCGGCTCGAAATCGCCGGCCCCCTGACGCAAGCGGGTGAGGGTGGCGACCAGCTGCTCGACCTCTGCCGGCTCCAACCCCGGGGCCGAGAACACCTCGGTATTGAGTATCCCGGTGGCCGCCGCCGCGGCCCGCCGCCCCGGACCGGTGATCCGGGCCAGCGTGGTACGCCCGTCGGTCGGGTGGGCCACCCGCTGCAGCAGGCCCTGCTGCTCCAGCCGGTCGACCGCGTTCGTCACGCTGGTCGGGTGTACCTGCAGCCGGGAGCCCAGCTTGTTGAGCGGTAGCTCGCCCCGCCGGGTGAACATCAGCACCATGAGCAGCTCGTAGCGGGCGAAGCTGAGGTCGAGCGGCCGCAGCAGCGACTCGACCCGCGCCATGTAGATCTGGTGGGCCCGCACCACCGAGGTGACCGCGGCCATCCCGGGCGCGGCGTCCGACCATCCATGGGCCTGCCACTGCCGCCGGGCTTCGGCTATGGGATCCAGGCGCAGTGGCCGCCGGGCGCTCATGGCATGACCTCCGCCCGCCAGCCGCCCGGATCGAGCACCAGCCGGCGCCGGGAGCCGGGTCGGTCCATGTCCGAGTCGTCATAGCCGGCGTCGCCGGCCCACAGGCAGGCGGCCAGGCCGCTCGTCGGTGATGCGGCCATGTGGGTCTCGAAGCGAGGGGGCGGGCCGGCGGCGGCGGTCCTCAGGGCCGACCACGTGTCGTGTTGCTGATCGAGCCACCAAAGGGTCATGAAGGTCGGGGGGGCCAGCTCGATCTCGCCTGCGTCGCGCCGGCGAAGGGCCTGGCCGGGACGCATCCACTGATGCTCGTGTATCTCGACCTGGTCGACGACGATATCGGGCCCCTCGTGCGCGGGGGCCAGGAAGAACCAGGTGGCGAACCTTCTAGGTGCCTCGGGCGGGGGGTACCAGAAGGACAGCACCACGAGCGACGCCGGGTCGAGCACCATGGCCGCCTCTTCGTGGGCCTCCCGCACGGCGGCGGCCCGGGCCGCCGGAATCTCGTCATCGGGGTCCGGGTCGCCGGGCAGGTCGGCCGGATCGACCTGGCCACCCGGGAACACCCACATCCCGCCGAAGGTGCCACGCGAGCTGCGCCGCAGGAGGAGCACCTCCAGCCCCTCCGGCCCGTCGCGCAGCGGTACCACGGTGGCCGCCGGTATCCGGGGGTTGCCCGGCGGTCGGGACGTCACCCCGCCCGTCACCCGTCGATCCAGTCGATCCAGTCGATCCCGTCGATCCCGTCGATAAAGGCTGACTCGATCGCCTGACACACCATATGGAGGTCCCGCCGGGCCAGCCGGCGGCGGCCCCGCCGCAACCGGCCGACGACCTGCTCGGCGGGGATCACAGGTACCCCGCCCACCCGAACCCCCCGTGGGCGCAGACCCCGGCCGTGCACAGCTACCAGCGGTCTCACGGGGACTCGGAAGGTCCCGTGTCGGCGCCCGTCGAGGTAGTCGGCCACGGCAGTGGCCACCGCTTCGGTCTCCCAGCGCACCGGCCGGGTGTCCAGCCGGCGCTCGCCGAAGCGCACCGACCGCCAGCCGGCCCGCACCTCGGCCCTCGTGGTCTTGGTGTCGATCACCCACACCCCGGTACGGCCCGCTACCACGTGATCGATGTTGGCCCGGCTGCCTGGCATCGCAAGATCGTGCCAGACCGCCCACCGCCGGTGCGGCAGGGCGGCCAGGATCTCCGCCGTGCGCTGCTCACCCTCCGCACCACGCCGCCAGCGGTCGGGACGGCGCCCCGCCAGCACGGCCACGACACCTACCACTGACCCGGCGGCGGGGATTTCGACCCCGACCGCCGGCCAGTGACGGATCAGCCCCACGGTGGCCAGAGCGAGCCCGACAACGGCGGCCATACCCCTGCGCCGGCGTCTCGCTCGATGCCGACGGTACACCTGCAGGGCGCTCGACCCCGCTCCGGACGCCACGGCCATGGCGCCAAACTACATCCTTGTTGTTCGTCTCACCCGTCTGGTTTGCTGGAGTCGTATGCGTATTGCCGCCCTGGGCGACGCCCACCTGGGCCGCTCCTACTATCCGTACACCACCGATGGTGGGATCAACCAACGCGAGCTCGACTTCGAGAGATCCTTCGACGCCGCGATCGACCTGGCCCTCGAGCAGCGACCGGATCTGATCGTCTGGCTGGGCGACGTATTCGATCATCCGCGCCCCACCTACCGATCCTTCCGGGTTGCCCAGTCCGCCCTGCAGCGGATCCGCGAGCACGGGGTGCGGGTGGTGCTGATCACCGGCAATCACGACACTCCACGGCTACCGGGCAAGGGCAGCCCCTACTCGGTGCTGGCCGACACCTTCCCGGAGATGCACTTCGCCCACCGACTCTCCTACGAGCGTTTCGACCTACCCGGTCTGGTCGTGCACGCGGTGCCGCAGACGCTCACCGTCGATGCCGCCCTCGAGGCCCTGGCGGAAGCGGCCCGTCAGCGTCAGCCCGGAGTCACCAACCTGCTCCTGACCCATCCCCGCATCACCCAGCTCCAGCCCCGCTACGCCGACATCAACGAGATCGAGGTGGACGCCGGGGTGCTGCAATCGGACCTGGTGCTGCTCGGCCACTACCACACCTTCGCCCAGATCAGTGACGGCATGTGGTATGCCGGGGCTCCGGACTCGTTCAGCTTCGCCGACGACCCGGACCGAGCCAAGGGCATCGTCCTGCTCGACTCCGACACCGGTGAGTGCCGTCACGTGCCTCTGGTCGGCCGGCGGCCCATGGTGACGCTGGAATCGGTGTACGCCCTCGGCCTCGACCCTGGCGAGCTCCAGGCCCGGCTCATGGAGCGGGCCTCGGCGGTGCCCGAGGGGGCCGTCGCCCGGCTCTACGTCGAAGGGGTCGATCCCGAGGTGTGGCGCCTCCTCGATCATCTGGCCATCCGGGACGCAGCTGCGATTGGGCTGCACCTCAAGCTCGAGCCGTCGTTCGTGGCCGCCGCCATGCACGCCGAGCTGCCCACTGTGAGCGGGCTGGGGGCCCAGTGGGACAGCTACGTGGGTGGCCAGGATCTGACCGGCCTGGATCGGGATCGGGTCCGCCGGCTCGGCCATGAGTACCTGGACCGGGCCATCACCGGGGCCGACGGGCCTCCGGGCGGTGCGTCGTGCTGATCAAGCGCCTCTATCTGCGCAACTTCAGGGTTTACGAAGACGAGTTGGATCTGGAGTTGCCCCCCGGCCTGGTCGGGATATACGGGCCCAACGGGGCCGGCAAATCGACCCTGCTGGAGGCCATCCTCTTCACCTTGTGGGGTAAGGCCCGCACCACCCGGGACCAGATCCGCTCCGCCGGAGTGGGCGGCGACTGTGTCACCGAGGTGGAATTCGAGCACGAGGGGCACCTGTACCTGGTGCGTCGCTCTCTGCGTGGGCTCAACTCACAGGTGACGGTGGAGGCCCACTGCGACGGTGCCCTCATGTCGACCGGTACCAAAGATGCGGAGCGCTTCGTGGAGTCAGTGCTCGGCATGGACGATGCCGCCTTTCGGGCATCGGTGTTCACAGAGCAGAAGCAGCTGGCCGCCTTCTCCAACCAGTCCCCCGCCGAGCGGCGCCGCCTGGTGCTGCAGCTCCTCGGGATCACCCCCCTCGACGGGGCACGTGACGCGGCCCGCAAGGACGCCCGCGACCTCACTAACGACCACGACCGCCTACGCAACATGCTGGTCGACCTGGAGGCCCTCGAGACCGAGGCGGCCGACAGCGAGGCCCGGGCCGACGCCGCCAAGGTGGCGGCCGAGGAGGAGGCCGGGGCTGCTGGCGCGGCCCGGGACCGGGCAGCTACCGCGGTGGCCGCCTTCCACGCCGAGGACATGCGCCGCCAGGAGTACGACTCGCTGGTGGTGGAGGGGAAGGGGGCCCGCCAGGAGCTCGACGCCGCCTCCGCCGAGGTAGAGACCCGCGGCGCGGAGTTGCTCGAGCTCGACGCTCTCGCCGCCGAGCTGGCGGGGCTGGACCGCGTCGGGGCCGAGGCCGACCGGACCGAGCAGCTGCTCGAGCTGGTGGCGGCCGCCGCCCGGGCCGCCCTCACCGCCGAGCAGCTGGCCGGCGGGGATCGGCCGCCCGAACCGGACGACACCGCGGCCCGCACCGCCGCCGACCGGACCGGCGACCTGCGGGCCGAGACGGCCGCCCAACAGGCCCTC
>JAKBAX010000432.1 GCA_021808785.1 Actinomycetes bacterium | reverse complement strand
GTCCTTCGGCACATTCTTTCGCCTTACTTGTCGTGTCGCGATTGGGTCTTGGATGGCTTACAGGTAGCGGGTTTCTGGCTTGTGGGGGCGCGTGTGCTGTTCGTATGGTCAGTGATTCATGTTGTTGAACTTCTTCTCGTCGGAGGGCTGGGAGTCCTGGGACGTCGAGCGTCGGCCGTTGATTCCCGAGGGGATGCCGGTGCTGATCGACGACGACCTTGCCTTCGAGGACGGCCCGGGGGCGCCGCGGGTGACGACGGTTGTGAACAGGTGGCTGCGGGAGTTGCCTACGAGCGGGGCTCCGGCTCTGTCGTCGTGGGCGAGTTATGCCCGGGTGGTAAAGTCGTGGGCGGAGTTCGTGGCCGACCACGGTGTCGGCTTGTTCGACTCTCGGGAGCGTTTGAAGTTGGTGTTGGGCCGCTATGCGGAGCACCGGTCGGCGGGGCCGGTCGAGGCCCGCTTCGCTGCGAGCACCTGGGGCCGGCATATGAGTGTGTTGTCGGGTTTTTACCGCTGGGCGCTGGCCGAGGGGTATGCGACCGCGGAGCCGTTCACCTATAAGACTGCCAGGGCGATCTTTGACGGCACTGGGCGGGAGGTGCGGGTGAACCTGGCGGTGCGCCGTTCCCCTAAGCCTCATGTGACGATCAAGTACCTCGAGGCGGATTTCGAGGAGTTGTTCTTGCGGGGGCTGCGGGGCATGGCCCCTGATGGAAGCCAGGACATGTCGTTTCGGGGACGGGAGATGGTCCGTAACGCGGCGATCGGCGGGCTGGCGCTGGCGACCGGTTTGCGTCTGGCCGAGTTCAGCTACCTGCTGGTCTACGAGATCCCGGTGTTGCCGGCCCGCCCGACGGCGACCCCGGTCAGCTTCTCGGTGCCCGAAGGGGTGACGAAAGGCCGCAAGTTCCGCACCACGTGGGCGAGCTATGAGGCGTTGGCGGACCTGCAGCACTACCTGGACCTAGAGCGCGCCGCTGCGACGTCAGGCTCGGCGTGGCGGCCGCCGCCGCAGTGGGGCCCGGCGCTGCAGGTCAGCGACGCTGATGCTACTGGCGGGAGGATCAACGGGGTCCGCCGGAGCTGGGGTGCGCTCACCCCGGGCGAGCGTCGCCGCCTCGTTGGTCCCGGTGGCGGCTCGTGCCTGTTGGCGGTCACCTCGACCGGGGCACCGTTTACAGCGTGGCCGAGAGTGTTCGAGCGGACCTCGGACCGGCTCCGAGCCAACTTCGAGCCCCGTTTCCCACATGTGCATGCCCACCGACTCCGCCATACGTTTGCCTTGAGGACCTTGGAGCTTTTGGTGTCGGGGCATTATCGCCAAGCCGCCCGGCTGATCGTCGACACTGACGGTGACGCCGCCTTGGCGTTGTATCTGACCAAGGCTGACCCGCTTTTGGTGTTGCGAGACCTACTTGGTCATTCCTCTGTTCTCACGACGGAGAAGTACCTGCGCCGATTGGACACTACCCGCATTTACGCCGAGGCTTACGAGGCGGCCGGTTTCGAGTCCGGTCGGCCGGCACAAGCCGGCCGAGAAGCAGACGCAAAGCGCACCAACGACGCCGACGTGGTGATGTCGGCCCGGACGGGCTTGACGCTACACGACCCCAGCGGTTGAGTTCTTAACTTCAGGAGCCCTGGGGGCCGGGTGGACCTGCTTGGAGGCGGATCCACCATCGGCCAGACCCCAGGGTTGTTCCCGGCACCCGCCAGTCCGGCGGTCTGACCGGCCGGTCCTGTGCAAGAGGCCCGACCTACCAGGTCCGATCGTCTGTCAGGTGCGTGCCACCCCTCAAGCGAGAAAGGGATGGCGATGCCCATCGTAGAAAGAACCGCCGGCAGCGGCGGTGTGAACATTCACGCGAAGCGTTACGTGATCGCCGCGATCGGCGATCTCGGCAGCGTGTTGGCTGTCAAGGAGTTCGTTAGCACCCCGGCGGCCTGCCAGGCACGTTTGGACTGCCTGGCGGTCCTTGGCCCGGTGCGCCGTGTCGGGATCGACGCCACGCAGGGCTGGGGCGGCCTGCCGGCAAACCGTTTGTTCCGCGCCGGGGCGGACAGCGTCGTGGTCGAGCCCGGCGACGACCGCCGCGAGGAGACCGCCTCAGTCGAGACCGCCGCGTCGCGGCCGGCGCCCGGTCATCGTTTCGGCTGCGCCACCCGTGTCGCCGTGGCCGAGCCTGAAGGCAGGGTCGCCTATCTGCGGGAACAGATCGGCCGGCTCGACGAGCTGGTGGCCGCTCATGACGCTGGTCTGCTGGCGAGTTTCGCGGTCGAGCCCGACGGCGTCTTGTGGTTGCTGGCGGGCGCCGATGAGGAGGCGGGAGCCTGATGCCGGCGAGCCTTGTCGAGCGACCGCTTGGGATCATGGCCACCTTCAGCGACGGCAGCCGGGGTGCCTTCAGCCTTCACGCGCCTGATGGCAGCAGACTGGGACGAGACCTGATGGTCGGCCTGGCCGGCCTGGTCCACCCGCATGGCAGCGTCGATGCGGCGGGGACCGTCGCCGGCTATGTGCGGGCGGCCCGCCATATGGTGGCCACCTTGGCAGACCACGGGTTCACCGACGGCGCCGGAGAACTCAGCCGTGCCAGGCTCGCAGAGTACTGGATGGGCACCACCGGGTCGATCGAGGCGTGCACCCGAGCGATGCTGGTCGGCTTCGACACCGCGTCAGGCGGGTTGGCGGGTGATGCGCGCGAGCTGGCCGAGGGGCGGGCGTTCAACTTGCAGCCGTTCCGCCGGCCGCTCCCACCCTACCCCGAGGCCGAGTGGGCCCGGCTGACCGGGGCGTGCATGGCGGTCATCGAGGAGTCCTACGCCGCGCATCGAGAAGCGCTGGCAGGAGCAGCCAGGGGCGGCGACCCGGCGAGCGGCGGGCAGAGCTTGGACAACCTGCGGTGGCTGCTGGCCCGCACCGGCCCGTCAACTGTTGTTGATGTCGGAGCGCACATGGCCATCTCGGCGCAGACCGTCCGCAAACGTGGCGGCTTTGCCGAGGCGACCAGGGGACTGTTCCCGCACCTAGACGTTACGGTGGCCTACCTGCTCGGGTTCGGGATCGCCTCGGGGATCGTCCCCGACGGGATCGGCGACCTGGTTGTCGACGACATCGACTGGGCCGGTGATGCCTCGATCCTGCTCAGGTACATCAAGGGCCGCACCGGGCCTGAGAGCGTGACGCTCAGCCGCCGGGCGGTGCGGCTGGTCGAGCAATGGCTGTCGCACTCGGCGGCACTGCGTGCTTTCGCGGGACCCCAGGCTCGCCGCCAGCTGTGGATCGGAGTCGAACGGGAAGGCTCAGGGTCGATCTCCGCAGGACCGGTCCACCGGACGGTCATCCGCAGATGGGCGGACAACCACGAACTGTTGCGCGACGAGCACGGCCGGGCGATCAAGATCCATCGACACCGCATTCGCGCCACCCACCTGTCGCTGCGCGACAAACGCTCTTGGACCGGCAACACCCGGGCGAGGATCGACCCGAACCACACCACAGCGGTGGAAGGCGATCACTATCTGAGCGCGACCACACCGACGCAGCGCCGGGCGGTCGAGGCGATAGTCGCCGACGCAGCCCACGACTTGGTGCGCCGGGCTCAGCCGCAGATCGG
>JAKBAX010000052.1 GCA_021808785.1 Actinomycetes bacterium | reverse complement strand
TACCACACCGGTGACGTGGGCTCGGTGGACGCCGATGGTTACCTCTGGTACCTCGGACGAGTCGACGACATGTTCAAGGTCAAAGGGGCGACGGTGTACCCGACCGAGGTGGAGCGGGCGCTTCGCGAGGTGGATGGGGTCGCCGAGGCTTTCGTCGCCGATCTGCCGCTACCAGGCGGTGGTCGTTGTATCGGGGCGGCCGTCGTGTCGCCGCTTTCCCTCGACGTGATCGCCCGGGCCGCCCGCGACCGCCTCAGCAGCTTCAAGGTGCCGACCCGGTGGTTCGTCACCGCCCGGCCCGACGACGTGCCCCGCTCCGCCACCGGCAAGGTCGCCAAGGCGGCTCTGCAGGAGCTCCTCGAGACACATGGCGTCAGAGCCGGAAAGGATCAATCATGAGCTACGAGACCATCGTCTACGAGGTGGACGACCGGATCGCCACGATCACCTTCAACCGCCCCGAGCGCCTCAACGCCGTCAATCATCAGATGAGCATGGAGCTGCGCGACGCCTACCTCCGGGCGGAGGCCGACGACGAGGTCTGGACCCTGGTGGTCCGAGCCACCGGACGGGCCTTCTGCTCGGGAGCCGATGTGGAGAAGATCCCTGACGACGGCAAGGTGCCGCACGAGGGCAGCTACCTGTCGCGCTTCGCCGAGTGGGAGGCACCTCAGGAGGCCACTCCGCCGTTCCGCTCGATGGCCAAGCCGATCGTCGTGGCCGTCAACGGGATCTGCTGCGGGGCCGGCATGGATCTCGTGACCACCGGCAACATCTCGATCGCCGCCGAGGATGCCACCTTCTTCGATCCCCACGTCAGCATCGGCATCGTTTCCGGGCGGGAGATGGTAAGGGTCGCTCGCGCCCTCCCCATCAACGTGGCCATGCGCATGGCCCTCCTGGGCAAGCAGGAGCGCTTGAGCGCCCAACGGGCCTACGAGCTCGGTTTCGTGACCGAGCTCGTGCCGCCCGACCGGTTGCACGCCCGCGCCCGGGAGATCGCCGAGTTGGTCAACCGCAATGCCCCGCTCGCCGTCCGGGGAACCCGCCTGGCCATCCTGAAGGGGCTCAATCTGCCCATGCACGAGGCGGAGATCCTCGCTGAGACATTTCGCGAGCGGGTCACGCGGACCGAGGACTACCTCGAGGGCCCCCGGGCCTTCATGGAGAAGCGGCCGCCGCAGTGGCAGTGCCGCTGAGGGGAGGGTGCCAGCGGGCGCCGCGGGGGCGGCTAGCGTCACAGGCCGTGACGAATCTCGACCCTCGGAGCGTGCTCGATCAGGTGGCCAGCCGGCGAAGGCTGCTCGAGCATCCCTTCTATCGCGCCTGGCAGGCCGGCGAGCTGACCAAGGGTGATCTGGCCGACTACGCCGGGCAGTACCGCCACGTGGAGCAGATCCTCCCGGCCGCGCTGGCGGCGACCGCCGCCGCGCTCCCGGCCGGGCCTGCCCGCCGCCTGGTCGAAGCCAATCTCGCCGACGAACGCTCCCACCCGCGCCCCCACCTGGAGCTCTTCGACAGGTTCGCCGCTGCGGTGGGTGCAGATACCGCCGCACCCGCCTCGACCGCAACCACTCGGCTGGTCTCCGCCTATCGCGACGCCGCGCCGGTCGGCCCGGTGGCCGCCCTGGCGGTAATCGGTGCCTACGAGGTGCAAGCGGCCGACGTGGCGGCGACGAAGGCGGATTCGCTCCGCTCGCATTACGGCCTCGACTCGGTGGGCACCGAGTTCTGGGATGTTCACGCGGTGCTGGAGGATTCGCACGCCGAGTGGACCGCCGAGGCCATTTCCGAGCTGGGCTGCGCCTACGAGGACATGAGCCCCTATGCCGAAAGTTCGGCGGCCGCGTGGTGGTCCTTCCTCGACGAGCGCGAAACGGCTCGCCAGGCCTGACCGTAGGCGCCGCCGGCGACCTCTTCGGCCGACTCTGTGCCTACAGTGGCAAGCCCGTCTCTAGTGCCTCCCAGGGCACATCCAGGAGTGCCTGTCTGTGACCGAAACACCGGCCCATCGGCCCACCACATTCGCCGATCTGGGTCTGCGCCCCGAGCTCATCTCTGCGCTGACCGCCTTGGGCTACGAGGAGCCGACCCCCATCCAGGAGGCGGCCATCCCCCTGATGGTGGATGGTCGCGATGTCATGGGCCAGGCTGCCACCGGGACCGGCAAGACCGCCGCCTTCGCCCTGCCCATCCTGCAGCGGCTCGGTAGCGGCGAGCGGGGCCGCCACCCGATGGCCTTGATCTTGGTCCCCACCCGGGAACTGGCCATGCAGGTGTCGCAGGCGCTGCACCGCTACGGTCGCGACCTCGGCGTGCGGGTGGTGCCTATCTACGGTGGCCAGCCCATCGGCCGCCAGCTGCGGGCCCTCGATGCGGGGGTGGATGTAGTGGTCGCCACGCCGGGGCGGGCGGTGGATCATATCGGGCGCAAGACTCTCCATCTGGCCGACCTGGAGGTGGTGGTACTCGACGAAGCCGACGAGATGCTCGATATGGGCTTCGCCGAGGACCTCGAGGCCATCCTGGCCGAGACCCCCGCCCGGCGACAGACCGTGTTGTTCTCGGCCACGCTGCCCGCCCGCATCGACGCTATCGGGCGGCGCCACCTGCACCAGCCCGAGCGCATCCGGATCGCCGAGCCGACCACCGCTGACGAGGTGACGCCCCTGGTGCGCCACTTCGCGTATGTGCTGGCGAGGGCCCACAAGGCGACCGGGCTGGGCCGGGTTCTCGATGTCGAAGCGCCCGCCGCGGCCCTCGTGTTCTGCCGGACCAGGGAGGGCGTCGACTCCTTGACCGAGACCCTCAACGGCCGCGGCTATCGGGCTGAGGCGCTGCACGGCGGTATGAGCCAGGAGCAGAGAGACCGGGTGATGGGTCGCTTGCGTGCCGGTACCGCCGACCTGCTCGTCGCCACCGACGTAGCGGCCCGCGGCCTCGATATCGAGCAACTGTCGCACGTCGTCAACTTCGACATGCCCGCCTCGGTCGAGTCCTACGTCCACCGGATGGGGCGTGTCGGGCGCGCCGGGCGGGCGGGGGTGGCGATCACCCTGGTCGAGCCGCGCGAACACCGCATGCTCAAGAACATCGAGCGGGTGACCAAGCGGCGGATCTCCATACACAAGGTCCCCACCGTGGCCGATCTGCGGGCCCATCGCCTGGACCTGACGCGCGCCGCCCTGCGGGAGAGCATCCTCGGTGACGACCTCGACGGGTACCGCGTGGTGGTCGAGTCGCTGGCCGACGAGTTCGACGTGATGGAGGTGGCTCTGGCTGCGGTCAAGCTGGCCCACGCCTCTGCCGGTCCCGACGAGGACGACGAGGACATCCCTGATGCCTCCGGGGGGGCATTCCCGGCCGGCGACCGCCGTACCTCCCGTCCCTCGTCGGGGAACACCGCCCGCCTGTACATCGGCGTCGGCCGCGACAGCGGTGTACGTCCCCAGGACCTCGTCGGTGCCATCACCGGCGAGACCCACCTGAGCGGTCGTGACCTCGGTTCCATCCAGATCAATCAGCGGTTCTCCCTCGTCGAGGTACCCGAAGCGCAAGCCGACGAGGTGATCCAAGCCATGCGGGGCGTCAAGATCCGGGGTCAAAAGGCGACCGTTCGACGAGAGCGCTTCTAGGCCGATACCCGCCTCGTGCCATGTCCCAGCGGCCGAAGGGAGCCACAATGGCCCACCTTGGTCAGCGTGGCTGTGCAGCGAGCCGGATCCGTGGCCATGGGCACCTACACTTCCGCGTACTATAAGTCATATAGTTTTGCATAGACCGGGGGTATGGATGCAGTTCGTCAGAAGCGTCGGAGTGGTAGCGGTCGGATTGATGATGGTCGCAACTGCCTGCAGCAGCTCGGCCAAGAACGTGGCCTCGCCGACTACAGGGAGCCCGGGTGCGGGAGGCTCGTCGGGTGGCAGGACCTATGCCCTCGGTCTGATGGGTGACTTCACCGGCGCGGCATCCGCCGACAGCAAGGACATGCCGCTCGCCGCCAAGGCGCGCATCGGGCTGGCTGCGACCCAGGGCTACAACCTCAAGTTGTACACAGCCGACACGCAGTCCACCCCGGCCGGCGCACTGACTGCGGCCCAGACTCTGGTCGAGCAGGATCATGTGTTCGCGGTGATCGCAATATCGGATCTCACCTTCGGGGCCGTCTCCTACCTCAGCTCCCACGGCATCCCTGTGTTGGGAGCGTCGTTCGACGGCAGCGAGTGGAACACGAACCGCAACATGTTCTCTGTCTTCGGCTTCGCCGACTACAGCAAGGCCGAGACGAGCATCGGGCAGTTCTTCAAGCGGGTGGGCGCGACGACGGTCGGCGGCATCGGCTACCAGATCATCCCCAGCTCGGCCGACGCGGTGAAGGCGGTGGCTCCTTCGGCTCAGGCGGCCGGGCTGAAGGTCGGCTACATCAACTCACAGTTCCCCCTCGGCAGTACCAACGTGGGGCCGGTGGTGCTGGCCCTCAAGCAGTCGGGTGTGGATGGCGTGGCCATGGAGATCGAGCAGAACAGCGGCTTCGCCATCGTTGCGGGCATGCGCCAGCAAGGAGCGCCGCTCAAGGCCGCGGTCTACGGGGCCGGATACGGGTCGGACCTGCTCGAGGCCGGTCCGTCGGCCCTGCAGCAAGCGCAGGACGGGTACTTCCAGATGCTGTACGAACCGGTGGAAATGCACACGAAGGCCACCGAGAACTTCCAGAGTGCGCTGAAGAAGTACGCCGACTACACCCAGGTCCCCGGCCTCAACGAGTACGTGGCCTACCTTTCGGTCGACCTGTTCGTGACGGCGCTGCAGAGGGCGGGGGCCAATCCGACCCAGGCGTCGATCATCAACACCCTTCTCGGCATCACCAACTACGACGGTGCTGGCCTGTGGGGTGGCCACACCCTCAGCATGGCCATGAGTGATCGGGGGACCGGTGGGGCCGGAGCGGGTAACTGCATCTGGTTCCCTCAGTACAAGGGCAACCGGTTCGTGGTCGCCGCCAACGTCAACCCGGTGTGCGGCACGGTGCTCCCCGGCTAGCAATATCTCCGATGTGCTGGCGCGGTCGTGAGCCGGACCGGGTTGTGAACGTCAGTGCGCCAGCGGGCGGGATAATGGGAGGGTGGACGTTTCGGGTCGCGCCCGACCGGAGGTGGGTGGGAGTGGGTCTCCTGGCGAGGGACCGGGCGCCGACGTCTACCTGGCGCTCGAAGCGGATTTCCGGCCGCTCGGGGCCCCGGCCGGCCGGCGACGGCCACCGCCGTCGGGACGGCGGTGGCGATCGCTGGCGATGGTTCTGGCGGCCTTCGGCGCAGGTATGGGCCTCAATGCCGTCATATTGCGCGCCGGTACCTCATCTCACCGTCCCACGGCGGTGGTCGTCCCGTCCCCACCCGTGACCCATCCGAGCCGGCCCAAGACCGCGACCACCAAGATCCCGTCGACGACCGTCCCGCAGGCGCCTCTCGCATGGGGGTCCCCGGTCTTGATGGACCCCGGCCATTCCCCTCAGGCCATCTCCTGCCCGTCGAGACTGTTCTGCGTCGCGGTCGACGATCATGGCCAGGCCATCTCCTACGTGGCCGGCCTCTGGCACCAGCCGATCGACATCGACGGGAGCCAGGACATCAGTTCCGTATCGTGCGCCAGCGCGGATTTCTGCGTCGCCGTGGACCAGGCCGGAAACGCCATCACCTTCGATGGCCTCGGCTGGAGCCGACCGGTGCGGGTGGACAACGCCGGCTTCAGCGAACTGACGTCGGTCTCGTGCCCCACGAGCCAGTTCTGTGCCGCCGTCGACGGCAACGGAAACGCCCTCGTCTACCGCGACGGTTCTTGGAAAGCACCCACACAGGTCGACCCGGGGGGCTGGACCAAGGTGTCTCGGGATGTCCCGTCGGTGTCCTGCCCCGTCGCCGGGTCCTGCGTCGGGGTCGGGCCCGATCAGGACGTCTTCTACTACGTGCAGGGATCGTGGCAGAGCGCGACCAGTATCAGCCCCGGGCAGGTGGCGCCCACGGTGGCATATCGCAACGCCGTCTCCTGCGTCACCGCCGCCTTCTGCGTCGCGAGCGAGAACCTGGGCCAGATCGTCGTGTACGACGGCACCCAATGGTCTGCCCCCGTGACCATCGACCCATCGGACTTCATCGAGTCGGTGTCCTGCCCGACGGTCGACTTCTGTGCCGCCGTCGATGGCCTGCTGCCCCAGGGCTACAACAGTGGGTCGGGGACGGCCAATGTGCTGCTCTATGACGGGACGACGTGGTCGTCGCCGTCCAACGTGGACGGGGAGCAGATCGTCGACTCCATCGCCTGCCCGACCGCAGACTTCTGCGTCGCCGTCGACCGAGCCGGCGACAGCGTCACCGGCTCGGGCTAGGGTCGGTCACACGACACGGTGCCCGGTCCGGTGCGGTCGGGCTACAGACAGGGGAGGGACCAGTGCCGAGGATAGAGCCGATTCCGATGGAGGAGCTGGCCCCCGAGCCGAGGCGGGTCATCGAGGACGGCGTGACCAGCGGAAGATACGCGACGGCGATCCCGCTGCAGATCTTTGCCTACAGGACCCAGCAGATTCTGATGACCGATGCGGCGCGCCGCGTTTGGGGGCAGGACTCGCTGCTCGGCGGCCGCATCCTCGAGCTGTTGCGGATCCGCAGTGCCCAGCTGGGGGAGTGCCAGCCCTGCATGCAGTCGCGCAAGCACGACTCCATCACCGACGAAGATGTGGCTTGCCTGCTCGGGCCCGGCCATGGCGATCTGACCAGGCAGGAGCAGTTGGCCGTGCGCTTCTTGGACCTTCTCTCCTCCGATCATCACGCCATTGATGACGAGGTGTACCGGGAGCTGGGCGAAGTGTTCACCGCGGCCCAGATCATCGAGCTCGGATTCGCCTGTGCCAGCTCCATGGGGCTCCACCGGTTCATCCATACCCTCGACGTCTACGGTCACGACCGGCCCGTCATCGCCTACAGCCCTGATCAGGTCGACCGGGCCCGGGCCGATGCCACCCTCAGCCGAGGTGCCTGACGGCGCGGGTGAGGTACCTGGCCGGACCGGTCCTTACCAGCCGTCTCGAGACGGGCCCTGCCGAGGCGGCCGCCAGCGACCGGTTCAGGGCGTCGACACGACGGCCTCCCAGGGCTGCAGCTCGACCCGCCGGGCGGCACCGACCAGGCTCGCGGTACGGCTGGAGAGCATCTTGGTCCCGGCCGGGAGCTCGACGGTGCGGGCCTCGGAGGAAAAATTGCCGGCCACTGTCAATCGGCCGCTCCCGTAAATCCACGTCTGCGGCGGGCTCGGGTGGGAGCGGTACTCGAGTGACCGGTCCTTCAATGCCAGCAGCTCCCGGGTCAGGCAGAGCACCGAACCCGGATCGTGGCGCTGTTCGGCGATGGTGCGGCCGTCACGCCCACCGAGGGGGAGCCACGGCGCCACCCCGGCCCCGGTGAACCCGTAATTGGATCCAGGCCGCCACGGCAGGGGGGTGCGGGCCACGTCGCGGTTGACCCTCGCCGGTCGGCCGTGCCAGCTCATGGGATCCCGTTGCTGCTCGTCGGGCACCTCGACGTCACCGAGGCCCAGCTCGTCGCCGTAGTAGAGGATGGTCGTGCCCGGCAGGGTGCACAGCACCGTCAGGGCCAGCCGGACCCGCTGATCGTCACCCCTGCACCAGCGGGTCGGGAAGCGGGAGTCGTCGTGGTTGGACCCGGCCCACACCGGGCAGGCGCCGGGAGGCAGGGCGGCGAGGGTCTGCTCCACCACCGACCGCATGGCGGCGGCGGTGAAGTCGCTGAAGAAGAAGCCGAAGTTGAGGGCCAGATGCAGCTCGTCACCGTGGCCGTAGTACCGGGCCATCTGGGCCGGATCGAGGACCCAGGTCTCGCCGAGGAGGATCGGAGCGGATCGGTAGCCGTCGACCAGGTGGCGCCAATCCCGGAACACACTGTGGGTCTCCGGTCGGTGTTTGCTGTAGATACCCTCCAATCCATACGGGGCCCCGGTGCTGCGGGGTGTGGGAGGGTCGTCGCGCAGCAGGGCATCCTTGTACAGGCCGTGGGCCACGTCGATCCGGAAGCCGGCCACTCCCCGGTCCAGCCAGAAGGCGATGATGCGAAGGAATTCGGCGTGTACGTCCCGATTCCACCAGTTGAGGTCGGGCTGCCACTCGAGGAAGTTGTGCAGGTAGTACTGGCCGGTCGTCTCGTCGAGGGTCCAGGCCGGGTTCCCCGTGGCGTCTAGCCAGTTGTTGGGTGGCCCCCCGTCGCGGGCCTCGGCCCAGACGTACCAGTCGTGGTGCGTGGCGCCCCGACCCGAGCGGGCGTCGACGAACCAGGCATGCTCGGAGCTGGTGTGGTTCGGCACCAGATCCATCAGCACCCGGATGCCTCGCGCCTTGGCCCGGGCGATCAGGCCGTCCATGTCGGCCATGGTGCCGAGCTCGGGATGGACGCCGTAGTAGTCGGAGACGTCGTAGCCCCAGTCGTGGTCAGGGGACGGCATGGTTGGCGAGAGCCAGATCGCATCCACCCCCAGCCAGCCCAGATGGTCGAGCCCGGCGGTGACCCCTCGCAGATCCCCGTAGCCGTCGTCGTCGGTGTCGCGAAACGACCGGACGTACACCTGGTAGATGGTGCACCCCTGCCACCACGGTGGGTTCATGGTGTCCGGCGTAGCACAGCCGGAAGGTCGGCGGCTCCTCCGCAGGGTGGAGCCGGATTTGGACCCGACGGTGGATGCCGGGCCGGGCGCGACTTCGTAGGATCATCTCGTGGATCACGGTTCGGCTGCCCGGTGTCTGGATGGATGACGACGATGCCCGGTAGCTGCATCCACGGGTTCGTCCCGGCCGAGTGCCTCATCTGTAGGACGCTCGGCGCCGATGCCCGGCCCGGCGTGGTGGCCGAGGTCCCGCCCGTCCGCTCCGGTGGTCCGGATCCACGGACCCAGCTGTCGGGGGCGGCGCCGGCCCGTCCCGACCGCATCTACGATTCAGCCGCCGCGCCCCGGCGGCGCCGGCGCAGCCTGGGTGGGTCGGCGCTCATGGCGGTCGTGGCGCTCCTGGCCGTCGGGGCGGCCATATGGATCCTCGCCGGTGTGGTCTTCACGGTGCTCCACCTGTTGGAGCTGATCGTGGTGGCGGCCGGCGCCGGTTGGGTCGGCTACCGGATCGGCCATTTCCGGGGTTCGCGCCGTCCCCGCCCCCCGGGCTGACCGGCCGGTCGCTGAAGCTTGGCCTGCTGTTCATCTCTCGTTCATTTCGAATTTGCTACCTGGACACCTTGATCTTGGATCCTGGGGGCAGATGGAGATGGTCACAGGTCCAACGACGGTGACGACGTCCGGTCGCCACAGCGGAGCAGCCTTCGTACCGAGGCGGGAGCACTGATCTTGGAACCGAGAGCCGAAATGTCCGCTCCGACGCTGAGCCATCTGCTCGATGAGGCTCCCCGCAGCCGGTTCCACCGCCGGGCGGTGGTCATCTCCGGCATGGGTTTCTTCACAGATGCCTATGACCTGTTCGTCATTGCCACCGTGGCCATCCTGGTCAAGACGCAGTGGCACCTGTCCACCACGCAGACCAGCTGGGTGACCGGTTCGGCCATCCTGGCCGCCTTCTTCGGCGCCTTGGTGTTCGGGCGGATCGCCGACGTGGTCGGCCGGAAGACGATCTACACCACAGTGGCGGCCATCATGATCGTCGGGGCCGTCGCCTCGGCATTCGCCACCGGCTTCGTCTTCTTGGTGGTGGCCCGCTTCTTGCTCGGTCTGGGCATCGGTGGTGACTACCCGGTCTCCGCGGTGCTGATGAGCGAGTACTCGAACCGCAAAGACCGCGGGCGCCTGGTCGGGTTGGTCTTTTCGATGCAGGCGCTGGGGCTCATCGTCGGGCCCTTGGTGGCCCTGATCCTGGTCGGATCCGGGATCAGCAGCGACCTGACCTGGCGCATCCTGCTGGGGCTCGGTGCCCTGCCCGCCGCCTCGGTGCTCTACCTGCGGGCCCGGATGCCGGAGTCCCCCCGCTTCCAGGCCCGGGTCCGAGGCGATACCGAGCGGGCCGTGCAGCAGCTCCAAGCCTTCGCCGAAGGGGCCATCGAGGCCTCGAACGTGGTCGTCGACCAGACACGTCACATGGGACTGCGCCAGTTCCTGTGCAACCGAAAGATGCTCACCCTGATCGCCGGAACGGCCGGCACGTGGTTCCTCTTCGACTACGCCTACTACGGCAACACCCTCTCGCTGCCCAGCATCTTGAAGCAGGTCTCCCCGCAGGCCGGCACGGAGACCAAGTTGGCCTGGTCGCTCGGCCTGTTCGTGGTGTTCGCCCTGCCCGGATACCTGCTCGCTGTGGCCCGGATGGACCGCGTCGGTCACCGCCGCCTGCAGCTCATCGGCTTCTCGGTAATGACCCTGTGCTTCGCGCTGCTCGCCGCCATCGCCGGGCTGACCTCGACGGCGGCCGCCTTCCTGCCCATCTTCGGCTTGAGCTACTTCTTCATCGAGTTCGGCCCCAACACGACCACGTTCGTCATGCCCTCCGAGGTCTTCCCGGTGAGCCAGCGCACAACCGGGCATGGCATGGCCGCCGGCATCGGCAAGCTGGGGGCCTTCATCGGGGTGTTCCTGGTGCCCCACCTGCAGAACAGCATCGGTCTCCGGGGCATGCTGGGCGTAGCGGCCGGGGCCGCCGGGCTCGGTTACCTGCTCACCCTGGTGCTTCCCGAACCCTCCGGGCGCAGCTTGGAGGAGGTTTCCGGGGAGGACGACCACGTGGCCGGGCGCTGCGAGCCGGGCATAGAAGCCATACCCGCCTAGCGGCTGTCATCTGCTCCCTCCCTTCTCGGAGCGGTGCCGCTACTGATCGCGAGTTACCCGCCGCCACCCCGGCCGAGCGAGAAATGGCTACCCGTTGACGTCGGGGAGGGGATGGCTGCGACCGTGCTCGTCGGTCAGGCCGTAGCGGGCGGCCAGCTCGGCCACCCAGTAGTGGCCCCCGGACAGCTCCGTGCGGGCCGGATCGGTGGCGAGGGCCACCACGACCCGCCCGGCATAGCGGGGGGTCTCCAGCTGGTCGAGGTCGCCGAAGGAGGCGGTGGCCCGCTCCGGGTCGCGGTCGTGCAGCTCGGTGCGGGTCACTCCGGGCCAGAGCGACACCACGGTCAGGCCGTGCTCCTGCAGATCGAGGGCCATGTCGCTGGTCATTCGGTCGGTGGCCGCCTTGCCCACCCCGTAGGCGACGTTGTACTTGTAGCGGGCCGCCCCCCGCCCCGACACGTTGACGATGAGGCCGTCGGAGCCGAGCATCAAGGCGACGGCGGCAGCCGTCGTTATGTAGGCGGACTTGGTCCCCACGTCGACGACCCGGTGCCAGATGTCGAGGGGCAACTCCCAGAACGGCGTACCGATCGAGGCTCCGAAGCTGTGGGCGTCGAAGGCGCTGTTGACCAGCACGTCGACCCGGCCGTGGTCGGCCCGTACGCCCTCGAAGAGGGCCGTTACCGATGCTTCGTCGGCCGCGTCGCAGCGGCGGTACTCGGCCCGCCCACCTAGGGCCTCGAGCTCCTGCACAGTCTCGCTCAGCGACCCTGGGGGGCGTCCCTCGACCGGCTCGACGGTGCGCCCGGTGACCACTACATGGGCGCCGGCGATGGCCAGCTCCGCCGCGATCCCCTTACCGATGCCTCGGCTCGCGCCGCACACCACGGCCACCCGCCCGGCCAACGGCCGCTCGCTCATCGCCACCCCCGTACCGGCATGCGAGTGATTCTGGCAGACTCGCCGCAGTGGACGCCGGCCCTGACGACCAGTCGACCCAACCCTGGTGGCGGGGCGTCGTCCCCGGTCGGCGTCTGGCCGGCAAGCGGGCCTTCGTGACCGGGGCCGGCATGCTGGCGGGCGGCGAGCTGTTCGGCATCGGTGAGGCCATCGCCGTGCTCTTCGCCGCCCAGGGCGCCGCGGTTGCAGTGGCTGATGTATCAAGGGCCAGAGCGGAGGCCACGGTGGAGCTGATCAGCGGCCGCGGCGGGATGGCGATGGCGACGGTCGGAGATTTGTCCTCGATATCCGACAGCGAGCGCTGCGTGAGCCAGGCGGACGACGCCCTCGGCGGCCTCGACACCGTCGTCAACTGCGCCGCGCTGCCCGGCGGTGGCGGCAGCCCGGTCGACGTGGCCATCGAGACCTGGGAGCAGGTGATGGCGGTCAACCTGCACGCCACCTTCTTGACCGCCCGCCACGCCATACCCCGGCTCCGCCGGGCCGGTGGGGGCTCGATCGTCAACATCTCCTCGGTGGCGGCCAGCCGGGGCCACGGATCCGGAGCGTACGCGGCGTCCAAGGCGGCCATGCTGGGCCTCACCAGGGACTGGGCCTACCTGCACGGGCGCGACGGCATACGGGTCAACTGCATTCTGCCGGGCCATGTCCACACCCCGATGGGGCTGAGCGGGGGCGAGGAGATGCGGGAGATCCGGCGGGCCTGCGGACTCCTCGGCACCGAAGGCGACGCCTGGGATGTGGCGTGGCCGGCGGTGTTCCTGGCCTCGGAGGAGAGCCGCTGGATCACCGGGGTGGAGCTTCCGGTCGACGCCGGCACGACCTCCTCCGGTGCGTTGGCCATCCACGTGCTCAACTCCCGATCCCCGGTCTGAGCGGGCCGCCTACACTCCGGGCGGCCGGCCACCGGGGCCGGCGCGACCGGGGCCGACGCGCCCCGGGGTGAGGAGGGACGGATGAAGCTGGGCATCGGGACGCCCGTGGTGGTGAACCAGGCGGGGGCGCACGCCGCCTGGGAGCGGACCGGGACCATCGACGATGTGAGCCGGATCGCCGAGGCGGCCGACCGGCTCGGGTACCACTTCATGACCTGCAGCGAGCACATCGGCATCCCGGCTCACGAGGCCGGGCGGCGAGGGGCCCGCTACTGGGATCCGTTGTCCACTTTCGGTTACATCGCAGCCCGCACCGAGCGGATCCGGCTGACCACCTTCGTGCTGGTGCTCGGTTACCACCACCCGCTGGAGATCGCCAAGCGGTACGGGACACTGGACCTGCTCAGCGGGGGCCGGGTGATCCTGGGCGTCGGGGTGGGCACCCTCAAGGAGGAGTTCGACCTCCTCGGCGCCCCCTTCGAGGACCGCGGCGCCCGGGCCGACGACGCCCTGCGGGCGCTGCGGGCCTCGCTGTCGACGAGCGACCCGGAGTACCACGGCCCCTACTACTCCTTCGGCGGGCTCCGCATCGACCCGTGCGCGCTCCAGGAGCACGTTCCGATCTGGATCGGGGGCCGGACCCGGCGTTCCCTGCGCCGGGCGGTGGAGCTGGCCGACGGCTGGTGCCCTTTTGCCGTGCCGCTGACGCAGGCGGCCGGGTGGCTGAGCGGGCTCGAGCGACCGAGCGGGTTCGAGGTGGTCCTGCCCCCGGACCGGCCGTTCGACCCGATCGGTGATCCGGCCGGCACCGCGGACTCCCTCGGCGTGCTGGCCGAAGCCGGGACCACGATCGCCTCGGCCCACTTCATGCACCACTCGGTGGAGCACTACATCGAGCAGCTGCAGGCACTGGCCGAGCTCAACGCCCGCCTCTGACCCCGAACCGGGCCGTCAACCCATACTGCGGGAGCGGGCGGGAGCGACTAGATTTCGACGTCGAAGAACAAAAAGTCGCTTCCGGGACCCCGTGAGCGCGATCAGGGGCCCGACCGGGGCCGAGAGGAGCAATCGTGCAACTCGAAGACATGATCCTGGTGAGCATCGACGATCACATGATCGAGCCGCCCGACATGTACAAGAACCATGTCCCGGCCAAGTGGGCGGCTCAGATGCCGAAGGTCGTGCGCGACGAGCACGGCATCGACCAGTGGGAGTTCCAGGGGGAGAGGACCTCGACCCCCTTCGGCATGGCGGCCACGGTCGGATGGCCGAGCGAGGAGTGGGGATTCAACCCGGGGGTCTACGCCGAGCTGCGCCCCGGGTGCTTCGACGTCCACGAGCGGGTACGCGACATGAATGCCAACGGCGTCCTGGCCTCGATGAACTTCCCGACGATGGCCGGCTGGAACGCCCGCACGTTCACCGAGACATCGGACAAGGAAGTGGCCCTGGTCATGCTCCAGGCCTACAACGACTGGGCCATCGACGAGTGGGCCGCGACCTACCCGGGCCGTTTCATACCGCTCGGGATCGTTCCCATGTGGGACGTCGAGTTGGCCGCGGCCGAGGTCCACCGCCTGGGGGCCAAGGGATGCAAGTCGATCAGCTTCTTGGAGACCCCCCACGTGCAGGGCTTTCCGAGCTTCCTGTCGGGCTACTGGGACCCCATGCTCGAGGCGGTCGTCGACGAGAACATGGTCCTGTCGTTGCACATCGGGGCCGGGTTCGACGTGATCAAGCGGGCCCCCGAGGCCCCGGTGGACCACCTGATGGTGCTGGCCTGCCAGATCAGCGCCATCACCGCCCAGGATCTGCTCTTCGGTCCCACGCTGCGCCGGTTCCCCGACCTCAGGGTGGCCCTGTCGGAAGGCGGCATCGGGTGGATCCCGTTCTACTTCGACCGGGTCGACCGGCACTACAGCAACCAGGGCTGGTTGCACCACGCCGACGACTTCGGCGGCAAGCGCCCCTCCGAAGTGTTCCGGGACCACATCCTGGCCTGCTTCATCACCGACCCGTCGGGTCTGGCCCTACGGGACCGCATCGGCATCGACATAATCGCCTGGGAGTGCGACTACCCCCATACCGACACCACGTGGCCCAAGTCGCCGGAATTCGCCTGGAAGGAGTTCCAGGACGCCAAATGCCGGGATGACGAGATCCACAAGATCACCTGGGAGAATGCCTGCCGGTTCTTCGACTGGGATCCGTTCGCGCACACCCCCAAGGACCAGGCGACGGTCGGAGCCCTGCGCGGCCTGGCCAAGGATGTGGATGTCACCCGTCGGCCCAAGGAGGAATGGCGCCGGCGCAACGAGGCGGCCGGGATCGGCGTATTCGGCTGACCGGGACCCGCGTCGGTCCCCGGTGACGGGTCAGGCCGGGGCGAAACGGGCCAGTAGCGGCCGGAGGTGCTCGGCCAGGGCCGAGGCATAGCTGACCGGGTCCTCGAGGCCCCACCCGTAGTCGGGGATGTCGAAGTACTCGATGGTGAGCCGGCCGCGGTAGTCCAGCCGGTCGAGGGCCTCGAACACCGCGACGAAGTCCACCCGGCCCTCCTCCGCCAGGAGTTGCTGGCGCCCCGGCGCGGCCTGCCGGAGCTGGATGTGGGCGGCCCAGGGGAGCAGCTGCACCGGATCCTCGTCCCGGTAGGCGGCGTGACCGGTGTCCACCAGCAGGCGGACCCCGGGGACCTCGGCCCTGAGGGCGCGGATGGCGTCGAGGCCGTCACAGACCGATCCGGCCCACGGCTCGACGACGGCGGTCGGGTGCCGGTGCAGGGCTGCGACCATGGCCTCCCATGCTCCTGGGCCGGGGAGGGGAGCCGGGAAGGACCACCCGTCTCGGGCCGCGCCTGACATCCGGTCGCCCACCGCCAGCGCCAGGTCCTGGTCGGCGTAGTCCTCCGAATGGATGACCAGGTCGAGGTGCTCGAAGCCCAGGCCGGCCGCCGCCGCGGCCACCTCCTCCAGTGGGCGGTCGCCGAAGGTTATATCGGTAACCCCCAGGCTCCAGCGGGCGGGGGTCGGCTGCTTTGCGATGGTAGTCACCGGTGGAAATCCTATGATCTGGCGCCATGCGGAGACTGGACCGATGCGACGACCACCGGAGGACGGCATGAGCGGGGGCGCCGAGCAGCTGGACGGCCCGGGACCCCTCCTCCAGGACCGGGTGGTCGTGATCACCGGGGCGGGAGGCGGCATCGGTGCCGCCGCGGCCCGACTGTTCGCCCGCCACGGCGCTGAGGTCGTGGTCGCCGACATATCGCCCGAGCTGGCCGCCGGGACCGTCTCCGCCATCACCGCGGGCGGGGGCCGAGCCATGGCGGTGCAGACCGACGTGACCGTCCCCTCCGAGCTGGCGCGTCTTCGCCGCGCCGTCCTCGAGCGCTACGGGCGGGTCGACGTCCTGGTCAACAACGTGGGCCACTGGCTGCGCAACGTGGGCTCGTTCGTAAACGGGGACGTGGACTTCTGGGAGGACCTGCACAAGGTCAACTTCCTGCACGTCATGGTGGCCAGCCGGGAGTTCCTGCCGGCCATGATCGAGCGCCGCTCCGGGACCATCATCAACGTGTCGTCGATCGAGGCGCTGCGCGGCTACCCCGAGGATCCGGTGTACGCGGCGTACAAGGCGGCCGTGGTCCAGTTCACCCGTAGCCTGGCGGTACAGGTGGGGCACATGGGAATCCGGGTAAACGGCATCGGCCCCGATGTCACGGAGTCCCTCCAGGTTCCCTACGCCGAGTGGGTGCCCGAGGACCAGCTCCATCTCTGGCCACAGTGGGTGCCCGTCGGGCGGATGGGGGTGGCCGAGGACCAGGCCCGGGCGCTGCTGTTCCTGGCGTCGGACCTCTCCTCCTTCGTCACCGGCCACACCATTCCCACCGATGGCGGGACGGGTGCGGCCGGCGGCTGGTACCGCTCGGAGTCGCGCCGCATGGGGCGGCAGTGGACCAACCGGCCGATAGCGCCCTGAGCATGCGACCGACGGCCCGCACCGGAGCCGCACGGTCGATCAGCACGACACGCCCTCGGGGTGTCAGCTCTCGGCGGCGGTGGCCTTCTTGCGGCTACGGGTCGAGGCGGCGGCGGCCTTCTTGCGGGGACGAGAGGCAGGGGTGCGGACGCGGGCAGTGGTCTGCGGCGCGGCCACTGCCGGGACAGTGGGGACAGCGGGGACGGCTTTCTCGGCCACGCGAGCCGTTTGGTCCTCGACGACGATGTTCTCGCCGAGCAGACCCTTGAGCGACCGGAGGGTGGCACCTTTGCCGCGGGGCTCGGTGAAGACCTTCGAGCTCAACAGCTCGGTCCCGCTCGTACCGACGAGGGTGATGCGGCTGCCGCCACGGGCTTTGCTGACTACGAGCTTTGCTGCTGCCATTTGAACTCCTGTGTAGGGGAAGTGGTTTCATCCACTCTATGGGCAAATGGGCCCGGAGCGACAGTCGGACATCCAATTGATCACCCTGCGTGCCTTTTCATAACCAAACAGAGCGGTCCGGCGGCCTTTGATCATCCGCCGTGTGACACCTGTCATCAAAGGTGGACCGGACCGAGACAGGTCCTGTGGTCGGCCCGGGATTGGGGCATTTCGCCTGCTGGTGGCAAGCAGCGCTAAAGCGCGTAGGCCGTCGGGCCGAGAATTCGACTGTGCCTGTCAGGGTTCGAGGCCCGGGCGCACACGGAGATCAAGTGCAGCTGACCATCCCGCCCACCGAACTGATCGATCCGGTAGTCGAATCGGCCGGCTTCACATTCGTGGAGGAGGACGACGTCGCCTTCAGCCTGCGGTTGTGCCGTGAGGTCAACCGCATCTATGGCGAGTACCAGGAGGGTCTGCTGGCGTCGACCGACGCCGTCCAGGCCGGGTTGGCGGTAACGGTGGAGATGCTCGCTGTCCTCAGCCGGTCGGTCAGGGACGGTATGCCGAGCATGCGTATCACCGTGGCCGCCGCCCAGACGCGCGAGATGCTGGTCGTGGTCTTTGGTCGCGACCCGATGCAGCAGCCATTGGAGCTGGGCCACCGCGAGCGCTATCGCGACCTCGTGGCCGACACCGCCCGTCGTTCGCTGGCATCCGGCCTGCCGCTCGGCCACGAAGAAGTATCGGCCCAGGTGGTCCGCCGGTCGCGCCGGCGCTGGTTCGGATTGCGTCGCGGCTGACCCGATCCCGCCGTCGGGTGCCTGGCTGGCGCCTCGCCCGACCTTTCCCGGTGATACGGGACCAATGGCCCTCCCGGCGAGGCGCGCCGGGCTCTACCGTTCGGACAGACCGACTGATTCGGAGGTGCCCGTCATGCAGGAGCAGCTGAGCGGTGCGAGCGTCTGGGAGCAGAGCCTGTACGACCACCTGACCTCCCACGAGGAGAACGAGCGGGAGCTGCTCGTCGAGTACCAGCACGCGGCCGCCGAATCGCAGTCGGCCGCGTTCCGCTACCTCACCGCCTTGATCATCGAGGACGAGGTGCGCCACCACCGCATGATCCACGAGCTGGCCGAGTCGCTGCGCATGGACACCGAGATGCAGTCCGGCGAGCCGGTGGTGCCGCGTCTGGGCGGTTGGGGTCCCGACTCGCACCGGATCGCCGAGCTCGGCGACCGGCTGCTGGAGCACGAGGAGATGGATCTCCAGTTCCTGAGGCGCCTGCGCAAGGAGATGGACACCATCAAGGACACCACCATGTGGCCTCTGCTCGTGAAGCTCATGGAGCTTGACACGACCAAGCACATGGAAATTCTCAACTTCGTCCGCCGGCAGGCCCGGCGGGCCCTGACGTGAGTCCCGGAGCCCGGCAGATCACGTCGAGCCGAGAAGCGAGGCGGCATGGTCGGGGACCTCGCGCTGTGGGCGCGGGTCGCGCCCGGGCGAGCGGTGGGTCCGAAGCGGTGGGAGGTCCAGGGCCGGTACCGCCACCTGCTTGTAGGGGACGATGCTGAGCAGGTGGGCGATGCAGTTGATCCGGGCCGTCGTCTTGTGATCCGCGGGGACGACCCACCAGGGCGAATCGGGTAGGTCGCAGTGGGCGAACATGTCGTCCTTGGCCTGGGAGTAGGCGGACCAACGTTTGCGTCCCTCTACGTCCATGCTGCTCAGCTTCCAGCGTTTGAGCGGATCCTTGGCCCGCTCCCGGAAGCGGCGCTCCTGCTCGTCGCGACTGACCGAGAACCAGTACTTGACCAAGATGATGCCGTCGTCGATGAGCAATCGCTCGAACGCCGGGCACTGGCGGAAGAACCGCTTGACGTCGTCGTCGGTGCAGAAGTCCATCACCCGTTCCACCCCGGCCCGGTTGTACCAGCTGCGGTCGAACATCACGATCTCGCCCGCCGCGGGTAGGTGCTCGACGTAGCGCTGGAAGTACCACTGGGTGTTCTCCCGGTCTGATGGGGCGGGCAGGGCGGCCACCCGGCACCAGCGGGGGTTCAGATGTTCCGTGAGGCGTTTGATGACACCTCCTTTGCCGGCGGCGTCGCGCCCTTCCATCAGGACCACCAGGCGCTGGCCCTCCTGGCGGATCCATTGCTGCATGGTCACTAGCTCGCGTTGGAGCCGGAGCAGTTCGGCGGCGAGGATGTCGTTCTCGGAGCGGCCCATGACATCAGATTTCCAACTCGCGGCGGCCAAGACAAGGAGGTGGGGGAGGGTAGGTTCAGCTCATGAGGGCGTGGAGCGTGCAACATCCCGGACCGATGGCCCGTGGTCCCCTGCGGCTGGCCGATC
>JAKBAX010000431.1 GCA_021808785.1 Actinomycetes bacterium | reverse complement strand
TATCCGGCCTGAGTCGATGCGGGTGCCGAGCCGGCCCAGGACTGCAGGGAGCAGGGTGAGGGTGGCGGCCAGCACGGCGATGACGGCGAGCATGATGCCGAGGGCCATGGACCTGAACGCCGGGCTGGGCACCAGCAGGATGGCGGCGAGGGAAGCCAGGACGGTGAGGGCTGAGAAGGCGACCGCCTTGCCAGCGGTAGCCATGGTCTCCGCCACGGCGGCCACCGCCACCGCCCGGTCACCCCGGACGGCACCCCGCCGGTGCATGGCGGCCCGGAAGCGCACGACCAGGAACAGGGCGTAGTCGATACCGAGGGCCAGGGCGAACATGAGGGCGAAGTTGAGCGCCCATATCGACACGGGGGCGATCTTGTTGGCCAGGACCAGGGCGCCGGCGGCGACCAGTAGCCCGACCATGGTGAGCATGAGGGGCAAGCCGGCGGCGACCAGGCCGCCGAAGGCGATGGCCAGGATGGCCATGGTCACCGGCCATGACAGCATCTCGGAGCGCATCATGGCGGAGTGGTTGGCGGAGTTGAAGTTGGCCCAGAGGGCGCTGTCGCCGGTAAGGGTGGCGGACACGGTGGGTGTGCCGGCCCGGCCGATGGGTCCGGCCAGATGCTCGGCCGCTTTCACCATGGCGTTGGGGTCGGCGGCGGCACCGGCGGTGATGATGCCGGTCCGCCCGTCGGCCGAGAGGGACATTCCCGGCTGCGGCGCCACGACGGTGGAGACCCTCTGATCGGCCCGGAGCAGACCGGTGACCCGGTCGATCACCGCCTGGGCCGCGGGGTCGGAGCTGATCGGGCCCCGCTGGTCGACGATGACGACCTGCAGGGCGCTGGCCCCGAGGCCGTGGAAGTCCCTCTGGATGAGATTGCGGGCCGCCACCGACTGGCTGGTGGAGTCCTGCCACCCGGCCCCGGCCAACGCCGACTGGACCTTCGGCGCGAAGAAGCCGAAGGCGACTATCACCACCGCCCACGCCGCCAGCACGGCGCGCAGGTGGGTGGCGGTCCAAGTGCCCAGCCGGGCCATCAGGCCGTCGTCACTCGGCGGGGAATGGTCGGCCGGCGGGCTCGATTGGATTTCAGTGGTGGTCATGTGGGCCGCCCCTCCAGAGGCGCGTCAGCTGAGGGCTGGGGGAAGAAGGTTTGGTGGGATTGGTGCTCAGACCCGCGTGGGCCGAGCCGGGGTCGTGACCGGGGCCGGGTAGAGCGACGACCGCAGCCCGCAGGCCCGCTTCAGGACGAGCGAGGCGGGGCAGGCCCGCAGGGAGACGTACAGCCACTGGTTGACCCCTACGAAGGCGGTCAGTAGCAGGAACCACGGCGAGACCACGGCGGAAAGCAGGGCGGAGAGCAGGGTGATGGAACCGGCCATGGCGAACAGAACGCGTTCGAGGGGCCAGCGGGTTGCGAGCGGTCGGTTGGTGCGGGTCATCGGATCGGCTGTCCTTCCATGTGGAGTAGTTCGTCGAGCTGGGCGACCTGGCGGCGCAGGCCGCCGCACATGTGCTCGCACAGATCGAAGAGGCTGTCGTCGGTGATCGAGTAGTAGGCGCGGTTGCCGTCCTTGACCCGCCGCACCATCCCGGCCTCCAGGAGCATCCCGAGATGCTTGGACACGTTCTGCTGTGAGGCTCCGGTGCCGGCCTGTAGCTCCGAGACCGTGGCGGGCCCTTCCCTCAGTGCGTCCAACAGGCGGATCCGGGTCGGCTCGCCGAGGACGCGGAAGCGGCTGGCGATGAGGTCCGCCAGGGCGTCAGGGAGCGGGGACGGGAGCGCCATGCCGACAGGATATCACAACTCTACAACTGTGGCATTGTAAAAGTTGTGGAGTTGGCAGTGTGCCGGTGTTCCGCCCTGGCGGCCGCCGTTGTCAACGACGCGCGGGCTGCTCCGCCGGCCACGTCGTCGGGGCCCGCTCGGCGGTAGCTCCGGCGGGTGAGGCGGCGGAGGCGGGACCAGACGCTCACGCCGCCTTCCCTTCCGTAGTGGTCACGGGCAGGTCGGCGCCCGCCGCGTTGTCGAACTCGTCGTCCACCGCCACTACCTGCCGCCCGGCCCGGGCCAGGATCGACGCCGCGAGCGACGCCCGGTACCCGGAGCGGCAGTGCACCCAGACCTCCCCCTCTGGGATCTCCCCGAGGCGGTCCAGCAACTCGTGGAGTGGGACGTGCTGCGCGCCGTCGATGTGGCCTGCGACCCATTCGAGCCGGCGCCGGACGTCGAGGATGACCGCGTCGCGCCCGGCGGCCCGCATGTCGCTGAACGCGGCCCGGCGGTACTCGGCCAGCGGGTCGGCGCCGGCCCATTCCTCGGGATCTCCGGTCGCCACCGCGGCGGGCCGGTCGATGCCGATGCGGACCAGCTCCCGCTGCGCCTCCGCCACCTGCTCGGGGGTCTCGCCGAGCAGGGTCACCGGCGTGCCCCAGGGGATGAGCCAGCCGAGGTAGGTGGCGAAGCTGCCGTCGAGGCCGAAGTTGAGGCTGCCGGCGAGGTGCCCCGCGGCGAAGGCCGTCCGACTGCGCAGGTCGACCACCCACTCACCGGCGTCGATCCGGCCCCGCAACTGGTCGGGGTCGGCCACGCCCGGAGACGACAGGTCGGCCCCGTCGGGGCCGGCGTGGTTGGCCGGCCCCATGTGGGCGTAGTAGGCGGGGAAGGCGTCCAAGCCGGCCAGCAGCGCGACGACGAAGTCGTCCTCGGTGAGGCGCAACGCCGGGTTGGTCTGCTGCTCCTCGCCGATGGTCGACGACGTGCCGTCCGCCTGGGTGGCGGAGCAGAAGCTGCCGAAGCCGTGGGTCGGAAACACCTGGGCAGAGCCGGGCAGCTCGACCACCAGCCGCTGGGCGGATGCGTGCTGGTGGCGAGCCAGGGCGTCTGTGTGGTCGGGACCGAGAAGGTCGGGGCGCCCGGTAGAGCCGTAGAGCAGCGACCCGCCACTGAACACGCCGACCGGCTCCCCTCCCGCCTCCAGCACATAGGAGAGGTGGGTGAAGGTGTGCCCCGGCGTGGCCAGTGCCCGCACGCTCAGACCGGGTGCCACCTCGACGAACTCGCCATCGCTCAACCCCCGGTGCTCGAAGGCGACGGGGTCATCCGCGTTGAGGTGGTAGGCGGCCCCGGTAATGCGGGCCAGGGCCAGCCCTCCAGTGACGTAGTCATTGTGCACGTGCGTCTCGAACACGTGCGTGATGCGCACCCGCCGGGCTTCGGCCAGGTCGAGGATCCGGTCGATGTCGCGCTGCGGGTCTATTACCAGGGCGACCTCCCCGTTGTGCACCAGGTAGCTGCGGTCGCCCAGGCTCGGGGTCTCGACGGCGACGATCTCGAACATTGCGTGCCCCCACGCCGCGTCCTCGTGCGGCTCCCGCACCTCGACGGCGACCGCCCCGTCGGCGTGGGCCGCCGCCAAGGCGTGGACGTCTACTTCCTTGACCACAAGGACCTCCCTCGTCTTCTCCCAGCGCGATCTATACCCCCTGGGGTACCGAGGACAACTGTACCCCCCCGGGTATATATTCCGGCCCCGCCAGGTGGTCCGGCCCCGCCAGGTGGTCCGGCCCCGCCAGGTGGTCCGGCCCCGCCACGTGGTCCGGCCCCGCCAGATGGTCCGGCCCCGC
>JAKBAX010000051.1 GCA_021808785.1 Actinomycetes bacterium | reverse complement strand
CGACACCGCCCAGGTTCCCGTGTCCGAGCCGGGTACCGACCCGCAGTACACCGCGGCGATCTCGGCGGTGAACCCCAAGCCGGGAGATGTGATCCTGCTGTATATCACCTCGATCGGCGGTACGTCAGTCTACGACGCCTTGCAGTCGCTCAACTTGACGAGCATCCCGGTGATCGGCGGAGGCCTCATGCTTCTACCGCCCATGCCTGGCCATCTGCAGGCCCTGGGTCTGAAGGACACTGTCTATCCGAATGGTTGGTACTACCCGGACTTCGGGTACTCCGAGCTGAAGCCGACGGCCAACTCGAACGGCGAGAACGTGTACATCGACACGATGACTCAGTTCTTCCCGAAGGCCAATCCGCATGGAGCGGCCCCGGTGGCCTGGGGTGACACGCTGATGATGGCCAAGCTCCTGATCGAGGCCGGTGGTCCCGCCGCAACCTCTGACAAGTTGGCGCAGGAGATGAAGAGCTACAGGGGTATGGCCCCGCTGAATGCTCTGCCGACAGACTGTGGAGCACTGGCTTCGGAGCCGAACGAGTGCTACTTCGGGGCCGGCCTGATGCAGCGGATGAACGGCCAGTGGAAGTCCATCGCCGATGGGTACAACGGCCAGACCATCAACCTGCTGCCTGTCCTGCAGAAGATATCGGGCTAGGCGAAGAGTGCACTGTCGCCACTTTCCGGTATGCCAGGAAGTGGATCAGGTCCCGACATGACCGAGGTCGCCTCATCCCCGAAAGCCCTGCGGTCGCCGCTATGGGTGAAGAGCGTGAAGCAGCCCAGCCTGCTGTGGGTGGCGGTGCTGGTCTTCTATCTGGCCCTCTACCTCTCCAGCAGGCAGGCGGCCGGGGCGCTGCTCTTCGGGATCGCGTCGGGAGCGCTGGTTTCGGCCATCGCTCTCGGCGTGGTCCTCACCTACAAAGGCTCTGGAGTGGTGAACTTCGCCAGCGGGGCGCTCGCCATGTACGTCGCGTACGTGTATGGGGATCTACGGAGCAAGGGGCAGGTCTTCGTCCCACCTCTCCCGAACCCGCTCGCCCTGGTTGAGGGCATCGCTCACAAGGCGGGGGACAAAGGTCTCAAGCTGCCGCACTGGCCGACTGAGATCTCGTTCGGCGGCGGCCACTGGGGCTTCTTCCCGGCCCTGTTGGTGGCACTGGTGTTCGCCGTGGTGATCGGCCTCTTGCTGCACCTCCTCGTGTTCCGGCCCCTGCGCGGCGCCCCTCCCCTGGCCAAGGTGGTGGCCTCGGTGGGGCTGCTCGTCCTGCTTCAGGCCATCGTGGTGGACCGGTTCGGAACATCGGCCATAGCGCTACGGGCTGAACTGTCGAAGAAGGGCGTGACGCTGCCGCGGGGCATCATCGTGCCCAGAGACCAGCTGATCAGCGTGGGCATAGTCCTGGCTCTGACCGCCGTGCTTTGGGCGGTGTACCGGTACACCCAGTTCGGTATCGCCTCCCGGGCCAATGCCGACAACGAGAAGAGCGTGGTGCTGCTAGGGCATGCTCCGAACCGCCTGGCTGCCGCCAGCTGGGTCCTTTCGGTGCTTCTGGTGGGCCTAATGGGGATCCTGGTCTCGACGGTGAACACCAGCGTGGACCCGAATACCGTCGTGCTTCTGATCGTTCCGGCCCTCGCCGCCGCGCTCATAGGCGGGTTCACCTCTTTCGGAATCGCGGTGGCCGCCGGGATAGCCATCTCGATGGGTCAGGGCCTGGTCCAGCAGTGGAGCCTGGACAGCTGGTTCCCGCATTTGAACGGAACTCCGCTGCCCGGTATCCAGCAGATCGTTCCGCTGATCGTTATCGTAGCCGTGCTGTTCGCCCGAGGGTCGGCTCTGCCGACGCGAGCGACGGCGTCGGCGCTGCGGATGCCCTTTGCGCCGAAGCCCGGCTCCGCCAAGGCCATCGGGGTCAAGATGACGCTGGTGGTGGCCGTGGGCGTGGTCCTCATGCTCACCCTCCATCCGGATTGGCGACTCGGCATAGCAGCCTCCGCGGTGTGGACGATCCTGGCCCTCTCCCTCGTCGTGCTCACCGGTTTTGTCGGTCAGGTCTCCTTGGCTCAGATGGCTCTCGCCGGAGCAGCGGGCTTTGCCCTATCGAAGGGCACGGTCGGGCTCGGACTGCCGTTCCCGCTCGGGCCCGTGATGGCGATCGCCATCGCCACCGCCTTCGGGATCGTCATCTCCCTGGTCGCTCTCAGAGTGCGGGGGGTGGACCTGGCCATCGTGACCTTCGCCCTAGCGGTGGCAGCCGAGAACATCGTCTTCAACAATCCCAAGCTGGCGGGTAACAACTTCGGCGCCGAGGTGCCCCCGCCCCGGCTGGGTCCGGCTCACTTCGGGCCCAACGATCCGACCGCCTGGTCGCTCGTCGGGTTCCACGGGGACGGGAAGATCCCCAACCCCTGGTTCGGAGCCTTCTGCCTCGTGGTAGCGGCGCTGGCCGCCGCGCTGGTCCTGAACTTCCGACGATCACAGTCGGGTCGGCTGTCCCTGGCGGTGCGGTCCAACGAGCGGGCCACGGCCAGCGTCGGGGTCAGCGTGACCTCGGTCAAGATGGTGGCCTTCTCCCTGGGCGCCTTTCTGGCCGGCACGGGCGGCGTCATGTACGGCTACCTCAACTCGTCGGTCACCAGCGCCTCCTTCGGGTCCATGGCCAGCCTGACCCTCCTCGTATACGCTTACCTGGGCGGAATCGTCAGCGTGGGGGGGGCGCTCGCCACCGGGACCGCCGCCGCCGGAGGCATCGCCGCAGTGGCCACCACGTCGTGGTTCCACCTCAACAATTCGTACTTGATCCTCCTCGGCGGCCTAGGCGTGGTCGTGACCGTCGTGCTGAACCCGGAGGGCATAGCGGGAGAGACGAGGAAGAACGTCGAACGACTGATGGCCCGGGTACTGCCCGGCCAGGCGGCCTCGATCCGCACCTCCACGCCAACAGACGCGTTGGAGCGCGGTGTGGCGTCGGAGACGCCAGCCGGCGACGAAGTCGAGGCACGATCGGAGGAGGCGCAGACCAGTGGCACCACTGCTTAGAGCCTCCTCGATCGGCGTGCGCTACGGCGGGGTTGTAGCCCTCCAGGACGTGACGCTCGAAGTGAAGTCCGGCTCGATCGTTGGGCTGATCGGACCCAACGGTGCTGGCAAGACGACCTTGCTCGACGCCCTCACCGGGTTCGTCCCCTGCAGCGGGCAGGTGGAGATGGATGGATCCGTGATCAGCGGCCTGCCGGCCCACCGGCGGGTCCACCGAGGGATGGCGCGCACCTTCCAATCCCTGGAGCTGTTCGAGGACCTGACGGTGAGGGACAACCTGCTGGTGGGCGCCAACCCGGGTCGATGGTGGAGCGTGTTCGTGGACGTCGTGCGGCCCGGCCGGCCCATGTCGGAAGACGCAGTAGACGAGGCGTTGGGGCTTCTCGGCCTGGCCGACAGCGCCGAGAGCTTCCCCTCGGCCCTGTCCCATGGCCTGCGCAAGATGGTGGGGGTGGCCCGGGCCATGGCGTCGCGGCCCCGAGCCCTCCTGCTCGACGAGCCGGCCGCAGGACTCGACTCGACCGAGAGCGGGAGGTTCGGCCAGGAGCTCAAGCACCTCGTGGACGACCGGGGCGTGGGAATCCTGTTGGTGGATCACGACATGGGCTTGGTACTCAATGTCTGCAACTACATCTACGTCTTGAACTTCGGACGAATAATCGCCGAAGGCATCCCCGCCGATATACGGGGCAACCAGGCGGTCGTCGCCGCCTATCTCGGTGAGAGCTCGGAGGCGCCTCCGCCGGGAGTGTCGCCGAGAGCGGTGGGCGCGGGCGGGGTGAAGCCCTTGGTGAAAGGCACCGGGGGATCGGGCGTCTCCAGCATCCAGGACCGCGATACGGAAGGCGAGCCGCTCACGCCCGGGGGAGATGCCGAGCCGGTCCTCGAGTTGAGGGACCTCGTTACTGGCTACAACAAGGTTCCGGTGGTCAGGAACGTCAACCTATCGGTTGGCCGCGGCGAGGTGGTCGCCTTGTTCGGCCCCAATGGTGCGGGAAAGACCACCACCTTGCTGACGATATCCGGCCTGGTCGCTCCCATCAGCGGCAGCATCAAACTAGACGGCGAGGAATGCGTCGGTGTGGCCCCACACGTCCTAGCCCGCAGGGGCTTGTCCCACGTGCCCGAGGATCGAGGGATCGTCCCCACCTTGTCGGTCCGGGAGAACCTGGCCTTGGTCCGCAAGCGGAACCGCCGCCAGGTTCTGGACGTCGTGACCGGCTACTTCCCGGCGCTGGAAGGTCTTCTTTACCGGCGGGCGTCCACGCTGTCGGGCGGCGAACAGCAGATGCTGGCCATCGCGCTCGCTCTGGCCACGTCACCCAAGGTGCTGATGGTCGACGAGATGAGCTTGGGTCTGGCGCCGGTCATCGTCGAGAGGCTATTGCCGATCATGCGTGACATTGCCGACGAGACTGACACCTCGGTCCTGCTCGTCGAACAGCACGTCCACTTGGCGCTCGAAGTGTCCGACCGCACATACGTGCTCAACCACGGGGACCTCGTGCTCGAGGGCCGCTCGGAAGAGCTGAGCAGGAACCGCGAAGTGCTGGAAAGCAGCTATCTCGGCGCGCGGGCGCTCTGAGCCCGCGACCGGATGTTACCCCTAGGAGCACATGATGACGACGACTGAAGCGGCGGCACAATCGGCCGAGGACCTCGCCCGGGATCTGTACACCAAGATGACTCTGGCCCAGGCCTGCGACGAGCGGCTGCGACAGGGAATCGCCCGCGGCGAGTTCGCGATAACCATCTGGCCCTCGCGTGGACAGGAGGCCATCGCCGCCGGGCTCGGTGCGGCCCTGCGCACCGACGACCGCCTGGTCACCACCTACCGCGGGTTGCACGACATGATCGGCAAGGGAGTACCCCTCGAGGAGCTACTCGGGGAGGTTCTGGGTAGGGCGGTCGGGGCCGGCCGGGGCAAGGGGGGTACCATGCACATCACCTGCCCTGAGGTGGGCGTGATGCTCACCACCGGGATCGTGGGCGCCGGGGTTCCGGTGGCCGTTGGTCTGGCGCTGGCGGCCCGGCAGCAGGGCAGCGACAGGGTGGTCGCTGTGTGCTTCGGTGACGGGGCGACCAACACCGGTTCATTCCACGAAGGCATGAACCTTGCCGCCACGTGGCAGCTGCCGGTGATATTCGTGTGCCAGAACAACCTCTTTGCTGAGATGACGCCCATCGGCGACACAATGCACATCGAGCGGGTGGCCGATCGCGCCCTGGCCCACGGCATGCCCGGCCACCGGATCGACGGCAACGACCCCGAAGCGGTGTACCAGGCCGTTTCGGAGGCCGCCGAGCAGGGCCGGGCCGGCGAAGGTCCGACGTTTCTGGAGTGCGTGACCTTCCGCTTCAAGGGGCACTACATGGGGGATCCGCAGCACTACATGCCACCCGAGCAGCTGGCCGCCGCCGAGGCCGCCGACCCCATCCCGCGATACCGCCAGAAGCTCATCGAAGCGGCACTACTCTCCGCGGCCGACGCGGATGAGATCGAGCAGCAGGCGGCGGCGGCGGTGGAGGCGGCACTCAAGGAGGTTCTCTCGGCCCCGGAGCCCGACGGCCGCGAGCTTGATGTGGATTTCTTCGCCGACATGAAAGGTATCCCGGCATGACCATTGCGGCTGAGACCCGGACGCTCACTATGGCCGGCGCTATCAACGAGGCACTCGATGAAGCGTTGGCCGCCGATCCCCGGGTGTTCCTGTTGGGCGAGGACCTGGCCGATCCGGCCGGCGGAGTGTCGGGCGTGACGTCCGGGCTGTCCACGAAGTACGGGCGTGACCGGGTGCTGGACACGCCGATCTCCGAAGCGGCGATAGCGGGCGCCGCGATCGGCGCCGCCATCGAGGGGCGCCTGCCGGTGGCGGAGATCATGATCATGGACTTCATCACGATTGCTTTGGATCAGATCGTGAACGTGGCCGCCAAAGCCCGGTTCATGTCGGCGGGGCGCACCGGGTGCCCGATGACGGTTCGAACGGCCAGTTTCGGTGGTCTCGGCTCCGGAGCCACCCATTCGCAGTCCCTGGAGGCGTGGTTCATGCACGTGCCCGGCATCAAGGTTGTCGTGCCCAGCACCCCCGCTGATGCCAAAGGACTTCTCACTGCGGCGATATTCGATCCGGATCCCTGCCTCTTTCTCGAAACGGTGGCTCTCTACGGAACACGGGGGGAAGTCCCGTCCGGGACCCATGTGGTCGAGATCGGTCAGGCCGACGTCAAGCGTTCGGGTAGCGACGTCAGCATCGTCTGTTACGGACGGGCAGTCGTCGACGCGCTTCAGGCCGCTGAGGAATTGGCCGCAGAGGGAATGGAGGCCGAGGTCGTCGATCTCAGAACTCTCGTGCCGCTAGACATCGACACCGTTCTGGAATCGGTCGGCCGGACCAGGCGGGCTGTCGTGGCCCACTATTCGGTCGAGTTCGCCGGGCCCGGTGCCGAGATAGCGGCCCAGATCAACTCGAGGTTGTTCGGCCGCCTGGCGGCGCCGGTGCAGCGGGTGGGCGCCCGCTTCCGTCCGATCCCGTCGGCCCGGGCGCTCGAGGCAGCCGTCTTCCCGAACGCGCACCTAATCGCCGAAGCCGCTCGGCGGGCAACGGGATCGCCGCCATGAGCGACTCCGTTCCAGTCCGGATGCCCAAGCTGACGATGGCCGCCACAGATGCCACCTTCATGGAGTGGCTCGTGGAGGACGGAGAAATCGTCGAGCAGGACCAGCCCCTCTACACGGTGGAGACCGACAAGGTCGAGACGGAGGTGCCGTCCCCGGCGACTGGCGTGCTGCGCTATGGAGCGGTCAGAGAGGGAGAGGTGTACCCGGTGGGGACGGAACTGGCCTTGATCGAAGTGACCTCGTGAGGGAGGAAGAAGACATGACAGAGATATCCCACCAGATCCGGGAGCTGCTCGATCGCCAGGCCATTCGGGACTGCGTGTACCGCTACGCCCGCGGCATCGACCGCCACGATCGGGACCTGGTGGCGAGCTGCTACCACCCGGACGCCGTCGACGATCACGGCTCGTACGTGGGTGACGGCCGAGGGCTGGCCGAGGATGCCATCGCTGGCCACGCCGACCTGCTGCGGACCCAGCATCACATCACCAACCAGGTCGTCGAGCTGGACGGGGACACCGCCCACTCGGAGACCTATTATTTCGTCGTCCATCGAACCAAGTCCGAAAGCAGCCATCTCTTTAGCGGTCGGTACATAGACCGATTCGAGCGGCGCGATGGCGAGTGGCGGATTGCAGCGCGCGTATGCATGCTGGAGGACGGCATCGAGGTGCCGACGATGGACATGGAGGTCCTGGATAGGCTCTTCGCACCAGGCACCAAGGATCCCAGCGACAGCTCCTACCAGCGGCCTCTACGAGTCTCCCGGACTTCAGCCGGAGAGCCTCACACCGCAGCTCCGAGCAGGGACTGAGGCGGGATGAGCCCCGTACCGCCGGCCCAGGACGAAGACCTGGATCGGGGGGGCCCAGGCGGGCCCGGCCTGGAACCAGTGTCACGTCGAAGCCCTCTGCCCACTGTATTCCCGGGACTGCATAACATTGATATTGGAACGCTCGGGGGAGAGCTCGATGAGCGAGGGCGATCGGCGCTGGACGAGATGCGACTTGGAATCCAGCAAGGAGGAAGGGTGCTGAACTGCGGAGTCATCGCAGAGGATCGAACTCTGGCCCCTGGTCGAAGCCCGTGGGCACCGCCTCGACGTGGAGGGCCAGGAAGGCGACCGATACGTCGGTGCTGGTCGGGGATGGCGTGACACCACTCGCCTCGGGCGCTGAAGCGAGAAGCTCACGGGACGCTAGGGCTTTGATCGTGGACCTGTCGGCGCTGCGGTCGTCGCGTTTCTGTGCCCGACTGGCCGCCCTGGCAGGAGACGAGGTCAGCCGGTTTGCGCCGCCGGCCGGTGTGACCGAGGGACCCGAAGACGTCACATCGCTCGACCTGAGCGACGCCTACCTTTCCGACGTCGTCGCTACCACCGAGATCGACTTCAGCGATACGGCCGCCCGGACACAGGTGGAAGCGGCCATCGTCGACGCCGACGTGGTAATCAGCTCCTACGCTGCCGGCACCTACCACTCCCCCTACGACGGGCCGACGCTGGACGCACTGAATCCCGGGGCGGTCCAAGTGGTGACCAGTCCTTTCGGCCTGACCGGTCCGTATCGTGACCTTCCGACCTCGTCACTCACCGACTGGGCTGCCGGCGGCTACCTGTACATAACCGGAGCGCCGGACCGGCCGCCCCTGGCAGGTCCAGCCAATGTCTGCGCCTACGCCACCGGCTACATGGCGGCCATCGCAATGGAGGCCGGCCTGGCCTTGGTCCGGGCCGGCGGCCGAGCCGAACGGTTCGACGTCTCCCACATGGAGACCATGCTCAGCCTCCACCAGCTCTCCTTCCCCCGCCTGGCCGCCGGCCACGTGATGACCCGGACAGGACACGACGTCGGACCCGCGACCTACCCGCACGGCCCGTATCAGGCCCGGGACGGCGAAGTGTTTGTGGGCATAGTCACAGATGAAGAATGGGACCGGTTCCTCATCGCGATCGGCCGGTCCGAGCTCTCCGGCAACCCCCGGCTGGAGACCGGACCGGCCCGCAAGGCCAACTCGGATCAGGTCGACGAAATCGTCACTGCCTGGATGGCATCGCTACCGATGCAGGCGGCCGCCGACATCCTGCAGGCCATGCGCGTGCCGGCCACACCGTGCACCACCCCCGGCGACCTGCTAATCGATCCCCAACTCGAATACCGGGGATACTTCCGAGAAGCCAAAACGGCCCGGTCCCACACAAGCGTTCAGGTTCCGGGAAATCCGATCCACTCGGAACCGGCGCGCGGAGACGTCGGCATTCCGAGCGGTGAATCCGGGAGATCCCCGTCCGTCTCCGGTGAGGTCGCTCTCCCGCTGCTTGGGGTGACCGTGGTCGACATGTCCTTGTGGTGGGCCGGTCCCATGGCGGCCCGCATCCTCGGGGACCTGGGTGCCAACGTCATCCGTCTGGAACGGCCGACACCGCCGAGGGACCTGGCCACGTGGCCGTTGTCGCAACGGTTCGTCCACGCCGGGGTCAACCGGAACAAGCGCAGCGCAGTCATCGACATAAACACCCCCGAGGGTGCTCTACTCAGCGAACAGCTCATCACTAGAGCGGACGTGTTCATCCAGAACTTCCGACCGGGCGTGGTGGACCGGATGGGGATCGGCCCAGAGCGGATGCTCGGGATCAACCCCCGGCTGGTGTACGCCTCGCTCAGCGGATACGGAACCCAAGGGCCGAAGTCCCAGTGGGGCACCTACGGCACCCTCTCGGAGGCGGCGTCATCGGTCCGGGGGCTCACCCACTATCCGGGCGAGCGCGGCATGCGCCTCGGCGACCAGCTCCCCGACGCTGTCTGCGGACTGGCCGGCACGGTCGCCGTGATGCGCGGGCTGCGCCAGAGAGAGGCCACCGGCGGTGGCTGCTCGATAGACATCTCGCAGCTCGAGACGTACGTGGCTTTGATCGGCGAGGAGATCGCCGCCGCCTCGCTCCGAACGCGGCCCGACTGGCAAGCGCCGGGAGGAGCGGCCGACGACATCGTCGTTCCGTGCGCCGGCCACGACGCCTGGGTGGCCGTCACCCTCCCGGGGCCGGACCGCGCCTCCGGAGTGGCGGATCTCGTGAGAGAAGAGGCGGGGATCAACGCAGACGTCTCTCTTCGGGAGGCCGTCGCTACTTACGCCGCGTCCCGGTCCAAGTCCGAGACAGCGGCATTCCTCCAGAGTCTCGGCGTGGCCGCATTCCCGGTGCTGGACGCCCGCGACCTGGTGGAGGACCCGCACCTGGCGGCCCGCCGATCCCTGATCGAGGTCACCGTGGATGGCGTGACCGGGCGGTTCCCGGCGTCCCCGATCCGGGCGGAGGGCCGGTCGCTGGCCGCCATCCGGCGACCAGCTCCCATGGAAGGGGAGCACACCAGGGAGATCATGAGTGACGAACTGTTCCTTGACCCGGAGGAGATCGATCGGTTGCTGGCCTCCGGCGCCATCAGGCAACGGGTCGAATCCCGATGACACCGGCCCTATACGCGGCGGTGGCAGAGGACCAGCGGTCGGCGAGACGCTCGTAATCGAGCGCCACGGCAAGCGGGTCGGCTCTTCATGCCGACTGAGGCGAAGGATCGTGAGGGCCTGTACCGGACCTCCTGCTGGGAGCCGGGTCGAATCGTGGGAGCGGCTGGCGGTTGCGGCATCCGGGTCTCAGTCTCGAAAGGACGGTCCGTGTCGTGCTGTTTGGTCTCGTGAAGCTCCAAGAGCTGAAGGGCCCGCTGGCCTGGGCCCCCCTGGAACACCTGGCCCTGGCCGCCCACCCAGACCGCCAGGGCTGGGCCGCCCCGCTCGGGGTCCGAGAGATCGCCACGGGCATCGGCGTCACGAAAGACACCGCGGCCCGCGCCGTCACCGCCCTGAGTGCCGCCGGCCTGGTCACCTTCGATTCGCCGAGCCACACCATGTTAGAAAGCGGGAAGGCCAGGTGAATCGACCGACACTACATGAGGCGTTGGCAGCGGCGCTGGCGGACGTGATACGTGACGCTATAGCCGATGCCCTCTCCAAGGCTTTTAGTCGCCTCCACGGTACCCTCACCGCTGTGGCCAGACACCGGCTCATCCACTACAGCTCCCAGAGGGGCGGCGCCAGGCTGCGAGCGTCGATGGCCGGCTACCCCGACTGGGTGGTCGAGGTACTCGTGACCCCACCACCACCGGGACCCGCGCATGGCAACCTACGCATCTATCACCTCCAGTTACAGCTAGACATCGACGGTACAGATCACCACCAGGATCGCAACAACTCACGCCCAGATCGGATGGCCGAGACAACGCCAAACCAGTCACGAACTGGTCACCCACATCGCGTTCCCTCTCCGTCGATGCCTGTCCGCCTGCCCAGCAAGATTGACCTTCGCGAGCTGGTGGACCTCGCCCAACACTGCGCCGCCGACCAGCACCACCGCGGCCCGCACGCTGGCCGCTCACCTAGCTTTCGACCAGATTCCCCGCATCTGGGTCACCCGGGCGGCACCACCCAAGGGCAAACCCCGAAACACGTTCGCCCCGGCCGGAAAGGTCACCGCATCGACCACTATCTCCTCTGGGCCGACCGCAATGCCGCCACAGTTGCGTCAGGGGTGCGCAACCCCATCGCCGTTCTCGCCGTCGAATACGGCGAGAACAGGAACTACGTTCGGGACACGATCAACGACGCCAGACACCGGCACGGTCTCCTCACCGACCCGGGTCAGGGCCGAGCCGGGGGTCGGCTAACCAACAAGGCGCGCCAGCTCCTGAGCGGGTGCGCAGAAGATACGAAGAACTGATGGCTCGCGCTACCAAACAGCGACGGCCCGGCGGCGAACCCGGCTGCCGTTTCAATGAAGAACTGGCGAAGCACGAACAGCGCCCACACTCCTCGGAACGAAAGGGACTGACTGATGGCTAGTATCGCGCGGCGCGCCACAAGCGACGGTCTCCGCTACGACGTCCAGTGGCGGCTTCCGGATGGAGCCAAACGCAAGCGGACCTTCGCCCGGCGCAAGGACGGCCCACAATTTAGTCAAGAAGTTGGGCGGTGACGAGATCGCCGGCCTGGTGATCGACCCGAGCGCCGGGGAGGTCCGTTTCGAGGCCTACGCGCAGCGCTGGATCGAGACTCGGCTGGTCAAGGGTCGGCCGCTCTCGCCTTCCACCCGGCACGGTTACCGGGCGTTGCTGCGCCGCAACATGATCGGCCCGCTCGGGGCGATGGCGTTGCGGAAGATCACGCCCGAGGTAGTAAGAGTGTGGCACTCCAACCTGGTCGAGTCGGCCGGGCCGGATCAGGCGGCGAAGTCGTACCGGGTGCTACGGGCGATCCTGAACACGGCCGTCGAGGACATGCGGATAGGCCGCAACCCTTGCCGTATCCGCGGTGCAGGTATCGAGCAGGCGGTTGAGCGGCCGATTGTCGACTCGGCCGTGATCCTGGAGCTGGCCGAGGCCATCAATCCGCGGCTGCGGGCGCTTGTCCTGCTGGCCGGGTTCGGCGGACTTCGCAGCGGCGAGATGCTCGCCCTCACACGAACAGATCTCGACCTGCTGCACGACAAAGTGACCGTCCGGGCGTCCGCGGCGGAGATCACCGGAGCCGGCCGGGTCGTCGGCGATCCGAAGTCAGAAGCGGGCTATCGCAGCGTCGGGCTGCCGCGGCTTGTCGTCGATGCGCTCGACAACCACCTCGCCAGCTACTCGCAGCCGGGACCAGCCGGCCACGTGTTCACCGGTCCGAGTGGCGGCCCAGTGCGCCGGGCCGATCTGTGGAAGGAGTGGCGCCGGGCGGTCGCCAAGGTGGCGGACGCGCCAGGAGAGCTGCACATACATGACCTTCGCCACGCCGCGGCGACGATGATGGCGCAAATGCCGGGGGTGACCACCAAGGAGCTGATGGCCCCCATCGGCCACTCGTCGCCGCGGGCAGCGCTGATATACCAGCACGCCACCGAGGAGCGCGACCGAGCGATCACCGAGTATCTCGACGGCCGAATCGCCGCGTCGAAGGCTGCGGAGCCGACGCGCCGACGAGCTTCGGTCACCCCCTTGCGTCGGCTCTGACGGTTCCGGCCGCCCCATGCTCGCCCCATCCCGGCTGGCTGGCCCGGCCAGAGGGAAGGCGGAAATAGCTGTTTACCTGCACTTTCTTCTGGAGGCGGCGACCGGAATCGAACCGGTGTACAGGGCTTTGCAGGCCCTTGCCTAAGCCACTCGGCCACGCCGCCCGGCTACTGCTCGCCCAGAGTGTACCCGCGGGGCCGGGGGGTGACCGTTGGCTACTGTGCCTGAGTCGTGGAGCGCGCTGAGCAATACCGGTGACCGAGCGGTGAACGGGTACCTGGCCCATCTGCGGCGCAGCCACCGGGTGACCATCGCGGCGTGCGTCGCCTCGACCGCGGCGGCGGGAGCACTGGTCGGCGCCGGGGCCGATCCGGTGTCGCGCTTCATCGTGGCCGGCCTGGCCGTCGCCCTGCTCGCCGCCCTCGTGGGCCAGGCCATCGACGAGGTCGGTGAGCGCCTGGGCCCGGGGCCGACGGGGCTCCTGCAGTCGACCCTGGGCAACCTCCCCGAGCTGTTCGTCGGCCTCTTCGCCCTGCGCGAGGGGTTGACCGGCGTGGTCCGGGCCGCCCTGGTCGGCTCCATCCTGGGGAACGCGCTGCTGGTGCTGGGGCTGGCCTTCCTGGCCGGCGGGCTGCGCCACGGCACGCAGCGCTTCGACGCCGAGGAGCCCCGGCTCAACGCCTCCCTCCTGATGCTCGTCGTGGCCGCCCTGCTCGTGCCCACCCTGGCCAGCCACCTGAGCACCCCGGCGGCCGCCCACGCCGGCGCACTCAGCGACGTCCTGGCGGTCGTCCTGCTGATCGTCTACGTCCTGTCCATCCCCTACTACCTCCGCCGCACCGCCACCGCACCGGCACTCGCGACGGACCTGGCGGCCGAGCCCGATGCGACGCCCGTCCCCGGCCAGCCCGCGCCCTGGCCCCTCGCCCTCTCCACCGTGCTCCTCGCTCTCGGTAGCCTCGGGGCCGCGGTGGCTTCCGACTGGTTCGTCAGCCCGCTGGAGAAAGCCACCCGATCGCTGGGCCTGTCGCAGACCTTCACAGGGTTGGTCATCGTGGCCCTGGCCTCGAACGCGGTCGAGCACGCGGTCGGCGTGCGTTTCGCGTGGAAAGCCAAGCCCGAGTACGCCATCAGCACCACGCTCAACAGCCCGCTGCAGGTAGCACTCCTCCTCACCCCGGTGCTGGTCCTGGTCAGTACCACGGTGGGCCCGTCCGAGCTGACGCTGGTGTTCCCGCCGCTGCTGGTCGCCGCTCTGGCCATCTCCGCAATCGTGGTTACTGGCATCATCTACGACGGCGAATACACATGGATCGAGGGAGTGGCCCTGATAGCTCTGTATTTCATACTGGCGGCGGCGTTCTGGTGGGGATGACCGAACGACGGGTGTTCCCCGGCGATCCCTACCCGATGGGTGCGACCTACGACGGCCTCGGAACCAACTTCTCGGTGTTCTCCCAGGCCGCCGAGGCGGTGGAGCTCTGCCTGTTCGGCGACGAGGGCACCGAGACCAGGTACGAGCTGCCCGAGGTGGACGGCTATAACTGGCACGGCTACCTGGAGGAGATCGAGCCGGGCCAGAGGTACGGCTACCGGGTACACGGACCCTACGACCCGGATCGGGGCCTGCGCTGCAACCCGGCCAAGCTGCTCATCGATCCCTACGCCAAGGCCATCGACGGCCAGGTGCAGTGGGGACAGGCGCCGTACGGCTACGACCTCGGTGCCGACGACTCGGTGATCGACATCAGCGACTCGGCCGCAGTCATGCCCAAATCGATCGTCACCGACCCCGCTTTCGACTGGGGCAACGACCGGCCGCCCAAGCGCCGATGGGCCGACACCGTCATATACGAAGCCCATGTCAAAGGGTTGACATGGCGCCACCCCGAGGTACCCGAGCACCAACGGGGCACGTTCGCCGGGGTGGCTCACCCGTCCATCGTGGAGCACCTGACCCGCCTCGGGATCACCGCCATCGAGCTCATGCCGGTGCACCATTTCATACACGACCACCGTCTGGTCGAGCTCGGGCTGAGCAACTATTGGGGTTACAACTCGATCGCCTATCTGGCCCCGCACAACGGCTACGCGTGGCGCCCCGGCCACCGGGTGGTCAACGAGTTCAAGGCCATGGTGCGGGCTCTGCACCGGGCCGGCATCGAGGTCATCCTGGACGTGGTCTACAACCACACCGCCGAGGGCGATCACCGAGGGCCCACCCTGGGGTTCCGGGGCTTCGACAACCCGTCCTACTACCGCCTGGTCGACGGGAACCCCCGCCTCTACAACGACTCCACCGGTACCGGTAACAGCCTCAACGTACGCAACCCCCACGTCCTGCAGCTCATGATGGACTCCCTCAGGTACTGGGTCGCCGAGATGCACGTGGACGGCTTCCGCTTCGACCTGGCCGCCAGCCTGGCCCGCCAGTTCCACGAGGTGGACCGGCTGTCCGCCTTCTTCGACCTGATCCAGCAGGACCCGGTGATCAGCCAGGTGAAGCTGATCGCCGAACCGTGGGACGTGGGCGACGGCGGCTACCAGGTGGGCAATTTCCCGCCCTTGTGGTCCGAGTGGAACGGCAAGTACCGCGACGCCATCAGGGACTACTGGCGGGAGGGGGGCACGTCCATCGGTGAACTGGCCGAGCGGCTCACCGGCAGTTCCGACCTCTACCAGGGCAACGGCCGGAGTCCCTTCGCCAGCATCAACTTCATCACCGCCCACGACGGCTTCACCCTCCGCGACCTGGTCTCGTACAACCAGAAGCACAACGACGCCAACGGCGAGGACGGTCGCGACGGCACCGATGACAACCGGTCGTGGAACTGCGGCGTCGAGGGTTCCACCGACGATCCTGATGTCCTCGGCCTGCGTCGCCGCCAACAACGCAACCTCTTGGCCACCCTGTTCTTCAGCCAGGGAGTGCCCATGCTGCTCGGTGGCGACGAGTTCGGTCGCACCCAGCGGGGCAACAACAATGCCTACTGCCAGGACAACGACATCTCCTGGTACGACTGGACCGATCAGGACGAGGACCTGCTGGAATGGACCGTCCGACTGATAGACCTTCGCCGCCGCCACCCGGTATTTCGCCGGCGTCGCTTCTTCCAGGGACGCCCCCTCCGGGACCGGCCCACCGCGGACGGGCTCCCCGACCTGGCCTGGTTCCGGCCCGATGGGGAGGTAATGACCGAAACGGATTGGACGGTCGGATACGCGAAGACGCTGGGTGTGTATTTCAACGGTTCCGCCATCCCCGATCCTGACGAGCACGGCCGCCCGATAGTGGATGACTCGTTCTTCTTGGTCCTCAACTCCTGGGACGGGGAGATCGAGTTCACTCTGCCCGGCCCGCAGTGGGGAGCGTCTTGGGAGGTCGAACTGGACACGGCGGGCTATATCGCCGGTGTCAGCGGCTCGCCTCCCGAGCATCGCCCGGCCGGGGCGGTGCTCGGCGTGGCGGGCCGGCGCCTGCTCCTCTTGCGACTTCAGTCATCCACATAGACAACATTCGTTTTATGATGTTCGATATAGGGCCTACGATGCGCGTTCGTCAGGAGGCGACGGTGTCAGACGAGGTCCCTGATTCGTACACGAGGGCGGTGGGCGAGAGGCTCCGGTCGCTGCGCCGGCAGAGGGGGTTGTCTCTACTTGCGGTGGAGGAGGCGTCGCGTCGGGAGTTCAAGGCCTCGGTGCTCGGCGCCTACGAGAGGGGCGAGCGGGTCATATCGGTCCTGCGTCTGCAGCGGCTGGCCGAGTTCTACCGGGTCCCGGTGGACCAGGTTCTTCCCCGGACCGGGCCCGGTCCCGCGGCCACGAGCAGCAACGGGCACGGCCCGGCCGGCGAACGCTTCGTTCCGCAGCGCCCCCTCATGCTGGACCTGGCCCGGCTGCACGCCACCGAGTCGATAGAGGGCCAGGTCATCCGCCGCTACGTGAACTCGATACAGAACCAGCGGTCCGGGATGCAGGGCTCGGTCATGGCCATCAGGGCCGACGACCTGCAGGTGATCGGCCGCTTCTTGGAGCGGGACGAGACAGCCATGGAGATGCGCCTGGTGGAGCTGGGCCTGCGCTCCTGAGAGGCTGCCGCGAGAACCCGCAACAGCGCCTGAGGCCCGTCGCTCGGGCGATCAGGAGAAGGCGTGCAGCCAGGCGTCCTTGGTGGCCGGTTTGAACACCATGTTGGTCTCCTTGACCGCCTCGAGGGTCCCCGCCGACGCCACCGAGTAGCGGTGACCCGGGTAGATCACGGTGCTGTCGGGGAGGCCGGCCAGCCGCTGCAGGCTCTCGTACATGGCTGCCGCGTCGCTGCCCGGCAGGTCGGTGCGCCCGCAGCCCTGGAGGAACAAGGTGTCGCCGGCGACGAGCATGCCGTCGACGAGGAAGCACTGGCTTCCCGGCGTGTGACCGGGGGTATGGAGCATCTCGATCTCGACCGACCCCACCGCGATACGGTCCCCGCTGTGGTGGCCGACCACGGCCGACGGCTCTAGCCCGGTGACCCGGGTTATGAGGGAGGCCTCCTCCCGGTTGGCGTGGATGGGGACCGAGACGTGTTCGAGCAGGGCCGCGACCCCTTCGATACTGAAGCCCATCATGGAGCCGCCCACGTGGTCGGGATGGTGGTGGGTGGCCAGGGCAGCGGTGATGCGCATGCCGTCGGCGGCCGCTATATCGAGGAGGTCGGCCACCCCGTAGGCCGGGTCCACCACTACCGCCTCCCCGCTGGACCGGTCGCCGATCAGGTAGGAAAAATTGACCATCTGGACGGCCATCTCGTCGGTGGTGGCGAAGTCGCGGCCCGACAGGAGCTGGCGGAAGTAGAGCTGGCTGTCGCCCACCAACACAGTGTAGGAGCAACACGAGTGTACGGGGCGGGGAATAGTTGCGACTGCAAGTAAGTTGAGGAGAACATGCCCGCCGTAACCGTCGATGACATCACCCGACTGCCCCGCCTGGCCGCACCCGGCCCCGAAGCCCGGCCCCGCCGGGTACGCACCCTGACCACGGCCCCGTCCGGTCTCGAGGGGGAGGGCTTCCCCGTCCGGCGGGCCTTCGCCGGCGTTGCGCTCGAGGAGCTCGATCCGTTCATCCACATGGACCAGATGGGCGAGGTGGACTACGGGCCCGGTGAGCCGAAGGGCACCGCCTGGCACCCCCACCGCGGGTTCGAGACGGCCACCTACATCATCGACGGCACCTTCGAGCACCAGGATTCCACCGGCGGCGGGGGGATCATCACCAACGGTGACACCCAATGGATGACCGCCGGCGGGGGGATCCTCCACATCGAGCGGCCGCCCGAGGCGCTGGTGGCCAGTGGCGGTCTGTTCCACGGTATCCAGCTGTGGGTCAACCTGCCGGCGGCCCAGAAGTGGGTCGACCCCCGCTACCAGGACATCGGTCGCGACCACCTGGGGCTGGTCGCCTCGGCCGACGGCGGGGCCCTGGTTCGCATCATCGCCGGGCAGGTCGGCGACCACCGCGGTCCCGGGGTGACCCATACCCCGATCACCATGGTGCACGCCACGGTGGCCGCCGGCGGCCGCGTGGAGCTGCCATGGGACCCGCGGGCCAACGCCCTCGTCTACGTGCTCGGTGGCCGGGGCTTCATAGGCGCCGAGCGGGCCACCTCCGCCACCGGCCAGCTGGCCGTGCTGGGGGCGGGCGACACGGTGAGGGTGGAGGCGGCCGAGACCCAGGACAGCCGCACGCCATCGCTCGACGTGCTCGTGCTCGGGGGTCGCCCCATCGGTGAGCCGGTGGCCGCCTACGGTCCGTTCGTCATGAACACCCGAGCCGAGTTGGCCCAGGCCTTCGAGGACTTCCAGAAGGGCCGCATGGGCACCGTGCCGGCGGGCCACATCGGGAGTTAGTCTTCGGGCCGTGAGCGCGTCCGCCCCGAGTGAGGTCACGAACCTGTCGCTCTCCGACGTCGTGGCGCGCACCGGCGTACCGGCGAGCACCATCCACCACTACCGCCGTAGCGGGCTCATCCCGCCCCCGCTCCGCCAGTCGGCCAACCGCTTCGTCTACGACCAGCGCCATGTGGCGGCGGTGCTGGCCGTGCGGGCCCAACCGGCAGCCGAACACCACGACTGCCGCGAGCGCATCGTCGCGGCCGCCATCGAGGCGTTCAAGACCCGCAGCTACGCCGAGGTCTCGGTCAGCGACATCGCCGAAGCAGCACACATGGCCAAGGGCAACGTCTACCGGTACTTCCCCTCCAAAGAGGCCCTCCTGACGGCGGCCATCGAGACCCTGCTGGACGACACCACCGAGCGCTTCCAGTCCGCCCTGGACTCTCTCGGCGGGGTCGCCGGGTTGAGCCGCGATCCGCAGAAGTCGGCCCTGGCCCTCGGCTACGTGGTCGCCGACGTGATGCCGATCCTGCTGGAGCTCGGAGCACGCGCCGCCAAGGGCCACGAACCGAGCGCCGAGCTGGCCCGCCGGGTGCTGCGCACCCTGGCCATGACCGCGGGCCGGCCGTTCATCGCCGACGACGTCGACGGCGAGGGCGAGGAAGCCATCCAGGCCGGCCTGCCGGTCATCCAGGCCGGCTTCGCCACCGTCCTCACCTGGTCGGTGGGGACCGACTGGCCACCCGACCATCTGACCTGATCCCCGAAACCATCGCCGGCCCCTCCCCCGGCGGGTACTAAGTTGTGACCACGCGGTC
>JAKBAX010000430.1 GCA_021808785.1 Actinomycetes bacterium | reverse complement strand
TGAGGGACCAGCACGTCGCGCTCGCGCCCGGCAACACGTGAGGGCGGACCAGACGGTCGCATCTGCTCAACCACGGAGTTATCGAAGCATGCCGCGATCCCGACTTCTTCGAATGAGAGTGTTGCCCGCCATAGCTACCATGAGCTCTGGCTCTACCGCGGAGACGGTAGCCGACGCCCTGATAGCTGAGGCACCGCACTTCCAGGGAGCCCACCGAACCCGATCCCCCGACCGTGAGAACCGCCGGGCGTGCTGCCGGCGGGACCGTGGTGCCCTCGGGAGCGTGGTGCCCTCGGGTCGTTGACACTGCCGTCTGCCTGCCAGCGGCTGCCGGTCGCGGTCTCCCCACTGGCATCCTTCGTCGATGGCAGGGATGGGTTGGGCGGTACGTCCTTCGCAATCACTATTGTCATCTGTTGAAGTGCTGCGCATCCGTGGCGCTGGCCACGGACTTCGGCTATGGCTGTACAGCCCGGTCAGCGGCCCAAACCGGCCCGAGTAGCTCAGTTGGCCAGAGCAGGCGCCTTGTAAGCGTCAGGTCGTCGGTTCGAGTCCGACCTCGGGCTCTTATAAAAGTCCAGGTGAGGGCCCGATTCCCCGTCCGAACGGACCCCTTCGACACGGTCGAATTCGGCGACGTGACCAAAACGTGACCTAACGGACTCATCGGTGGTCTGCCCGTACACCTCGTCGAGCCGGTCGGTGAGGGCTTCTTCGAGGCTCGGGTACAGGTGTCCGTAGCGGTCGTAGGTCACGTTGATCGACGAGTGGCCGAGACGCTCCTTCACCGACAGCAGGTGGGCTCCCTGCGAGACCATCAGCGCCGCCGCGATATGGCGGAGGTCGTGGGCGCGGGTGCCCTTAGGCAGACCGGCCCGGATGACGGCCGGCTTGAAGTGGCGGCTGTAGTAGTTGCTGTGGACCAGCGGCCCGCCCTCGGGACTGGTGAAGACGAAGGCGTCGGGATCGCCCCGGCCGGCGATGAGCTCACCCAGTTCCCGGGCGAGCGATCGAGGGATCGGCACCGTCCGTCGCTCGTAGGTCTTCGGATCCGTGTACGCCAACCCCTCATCGGTCTCCGACGCGGACTCGGTCACGTCGACGGTGCAGCGGAGCACGTTCACCCGGCCGACCCGCAGGGCGGCTATCTCGCCCGGTCTGAGGCCGCTGAAGGCGGCAAAGCGCACCAGCAGGCCGTACTGCGGGTAGGTCCGAGCAGGGTGGCGCTTCGGTCGCGGTGGGTTGGCGATCTCGTGGGCCAGGACGTTGATCTGCTCGGGCGTCAGGAAGACCATCTCCTCCCGGCGTCCCCTCGGTACCCGCACCCGGTCGCAGGGGTTCGCTTTCAGCGCGTTGGCCTCGAGCGCCTCGTTGAGGACCAGGCGGAGGACCTTCCGGGCGTTGGCGGCGGTACCCGGTGCGGCGCCGGCGTCGAGCAAGGATGCGATGAAGCGCCGGACTTCCGCCCGGGTGATCGACCCGACGGGGCGCTTGCCGAAAACGGGCAGGACGTGGACCCGGAGTGAGACCTCGTACTGGCGGTAGGTGTTCGGGCGGACTCTGAGGTGGTCGAGCCACTCGGTGGCCCACTGCGAGAAGGGGGACGTCCGCAGCGTCGGGTCGATCCAATCTCCCCGCGACATGTCGGTCCGCTGGGTGGCGATCCAGGCGTCGGCGTCGGCCTTCGTGGCGAAGGTCCGGGTATGGCGCTGGGCGTCGGGGCCGATGACCCGGGCCCGGTAGCGACCTGAGGGCAGCTTGTCGACGCCTCCGGATGTTCTCCGCTTCCTTGCCATGACTTTCTCCTTGAAGCCTCAGGGGAGTAGGTGTCGTCGGTCGGCGACGATCGCCGGACGGACATGACCGTCTCGCCATTCCTTGACGTCTTGGGGACGGAAGCGCACGTAGCGACCGACTTTCACGTAAGGGATGCGCCGCTCGGCCACGAGGCGCCGGACCATGCGTTCTGGGACTGTGAGCCACCGGGCGGTCTCGGCTGCCGTCCACAGCCCTCGACCCGCGGTATCGGATTGGGACTCTATCGCCGGGCTGTGACGCTCACCGCCGGTCTCCTCGGTATTGGATGCGACGGTCATCGCTCTTCCCAGGCGATGCGCCGGTTCAGCTCCCGGCCGGCGGCGGCCGAGCCAGCCAGCCAGGCGTCGCCGGCGGTGAGGTGGCCGACACCTTGGTAGCTCCATTCGCCCACCCACCGATGGCGGTCGTCGGGGTCGATGCCGAGCTGATCGAGCCGCCACGCCTGGCGGCGGGCTCGAAGTTCGGTGAAGGTCGTCGACCAGTACCTCGACTTGGTCAGCCAGTGGCCTCGATAGCCGAGACAGTGGGCCCAGGCCCGCAGGTTCAGGTCCTGCAGGTCGGGCCGGCCACCCAGTTCCCATGCGACGGCGGCCATGCGCCTCAGTTGTTCCGGCAGATCGAGTTGCTCGAGGTGGTGGTTGCTGGTCAGCCGATGGTCCAGCAGACCGGCACCGTCGACCGACTTGGTGGCGTACTTGGCGAGGTAGGCGGCGGCGACCCGTCGCCGTTCGGGCGGTATCGGCTGCAGGTCGGTCTGTGTCCCCCACCGCACTCGCCACCCCGGATTCAATGGATTCTGGACAGTGACTCTCGCCGCGGCAGCTGCGAACGCCGAGACCAAGTCGCTGGCATCGAGCACAGTTGGGCTTTCGTCCAGGTGGTCGAGGCGGATGAGGGCGTGGACGTGGACTACGCCCCGGGCCTGGAACTCGACCACTTTGGCGAACGACAGCCGCCAGGATCGGGCGAACATCCGGACGCGGATGCCGGCGGCGTTCGCCAGCTGACGGTTGACCCCGATGACCGTGTGGTGCCAGAGGGCGCCCACGCGGGCATTGAAGATGACCGCGTTCTCCCAGTCGTAGCAGTCCGGGCAGAGTGCCTCGCCGACCGCGGCATCTTCGGGCTCGTGTGGCTCGACACAGGCGATCGGCCGGCCATGCGGACAGGCTTTCGAGCCAGGTCCCGGCCTGCAGGTCGCCGGAGACTGGGCAAATCGGTGGACGGCTCCGAAGGATGGGGCGGTGAGGGTGACGAAGGCGGTCGGCCCCACAGCGTCGTCGCTCGCTTGATCGGATCCGTCGACGTCGAGTCCCGACCGCAACAGGACTCTGGCGTCTCCCCGGTAAATCGCCGCGCACGCTGGGCAGCGAGTCGCGCGGCGTGTCTCGCAGGCCTTCAACAGCACCTGGTCGGCTTCGCCAGCCGTGGTGTACACAACGTGGAGCTCCCCGCTGGCGGGATCGGCTTGGAGCACCCGGCCGGCCAGACGGACCGGCTGAGCACAACAGCCGGAGGCGTGCATCATCGCTTCCCAGCGGGCGTAGTCGGGCCGGGAGACGCGACGGAGGGCCTGGACGACCATGGGGGGCAGTCCGCCACCGGTGGCGTCGTCGTGGTTCTGGCCGGCGTCAACCATGAGTGTCCTTCCTTCCGAGTCGCCGCCAGCAACGAGGCTCCGTCCGGCGGATGCGACCCGGGATCCCGAACCTCCGTTGTCGGCCTGGCCGGATCGCACGCTCGCTGATCATCCGATTGCGCCGTTGACAAAATCGTTGACAAAAGCGCACCCCGGACGGAGTTTTTCGCTC
>JAKBAX010000429.1 GCA_021808785.1 Actinomycetes bacterium | reverse complement strand
CCGTCGGGCGAGTTGGCTGCGGTGCCGGCGCCGGTGCACGAACGCCTTGGCCGCCCCCCAGGCCAGTCCGGGCTCGGCCAGGTCCGGGGCCACGTCGGCGAGCGAGGCGGGTGACAGGTCGTAGATGTCGTCCGGGAAGGCCCGCGCGGCGAAAGCGTCGCGGCGCACCGGCGGCACGCCGGCGGCCCGCAACACCTCCGTCGGGTAGCGCACCGCGCCGCGCACCAGAGCCAGCGGGGTGCTGCGTTGGGCGTCCGGATCCGATCCGAGCAGGGCGGCCACCGCGGCGCCCACTTCGGATCGGGCCCGCTCGGCGGCGGCGGCCGCCGCCGCCGCCGTCTCGTCGCTCATCCGGCCTGCGTGAGCAGACATGATGCGCTCGACGCACCCGGCCACCCACGGGCCCAGCGCCCGGTCGATGCCCTCGGCCAACGCCTGGGCATAGCTGGCCAACTGGGCCTCCGGGTCGTCGCCACGGTCGCCGGCCAACCCCGCTCAGCTCTCGAGCGGGTGGTCCAGCCGGTCCACATCCACGCCGATCTGCTCCATCCAGGCAATGGCCTCGACCACCGCCGGCGCATCGCCGTCGAGCTCGCAGACGATCCAGCCGACGTCGTCGGTGACGTCGGCCCGGCGGATGTTCGCCATGACCGAGAAGCGGACGGCCAGCTGGCCGATCACCGGCTGGCGGACCAGGTCGGCCGGGAAGGTGAGGCGGACCCGCTCGCTCACCGGACGTGCCCGTCGTTGAGGTTGCCACTACGGAATCCCTCGAGGTCGAGAGTGACGTAGCGGTAGCCGTGAGCCTTGACCGCCTCGACCAGCTCGCTCCGGCGGCGGACCGCCTCGTCCAAAGCGGGCTCCGGCAGCTCCACCCGGGCCAGATCGCCATAGTGGCGGACCCGCAGCTCCACGAAGCCGAGGGCCCTGATGGCGCCCTCCGCCCCCGCGACCCGCCCCAGAGTCCCGAGCGTCACCGGCGTGCCGTAGGGGATGCGCGAAGCCAGGCACGCGGCCGCCGGTTTGTCCCAGGTATCCAGTCCCAGATCCCGGGCCGCCTGGCGCACCATGGCCTTGGTGAAGCCGGCCTCGACCAGCGGGAACACCGCACCGCGCTCGCGTGCCGCCTGCTGCCCCGGGCGATGGTCGGCCAGGTCGTCGACGTTGACCCCGAGGGCCACGGCGGACCCTTCCACCCGGGCCACCGGCAGGATTCGTTCCATCAACTCGCTCTTGCAGTGGTAGCAGCGGTCCGTCCCATTGGCCACATATCCGGGCCGGGACAGCTCGTCGGTGCCGATTTCCATCCAGCGCATGCCCCAATCGATGGCCAGGCGCCGGCAGTCCTCGAGCTCGCTCGGCGCCAGCGACCCCGACACCGCGGTGACCGCCAGGCTGCGGTCACCCAGTACGTCGTGGCTCACCCGGGCCAGGAGCGCCGAGTCCACCCCGCCACTGAACGCCACCACGACACGGTCGAGGTCGGCCAGGCGCCGCTCCAGTTGGGCCAGGCTCACGAGTCCGCCACCTGGAGCCGGATCCGCTTGTTAGCCTTGCCCTTCGATTCGGTCTTCACCACCACCACCCGGCCCACCTCATCGGTGGTTCGGACGTGGGTGCCCCCGTCGGCCTGTCTGTCCAGCCCGACGATGTCCACCACCCTCAGCTCCTCGACCGACTCGGGCACCAAGCTGACCTTGGTCCGGATGAGGTCCTCGTCGAGCACCGCCTCCGCTCTCGGCACGAAGCTCACCTCGATGGGGCGGCCCGCAACCAGCTCGGCGTTGACGAGCGATTCGACTGTGGGCCCGAAGCCTTCCGGCAGCGGATCGAACTCGAAGTCCATCCGGGCCGCGAGGGGCTCCATGTTCCCGCCGGTCACCGGCACCTTCCACTCGTTCCAGATCACCCCGCACAGCACGTGCAGGGCCGTGTGGGTGCGCATCAGGGCGTGGCGCCGGGCCCAATCGACCCCTGTCTCTGCCTGCTGACCGACCCGGGGCAGGTCGGCCTCGCCGGGAGCGAGGAAATGCCACACCTCGTCCCCCTCCTTGCGCACGTCGACCACCCGGTGGCCGGCGACGACCCCGGTGTCATGGGGCTGGCCGCCGCCGGTCGGGTAGAAGACGGTCCGGTCCAAGCAGACCCGCCGGCCGTCGGGATCGACGGCGGTGATCTCGGCGTCAATGCCCCTCAGATAGGCATCGCGGAGGAACAGCAGCTCGGTCGGCACGCTCATCGTGTCCCGTCAGGCCAGGAATTCTGGCCGGTCAGGCCCGCTTCGGCGACGATCTCTTCGACCGGCCCGACCACCCCGGCGTAGAAGGGTCCGAACTCGGCGTAGAGGGCCGACGCCTCGTCGAATCGCATCGTGTAGACGGTGTCCTTGAGGTCGTCTGGGTGCACGCCGAACAGCGTCACTCCCCACTCGTAATCGTCCAACCCGGTCGAGCCGGTGATGAGTTGGACCACCCGACCGGCGAAGCGCCGCCCCGACCGGCCGTGGTCCATCATCAAGCGCTGACGGTCCTCGTAGCCGAGCGAGTACCAGTTGTCCTTGTCCCCGCGCCGCTTGGTCATCGGATAGAAGCAGAACGCCCGCTTGCCGGCCGGCGGGAGTTCGGGGTAGAGGCGGGCCCGCAGGTGCTCCTCGGGCATGCCGGCCGCGTACTCGGAGACCTCGGTGAGCGACACATAGGAGTCGGCCACCTCGAGACCGGCCGCCTGAAGCCCCGTCTGCAGGCGGCGCAGTACCACCCAGTCCGGTCCGAGGGCCAGGAAACCGAGGTCCGCCTTGTGGCCGAGGACGGTGAAGGGGACCACCTGGTGCTCGGCCGCCTCGGCCGCGCTCACCGCGCCCATCACGGCTCGGCCATCGGCGCCGGGGCGGATCCGGCAGAACAAGTGGAGCACCCCCCACCCCACGGTCGGCTGCAGCGCTTCGGTCACCTTCTCACTCTACGGGCCGCGGTTAGCGTCAAGCAGGTGAGCGCGCCAGTAACAGCGATCGCCACGTCCACGGGGGAGGCCATCACCACCGGAGTGCTGGCCGCCTTCTTCGCCCTGCTGGCCTGGGGCGGCTTCTATCGCCGGCGTCGCCCATTGGGCTGGTTCTACGTGGTGGTCGCGGCACTGGCCCTGGCGCTGACGCTGACAGCCGCTTCGGGACATGTGTTCCACGGGTTGTAGGTACCATCTGCCGGTGGAGCCCACCGGCGAGAAACCGCTGACCGTTTCCTTCCAGCTCCCCCCCGGGTGGGTCGAGCTGCCTCCTCCGGGCCAGAAGCCGAGCGGCCTCCTGCGCCGCAACCCGTACCAGGTCCTGGCCCGCCAGCTGGTCTCATCGGGCGCCGTCATCAAGCCGCTCACCACCCCCGTCGCCGCCTACCTCGAGCGGGTGGCATCGGCCGATCCCGGGGTTCTCGGCGTGGCCTCCTACGTGCAGGCCCTCAACCGGGAGGAGCACACCTTCGTGACCTTTGCGGCGTTCCATGGTCCCCGAGTCGGCTCGGCCGACATCCAGGAGCTGGCCGGGCGCCAGAACGACCCGAGAGAGGGCGAGCACGCGGTGGACAGGGTCGTCCTGCCGTGGGGCCGCGGGGCCCGCGCCTCGTTCACCCGGGCCCGGATGCATGGTGGCGATCCC
>JAKBAX010000428.1 GCA_021808785.1 Actinomycetes bacterium | reverse complement strand
GCCAGGAGCAGGGCCGCCTCGCGCTGGCTGTGCACGACAAAGCCGATGATGGCCACTAGCCGGGCGTTCCTGCCGGCGACACCCGCTCGGCCGTTGCCGCGTCGATCGCCGCGTCCACCCACTCTTCGATCGCTGCGATGGCGCGTGCGGACCCACCGGCGGGTGCGGTCCGGAACCAGGTGAGGAATTCGACGTTCCCGTCGGCGCCGCGCAACGGCGAGACCATGACCCCCATATTGGCCGCCCCGGCCCGCTCCATGGCGGAAATCGCCTCCGTGAGCGTGGCCCGCCACACCTCCGGGTCCCGGATGACACCCTGGCCCCTCGATGCCTCGGCCCGTCCCGCCTCGAACTGTGGTTTGACCAGCACGATGAGGTTGGCGCCCGGTTCGGCCGCCGCCACCAGAGAGGCGGCCACCGAGCGGATCGAGATGAACGACAGGTCGGCGACCACGAGGGGGAAGCGTTCGGCGCCGCGGCCCACGGTGCGGATGTCGGTGCGCTCCCGCACATCGACGCGCCGGTCCTGCCGGAGCCGCTCGTGCATCTGGCCCCGGCCCACGTCCACCGCCACCACCCGGGCGGCCCCGTGCTGAAGCAGGCAGTCGGTGAAACCGCCGGTCGACGCCCCGGCGTCGAGCGCGGTGACTCCCGTCACGTCCACCCCGAACCGGAGCAGGGCGGCCTCGAGCTTGCCGCCTCCCCGGCCCACATAGCGCGGCGGGGTGCCGGTCACCACGACCGCCTCGTGCGGAGCGACCAGGTGCGACGCCTTGGCGGCCGGGGCGCGCCCGACGAGGACCCGACCCTCCTCCACGAGCGTCTGGGCCGCGGTGCGCGTCGGGGCCAGGCCGCGCCGTACCAATTCGACGTCGAGGCGACGGCGGGCCGCTGCTAACCCGCCGGATTCGGGTTGGCCTTCTTGGCCGGTGCCTTCTTGGCCGGTGCCTTCTTGGCCTTCTGGGCCGCTGCCTTGGGGGCCGCTTTCTTGGGGGCCGCTTTCTTGGGGGCCGCTTTCTTGGGGGCCGCTGCCTTGGGGGCCGGTGCCTTCTCTGCCCTGGCGGCCGGCTGGGCCGGGGCCGAAGGGGACCGTCGGGCGGAGGCGGGATCGCCGGGCCGACCGCCCAGGCGCCGTTCCAGATCGGCCAGGCGTCGTTCCAGATCGGCCAGGTCGGCCTTGGTGGCCAGCCCGAGGGCACTCAGCTGGTTCTGGATCTCCTTGCGCACCAGGGCCGTGAACAGCTCGGTGCCCTTGCGGCCGCTCTCGACCAGCTCGTCGATGACCACCTGGGCCCGACCCTGGGTATCACCACCGGCCCGGGCCAGATCCCGCAGGAGCTCCTCGGCTTTACTGCGGGCCGTCTCGACGAAGTCCGCGCCGGCATCCTGGGCCTTCTTCAGCCTCTCGTCACGAGCCATGACCAAAGGATAACCCCGATCGCCTAGACCCCGGTCCGTCCGAGGAAGGCTTCCACCGCCCCGGCCATGTCCTCGGCCACGACGGCCGGTTCCGGCCGCACCGGCAGATCGGAGCGCTTGGTCACGCCGGTGAGCACCAGTGCGAAGGGACTGCCCACCCGTTGGGCGAATTCGCCGTCGGTCTCGGCCCGGTCCCCGACCACCACGTCGGGCACGCCATAGCGGGATCGCACCAGTTCGGCCATGGGTTGCTCCGGCTTTCCGGCCGCTTCGGCGTGACGCCCAGAGCCGACCTGCAGGTAGGCGATCAACGCCCCGGCGCCCGGCTCGGGACCGTTTGGGGTGGGAAAGGTGGCGTCGGTATTGGTGGCGACAAAGCGGGCTCCGTCCCGGATGGCCCGGGCCGCGTCGGCCAGCTCCTGGAAGTCCAGGTGCAGACTGCGCCCCACTACCACCGTCACCGGGTCGGCCCCCATCGGAACCAGTTCGACACCCCGGGCCTCCAGCGCCTCGCGCACACCGGGACCGCCCAGGCACGCCACCCGCGTCCCGGGGGCGGCCATCGTGGCGGCCGCCTGCGACGAGGTGGCCAGCTCGCTCGGGTCTATCTCGATGCCGGCTCGGGCCAGGCGCTGCACGTATTCGGCCACGGTGGGAGTCGAGTTGTTGGTGACGAACGTCACTCGGTGGCCGTCGTCGCGGAGCCGGCGGACCGCGTCGGCCGAGCCCGGAATCGCTTGGCCGGCCAACCACACGACGCCGTCGAGATCGAAGACCCACAACATGGCGCCCGACCCTAGGCCACGATCATCGGGGATCTGCTACGCAATGAGACCGTGCCCCGCTTCGAACCCTTCCCCGGTCTGCGCTACTCGCCGTCGCACGTCAGGTCCCTCGACGACGTGGTGTGCCCGCCCTACGACGTGATCTCCGACAGCGACCGGCTCGCCCTGGAAGCGAGGAGCCCGTCCAATGTGGTCCGCCTGGAGCTGCCCCACGACGACGGCACCGGTGACCGCTACCAGCGGGCCAGCCAGCTCCTCGACTCGTGGCGTGACGGCGGGATCCTCCACCGTGACCCGAAGCCGTGCTTCTACGGCTACCGCATGGCCTTCACCGACCCGGCCGGGCGCCCCTCCCAGACCCTAGGGGTGATCGGCGCACTGGGCCTGGAGCCGCCGGGAGAGGGGATCCTGCCCCACGAGGAGACCACCCCGAAGGCCAAGACGGACCGCCTGGAGCTACTGCGGGCCACCCGGGCCAACCTGTCGCCCATCTGGGGGCTGTCGCCCGGGACCGGCCTGTCGGCCCACCTGCAACCGCCGGACCACCCCCTCGAGCGGGCCACCGACGAGGACGGGGTGATCCATGAGGTATGGCCCATCGGTGATGCCGAGCAGGTCAAGTCCATCCAGGCCGCGGTGGAGTCGGCCCCGGTTCTGATCGCCGACGGTCACCACCGCTTCGAGACCGCCCTCAACTATCGGGCCGAGCGTCAGGCGGAGGGGCGCGGGTCGCCCGACGACGAGGCGGTCATGGCGCTGGTCGTCGAACTGACCGGGGAGCAGCTCACCGTCCAGGCCATCCACCGGCTCCTGGTCGCGCTGCCGGACGGCTTCGACCTGCCGGGCGCCCTCGACGAGTGGTTCGACGTGACCCCGACCGAGCCGGTGGACCGAACCATCCTCGGGCGCATGGAAGACGCCGGCGCGCTGGCCGTCCTCACCCCCGACCAGGCGTTCCTGGCCCGGCCCCGGGCCCACACCTCGGCGGCGGCCACCCATGATCTGGACTCGAGCCGCTTGGACGTGGCCCTGACCGGCTTCCCGGACCACCAGCTGGTGTACCAGCACGGATGGGATCACTGCGCCGCGGCAGTAGCCGCCGGCGCCGCCTCGGCGGCCATTCTGCTGCGCCCGGCGACGGTGGATCAGATCGCCGCGATCAGCCGGGGCGGGGTGCGCATGCCGCCGAAGACCACGTTCTTCTGGCCCAAGCCGCGGACCGGCTCGGTGATCCGGGAGCTGCTTTCCTGATCCACCCGGTCGACCTGGCCCCGATCAGCTGCGGGGAGATGGACGCGCAAGACCGATTCTGCCGATTTTCTCAGGAATATCTAAGGGGTCTCTCGGATCCGCACCGAAGAATGGGGTACACAACAGGGGTCCGGCACCTCCTCCGCCGGTCCTGATCCCCTGGGGGCCGCCTGATCCGCTGCAGGCGGCCCTCAGC
>JAKBAX010000427.1 GCA_021808785.1 Actinomycetes bacterium | reverse complement strand
CTACGGAACCAGGCGGGCCGCGCCTTGGTCGGCTGACTGGGCCAAGGCGGCGTAGGCGCGAAGAGCGGCGGATACCTTGCGGTCGCGCTTGGCCGGGTGCCAGCCCTGCTCGTCCCTCACCTTGCGGCGCTCGGCCAGAACCTCGTCGGCCACATCGAGGGTGATGGCCCGGTTGGGGATGTCGATCGAGACCTGATCGCCGGTCTCCACCAGGCCGATGAGGCCACCCGACGCGGCTTCGGGCGAGACGTGGCCAATGGACAGGCCGCTGGTCCCCCCGGAGAAGCGGCCGTCGGTCACCAAGGCGCACAGCGGCCCCAGACCGCGGCCTTTGAGGAAACTGGTCGGGTAGAGCATCTCCTGCATGCCGGGGCCGCCGCGGGGGCCCTCGTAGCGCACGACGACCACGTCGCCGGCCTTGACGTCGCCGGCCAGGATGGCATCTACCGCCTCCTCCTGGCTCTCGGTCACCCGGGCCGGACCCCGGAACACCAACTGGTCGTCGGGGACCCCTGCCGTCTTGACCACGCACCCGTCGGGGGCCAGGTTGCCCCGGAGCACGGCCAGGCCACCGTCGGCGCTGTAAGGGGTCTCGGCGGAGCGGATGCATCCGGTCTTGGTATCGAGGTCCAGGGTCTCCCAGCGGGCCGTGGACGAGAACGCCTCGGTCGTGCGCACCCCCCCTGGCGCGGCCAGGTAACGCTCCACGGCCCGCTCCGAGCGGGTCTCGGCCCGGACGTCCCATTCGGCCAGCCACCCGTCCAGGTCGGCCGCGTGCACGGCCCGGACCCGGCGGTCGAGCAGCCCGGCCCGGCCCAGCTCTCCCATCAACGCCGGGATGCCACCGGCGCGGTGCACGTCCTCCATGTGATAGTTGGAGCTGGGCGCCACCTTGCACAGGCACGGGGTCGACCGGCTCAGCCGGTCGATGTCGTCCATGTCGAAGTCGACGCCCGCCTCCCGGGCCGCGGCCAGCAGGTGGAGGACCGTATTGGTGGACCCGCCCATGGCGATGTCGACGGTCATGGCGTTGGCGAAGGCGGACCGGTTGGCGATGCTGCGGGGCAGCACCGACGGGTCGTCGTCGTCGTACCACCGGCGGGACAGCTCCACGACCAGCCGGCCGGCCTCGAGGAACAGATCCCGGCGGGCCGCGCTCGTCGCCAGCGTCGAACCGTTGCCGGGGAGGGAGAGGCCGAGGGCCTCGGTCAGGCAGTTCATCGAGTTGGCGGTGAACATGCCCGAACAGGAGCCACAGGTCGGGCAGGCCGAGCGCTCGATATCGCTCAGCTCGTCGTCGGAGACGCTCTCGTCGGCCGATGCGGTCATGGCCGTGATGAGGTCGATGCCGACCCGGGCCACGCCGTCACGGACGACGGTCGTGCCCGCCTCCATGGGTCCGCCGCTCACGAAGACGGTCGGGATGTCGAGGCGGAGGGCGGCCAGGAGCATCCCCGGCGTGATCTTGTCGCAGTTGCTGATACAGATCAGGGCGTCGGCCTGATGGGCCTCGACCATGTACTCGATGGAATCGGCGATCAGCTCCCGGCTGGGCAGCGAGTACAGCATCCCGCCGTGGCCCATGGCGATGCCGTCGTCGACCGCGATCGAGTTGAACTCGCGGCCCACGCCGCCCGCCTCGGCCACCGCCCCGGCGACCAGGGCACCCATGTCCCGCAGGTGCACATGGCCGGGCACGAACTGGGTGAAGCTGTTGGCGATGGCCACGATGGGCTTCCCGAAGTCGTCGTCGGTCATCCCGGTGGCCCGCCACAAGGCGCGGGCGCCGGCCATGTTCCGGCCGTGGGTGGTGATTCGCGAGCGCAGCGCGGGCATGCGCCCAGGGTACCCCCGCCCGGGGCGCCAGGCCCCCGCCGGCGGCCGCCGGCCGCCGCTCGGGGCGGGTCCGGGCCTCCGGTTGGTCCCGTGGCCGCCCGGTCGGCGGGGTAGGTTTGGAGTGTGTTGAGGTCAGCGGTGGACCGGGAGGAGTTCCGCCGTCGGGCCGACCGCTCGATGCTGGTCCTCTACGCCAGCGTGGTGGAGAGCCTGGGCTGGGCCACCGTCGCCCTCCTCGACCAGGACCTCGAGGTGGCCGAGCGGGTCATCGAGGGTGACCGCAAGGTGGACGAGCAGGCCAACGAGATGACCGGTCTGATCAAGGACCGCTTGTCCGAGGCCACGGTGCAGCCCGACGAGTTGGAGGACCTGATCGCCATCCTCCAGATGGTCCCCGAGCTCGAGCGCAGCGCCGATCTGGCCGAGCACATCGCCCAGCGGGCCCGCCAGGATCTGGGCGGGGCCATCAGTCCCCGGGCGCGCGGTCTCATCCAGTCCATGTGTGACGTGGGCATCCGGATGTGGCAGCTGTCCAGCCGGGCCTACGCCGAGCGGTCGCGGGACCTCACGTTCGAGATCAACGAAGCAGACGACGAGCTGGACAATCTCTCCGCCCACCTGCTGCGGGAGGGGGCGGCCAGCGGGGTGGCCCCCGCCGTGGCCGCCGAAATGGCCCTGATCGCCCGATTCTACGAGCGGCTGGGCGACCACGCCGTCAATCTGGCCCGGCGCAGTGCGGCCATGGCCGCTCCCAAGCGGCTGTCGTCGCGGCGGGCCCGGCGGCGGCGCCGCCGCCGGGAACACGAGACGGGCGGTGAGCGGGCGTCGCGGGGTCGCAGCCTGATGAGCCGCCTGAGGGCCTTCCGCCTGATCCCCACCGACGACCGCTTCTTGGATCTGTTCGAGAGCCTGGGCGCCAACATCAAGCTGTGCGGCAACGCCGTCGTGGAGATGGTCAACGACTGCGGCCAGCTCGAGGAGCACTACCAGGATGCCCGAACCTACGAACGCCAGGGCGACCAGATGACCGTCGAGGTGTTGCGGCGGCTCGACGCCACCTTCGTCACCCCCTACGACCGCGAGGACATCCACGCTCTGGCCGAGGCTCTCGACGACGTCCTCGACGCCATGTTGGCGGCATCCGCCCTCATGCACTCGGTGCGCATCGACGGCGTCCTGCCCGAGGTCAAGCAACAGGCCGACAACCTGGCCGCCATGGCGATCGAGCTCGAGCACCTGGTCGGCTGCCTGCGCACCAGGTCGGGGGCCCGCCACCGGCTGGAGCGGATCGAGGAGCTGGAGCGCGAGGGCGACGCCATCCACCGCCGGAGCATGACCGGCCTCTTCAGCGGCGACTACGAGACGTTGGACGTCCTCAAGTGGAAAGACATCGTGCAGTCCCTCGAGGACGCCATGAACCAGATCGAGGACGCCTCCGACGTCATCGAGTCGATCATGGTCAAGGAGGGTTAGCTCACCCCACGAGGGCGTGGGCGATCACCCAGCAGAAGGCCGCGACCAGGCCCGCGCCTGGGATGGTGAGGATCCAGGCGATCAGGACCTCGCGGGCCACCCCCCACCGCACGGCCGAGAGGCGGCGGGTGGCGCCGGCGCCGGCGACGGTCGAGGTGATCACGTGGGTGGAGGAGACCGGCATGGCGTAGCTGTAGGCGGATACCAGGAGCAGGGCGGACGCGGTGGACTGGGCGGCGAAGGCCCGGGGTGGGTCGAGCGGCGTGATGCGCGAACCGATGGTGCCGATGATGCGCCAGCCTCCGGTCAAGGTGCCGAGCCCCATGGCCCCGGCGGCGGCCAGGATC
>JAKBAX010000426.1 GCA_021808785.1 Actinomycetes bacterium | reverse complement strand
CTGTCCGAGCCGCTGTAGCACGATGCCGGAATCGCCGTGCTGCGCGGCAACCTGGCCCCGGACGGCGCGGTCATCAAGCCCGCTGCCGCGACCGCTGCTCTGCTACAGCACCGCGGCCGGGCGCTGGTGTTCGACAGCGTCGAGGATCTGAATGCCCGTCTCGACGACCCGGATCTCGACGTGACCGCGGACTCTGTATTGGTCTTGCGTGGTTGCGGGCCCAAGGGCTATCCCGGGATGCCCGAGGTGGCCAACTTCCCGCTGCCGCCCCAGATGCTCGAGCTCGGCCTACGCGACATGGTGCGGATCTGCGATGGAAGGATGAGCGGGACGGCCTACGGGACGGTCGTCTTGCACGTGGCGCCCGAGGCTGCGGCCGGCGGCCCGCTGGCGCTCGTGAGGACCGGGGACTGGATCGAGCTCGACGTCGCCGGCCGGCGACTTACCCTCGACATCCCGGCGGAGGAGCTCGCTATGCGGGCCACAAGCGAGAGGACGATCTCCGCGTACGCGAGCCCCCAGCGCGGCTGGCAGAAGCTCTATGTCGACCATGTGCTCCAAGCTGACACCGGTGTTGACCTCGACTTCCTCGTGGGGACGAGCGGCGACGCGGTCAGCCGAGAGTCGCACTGACAACAATGTCGACGAGAGCGACGGCATGTTGACGAGAGCGATGGTGGGTGGCCCGGGCGACACCGACACCATGGCGCTGGCCGGAGTCGTCCACCAGATGGGGCAGCACGCGCCGGTCTCCGCAGGCTGGTCCGATCGTATGGCGCACGCCGCGGACGCCTCGCATTTCCTGCTGACCCCGCAGCTGGTGGTCACTCCGCGTGACCCCGCGGCGGTGGGGGCGCTGTTCCGGGTCACGAAGGATTCGGGCGTCCACCTGACTTTCCCGCTCGGGTGGCACGAGCCTGTCGGGGCAGGGTGTGACCGACGGGGTGCTGGTGGATGTACGGCGACATTTCCGGAGCATCGAAGTCCTCGATGACGGGGCCCGTGTACGGGTGCAGGGTGGTAGCCCGCTGAGGGCGGTCAACACCCGGCTGGCCCCCTACGGGCGCAAGCTCGGACCCGATCCGGCGAGCGAGATCGCCTGCACGGTAGGTGGGGTGGTGTCCAACAACTCGAGCGGCATGGCGTGCGGGACGACGGACAACGCCTACCGGACCCTGGAGTCGATGGTTCTCGTGCTGCCGAGCGGGACGGTGGTCGACACGGGCGCGGTGGACGCCGACGAGCGGCTGCACGCCCTCGAACCTGAGCTGTACCGGGGGCTGGCGGGGCTCCGCGACCGGGTCAGGGGCAACCCGAGGTCTGTCGCGACGATCCGTCGCCTGTTCGAGATGAAGAACACCATGGGCTACGGGGTCAACAGCTTCCTCGACCACGAGCGCCCGGTGGACATCCTCGGCCACATCGTCGTAGGAGGCGAGGGCACCCTCGCCTTCCTCGCCTCGGCGACTTTTCGGACCGTGTCGGTTCAGCCGTTTGCTCTGACCGGGCTGCTGGTCTTCGACGACCTGGCTGCTGCTACCGGAGCGCTACCGGAGCTGCTCGAGTCGGCGCCAACGACCGTCGAGTTGCTCGACGTCGCGTCGATCAACGTTGCCCGGCTCAACCCGTTCGACGCGCCGCTCTTGCCGGCAGTATCACCGGGCCAGCGCCCGGCGGCCTTGCTGGTGGAATATCAGGCGCCGACCAGTGAGGCACTCGGGGAGACCGCAGCACAGGTAGCGGTGTCGCACGCCCGACTGAAGGTGTCGCAGCCCGCGGTCCTGTCCGCCGACGCCGCAACCCGCGCCTCGTTGTGGCACCTCCGCAAAGGTTTGTACGCGACAGTCGCGGCTGCGCGCCCTTCCGGCACCACGGCGCTGCTCGAAGACATTGCCGTGCCCGTACACCGGCTCCTCGACACGTGCCTGTCGTTGACGGGACTGTTCGACCGCCATGGCTACGGCGACAGTGTCATCTTCGGGCACGCGAAGGATGGCAATGTGCACTTCATGCTCACCGACCGCTTCGCCGGTGAGCGGCTCGACGCCTACCGGGCCTTCACCGAGGATATGGTCGACCTCGTGCTCGAGATGGGTGGCACCCTCAAGGCCGAGCACGGCACCGGCCGGGCGATGGCACCGTTCGTGCTCCGCCAGTACGGCGACGAGTTGTACGCGGTGATGCGGGAGGTCAAGCGCCTGTGCGACCCCGACGGAATCCTCGCTCCCGGCGTGGTCATAGGCGATGACCCTGATGCCCATGTGCGCCACCTCAAGACCACCCCGACGGTCGAGGCCGAGGTGGACCGCTGCGTGGACTGCGGCTACTGCGAACCGGTCTGCCCGAGCCGCGACCTCACCACCACACCGCGCCAACGGATCGCGCTGCGTCGCGCCTTGGCCACCGCGACCGCGGCTGGGGACACGCAGCTGGTGGAGGAGCTACAGGCGCGCCAGCGCTACGACGTCGTCGATACCTGCGCTGCCGATGGCATGTGCCAGACCGCCTGTCCGGTCCAGATCAACACCGGCGACCTGGTCAAGCGGCTCCGGGCCGAGGGCCAAAGCCGCCCAGCACAGGCCGCCGGCGCCGCCGCCGCCCGGCACTGGTCGGTGGTCACCAGAGTGGCAGCCCTCAGCCTCGACGCCGCCTCAGCCATGCCCGACGTCGTGCCCGCAACCATCACCAAGGTGGCCCGTCGTGGTGGCGGCAGGGGAGTGGTCCCGCAGTGGTCCCGGGACCTGCCGGGCGGGGGGAAGCCCCGCAGGGCCAGGCCCTCTGGGTCGACGACGGTGCTTTTCCCATCATGTACCGGCAGCCTCTTCGGTGGCACCGCAGGAGTCACAACCGCCTTGCTCACGCTGTGCGATCGGGCCGGTGTCGAAGTGTCGGTCCCTGAGTCCATCCCCGACCTGTGCTGCGGCACGCCTTGGGGCTCCAAAGGACTCCCCGCCGGCCACGACCTGATGGCCCGGAAGGTGAGGCAGGCCGCGAAGCAGTGGGGGGTTGGACACGCCGCCTTGGTCGTGTGCGACGCCTCGTCGTGCACCGAGGGGCTGCGCAGCTTTCTCGCGGCACCGCAGACTGAGATCATCGACTCGGTCGACTTCGTGCTGGACGTGTTGCTACCCCATCTCACCATCGGCCGCCGGGTCGGCTCGGCGCTGCTGCACCCCACTTGCTCCACCGCCCGTGCCGGTCGCACCGAGCGCCTGGTCGAGCTGGCCGGGACGATCGCCGAGGAGGTCGTGGTGCCAGCTGCATGGGGCTGCTGCGGGTTCGCCGGCGACCGCGGCCTGCTCGTACCCGAGCTCACAGCGTCAGCCACCCGCGCGGAGGTGGCGGAGATCGCCGCCCGCACCTACGACGCCTACCTGTCCGACAGCCGCACATGCGAGATCGGGATGACCCGTGCCACCAACCAGACTTTTCGCCACGTCATCGAGCTCCTCGAAGAGCTCACCCGTTGACTGGGTGCACATTCGCTTGAACCCGAAGGGAGTGCAGTGAGACGAGCTGTTGTGGCAGGAGGGATGAGCGGCTTGGGACGCGCCAGCGCCGTGTGCCTACGGCGAGACGGCGTCGAGGTCATCACGCTGGACGTTGTTGCGGGTGCCGATGTGATCGCCGACGTGACCGACAGTGACGCAGTAGAAGCC
>JAKBAX010000425.1 GCA_021808785.1 Actinomycetes bacterium | reverse complement strand
TGCCAGTTATGAAGGCGGCAGTCGATCAGGTCGAGCTTGGCCGACAGGCTGGCGGCGGCCTCGAGGTGGCCCACGTAGGCGGGGACCAGGTTGGTGGTGGTGCTGTTCACATCCGGAGCGAGCGAGACCGGGTTCGAGAGCCTGGTTTCGACGGGCCGGCCGTGGGACGGGCCGGCCGTGGGACGGGCCGGGCAGGACGGGCCGGGCAGGACGGGCCGGACGGGCCGGCTGGGACACCCCGGGTTTGTTGCCTGCCACCGATCTTGGGCCAGACTGGGATCACAATAGCGAGCCGACCAGGAGTGCTTCACCGATGGCAGACATCAAGGACAGTTTCGGCGCCCGGGCGCTCTTCGAGGTGGGCAACCGCTCCTACGAGATCTTCCGTCTGGACGCGCTGGAGGGCAGCGGCCGGCTGCCGTACTCGCTCAAGATCCTCCTGGAGAACCTGCTGCGCCACGAGGACGGGGTCAGCGTCCGGGCCGAGGACATCGGGCCGCTGGCCGAATGGGATGCCGACGCCGAACCGAGCCGGGAGATCGCCTTCGCTCCGGCCCGGATCCTCATGCAGGACTTCACCGGGGTGCCGGCGGTGGTGGACCTGGCGGCCATGCGTGACGCCATGAAGGACCTCGGCGGTGACCCGGCCCGGGTCAACCCGCTGATCCCGGCCGAACTGGTGATCGACCACTCGATCATCGCCGACGTTTATGGGACCCGCGACGCCTTTGCCCGCAACGCGGAGTTGGAATACCAGCGCAACGAGGAGCGCTACCGCTTCCTGCGGTGGGGCCAGGGTGCCTTCGACACCCTCCAGGTGGTTCCCCCCAACACCGGGATCTGCCACCAGGTCAACCTGGAGTACCTGGCCCGGGTGGTTTTCACCAACGAGGCCGGTCAGGCCTACCCCGATACCCTCCTCGGGACCGACTCGCACACCACCATGATCAACGGGCTGGGCGTCCTCGGCTGGGGTGTCGGCGGGATCGAGGCCGAGGCGGCCATGCTGGGTCAGCCGGTGTCCATGCTGATCCCCCGGGTGGTGGGTTTCGAGCTCACCGGGTCCCTTCCGGAGGGTTCCACCTCCACCGACTTGGTGCTCACGGTCACGGAGATGCTCCGTCGCCATGGGGTGGTGGGCAAGTTCGTGGAGTTCTTCGGAGAAGGGGTGTCGGCGGTACCGCTCGCCAACCGGGCCACCATCGGGAACATGTCGCCCGAGTACGGGTCGACCTGCGCCATCTTTCCTATCGACGACGAGACCCTGAGCTACCTGCGGCTGACCGGGCGCAGCGCCGAACGCATCGCCCTGGTCGAGGCCTACGCCAAAGAGCAGGGATTGTGGCACGACCCGTCCCACCGCCCCGACTACTCGGAACGGCTGACGCTGGACCTGTCCACCGTGGTGCCGTCGCTGGCCGGCCCGGCCCGGCCCCAGGACCGGGTCCGGCTCGACCAGGCGGCGGAGGAGTTCCAGAAGTCGGTTGTGAAGGTATTGGGACAAAACGAGGGTGACGCGGCTCCGAGCCGCCCCACCTCGGTCGCGCTCGATGACGGGACGTCGTTCGAGCTGGACCACGGCCATGTGGTCATCGCCGCCATAACCTCGTGCACCAACACCTCGAACCCGTCGGTGATGGTGGCCGCCGGCCTCCTGGCCCGCAACGCGGTCGAGAAGGGCCTGACCTCCAAGCCCTGGGTCAAGACCACCCTGGCCCCGGGCTCGAAGGTGGTAACGGACTACTACGACCGGGCCGGGCTCACCCCGTACCTGGAGAAGCTGGGTTTCGATCTGGTGGGCTACGGGTGCACCACCTGCATCGGCAACAGCGGGCCCCTTCTCACCCCCATCTCGGACGCCGTCAACTCGGCCGACCTGGCCGTGGTGTCGGTGCTCTCCGGCAACCGCAATTTCGAGGGCCGTATCAGTCCCGATGTGCGGATGAACTACCTGGCCTCACCCCCGCTGGTGGTGGCCTACGCGCTGGCCGGGTCGATGAACGTGGACCTGGTCGACGACCCCATCGGCGCCGGCTCGGACGGCCAGCCGGTGTTCCTCAGGGACATCTGGCCCAGCCCCCAGGAGGTGGCCGAGGTCATCGGGGCGTCCATCGCATCGGACATGTTCGCCAGCTCCTACGGGTCGGTCTACGAGGGGGACCCGCGCTGGCAGCAGCTGGACGTGCCGACGGGCGACTCCTACGCATGGGACCCCACCTCGACCTACGTCCGCAAGCCACCCTACTTCGAGGGCATGGAGATGACGCCCGGGCCCCTCAGCGACATCCGGTCGGCCCGGGTCCTGGCCAAGCTGGGCGACAGTGTCACCACCGACCACATCTCGCCGGCCGGCAACATCCGCAAGGACAGCCCGGCCGGGCGCTGGTTGCTCGATGGCGGCGTGGAGCAGACCGACTTCAACCAGTACGGCTCGCGCCGGGGCAACCACGAGGTGATGATCCGGGGAACCTTCGCCAACATCCGCCTGCGCAACCAGATGGCTCCCGGCACCGAGGGGGGTGTCACCCGGCACCTGCCCGATGGCGAGCAGATGTCGGTCTACGACGCCTCCAAGCGTTACCAGGCCGACGGCGTCGCGCTGGTCATCCTGGCCGGCAAGGAGTACGGCTCCGGCTCCAGCCGGGACTGGGCGGCCAAGGGGACGGCCCTGCTCGGGGTGCGGGCCGTGCTGGCCGAGAGCTTCGAGCGCATCCACCGCTCCAACCTGGTCGGGATGGGCATCCTCCCGTTGCAGTTCCGGGACGGCGACAGCGCCGCGACGCTCGGCCTCACCGGCGAGGAGGTCTTCGACATCACCGGCCTGGAGGGGGTCACTGCGGGCCGCCCGTTGCCTCGGACTCTCACCGTCGAGGCCCGGCGCGAGGGGGCCGAGCCGCTTCGCTTCGAGGCCACGCTGCGCATCGACACCCCGAAGGAGGCCGAGTACTACCGCCACGGCGGCATCCTGCTCTACGTGCTGCGCCAGTTGCGGGAGGGCTGACCGCCTCTCATCCCGTCGGTGGGTGGACCCCCCGGGCCGGGTCGAGGTTGGCGGCCACCACCCGCTGAAGGACCTCGAGCATGGCCCGGGCCGGAGCCGACGGCCGGCCCCGCCGGCGCAAGACCAGGCCCACTGTGCGCAGGGGCAGGCCGGCGATGCTGATGTGGTGGTAGCCGCTGCCCTCTGACGCGCCGGTCGCGGGCAGGATGGCCGGACCGTAACCGCGCAGGCTGAGCGAGGCGATCAGGCGCACGCCGTCCAGCTCGGCCAGCGGCTTCAAGGTGATGCCAGCCGAGGTGCAGGCCTGGTCGATCTCCTTGCGGAAGATGGTGCCCGGCGCGGGGAGCAGCAGGCTCAGCCCGTCCAGGTCGGTCAGGATCACCCGGTCCCGACCGGCCAGCGGGTGATCGGGTGGGACGACCAGCACCAGGTCCTCGTCGAAGAGGGGCCTCTCGACCAGGTCGGGGTTGCTCTGGGGCAGGTTGACCAGGGCGGCGTCGATGGACCCGGCGGCCAGCAGGGGCTCGAGGGTGGCCGACGTGCCGTCGCCGATGACGAGCCTGACCTTGGGATGGACGGCGGCCATCTGGTCGAGCAGGAGGGGGGCCAGCCACCGGGCGGTGGTGCCGATCATTCCGATGCGGGCGGTGCCGGCCACCTCGT
>JAKBAX010000424.1 GCA_021808785.1 Actinomycetes bacterium | reverse complement strand
AACACCTGCTCGGGGGTGAGCTCGTCGTTGCCCTCGTCGCCGACGAGCTCCTCGAAGCGGGCGGCCACGTGGGTGATGCGAAGGGCGCGGAACTTGTCGTAGTCGACGCTCGTGAACACGGCTCCGCTCACCGTCCGGTCCGGTAGTAGTCGGCACCGCGCACCAACGCACCTGCGGTGTCGGGTGTGGGGACGTGCTTGCGGTTCGACGCCGCGGGCCGGACCTCGGTCGGCTTGTGCTGGTCGCTGTCGATCGCTGCCATGAGGCGCTTGAGCGTCGAGTAGGTCGCATGGCCGCTCATGTTGACCAGCTGCTGGCACGCCGCTTCGAGCTTCTGCTTCTTGGCCTTGCCCAAGGTGTTGAGGATGTTCTGACAGTCCAGGTAGCCCTGGGCCTCGATGTGACAGCGGTCGAGGATCTGCTCGATCACCTGCACCGTCGCGGGTCCGAACGCACTGGCCCGATCGAGAAACCAGCGCCGCGACCACAGCCCGTCCACGTTGCGGTGCTGCGGTGGGACATGGGTGGGGTCGGTGGAGTACTGGCCCTTGCGGCCGGTCTTGCGCCGATGCTCGGCGACGACCTGTTGACCGTCGAACACCGTCACCCGCGAGCTCGTCAGCCGCGTCCGCAACAGGCGCCCGGCCAGGGTGTAGGGCACCGAATAGTGCTGGTAGTCGGCGGTTGTCAGCGTTCAAGTATTTCCCTAGCTGACGGACAAGTCGTTCAAGTATTTCCCTAGCCGGTCGTTCACGGAATTCCCTGGTCCCGGGTCGGGACGAGGGTCCACCCGTCGGGCTCCTTGCACGTGTAGCACCTCGCTCGCCACCGAGACGAGCGAGGAGACACCCTCTTGGCAAGGAGAAGCTTCGAAGTGATCGATGTTGTTGAGATCTTGCAGCACTGGCATGCCGGCCGCCCGAAGTCGGTGGTGGCGTCGAGCGTCGGCGTCGACCCCAAGACGGTCCGCAAGTACATCGCCCCTGCGGAGGCGGCGGGCATGGCGCCGGGCGGTCCGCCGCTCGGGCGGGCGGAGTGGGCTGAGCTTGTTCGGGGTTGGTTCCCCGAACTGGTCGACGCCCGGGCTCGGAGCCTGACGTTCCCGGCGATCGAAGCGCACCGGGCGGCGATCGGTGAGATGCTGAAGACGAACACGGTGGCCACGGTGCATCAGCGCCTGCGTGACGAGTCCGGCTTGGCGGTGTCGGCCACAAGCTTCCGCCGCTACGTGTGGGCGGAGTTCCCCGAGACCGCTGACCCGGGCAAGGTGACGGTGCTGCGCCCCGAGGTCCCCGCTGGCGAGGAGGGCCAGGTCGACTACGGGTTCTTGGGATCGTGGGCCGACCCGGTCACCGGCAAGGCGAGACGGATCTGGGCGTTCGTGATGGTCCTGGCCTGCTCGAGGCACATGTTCGTGCGCCCGGTGGTCCGCATGGACCAGGCCGGCTGGGTCGTCGCCCATCTGGAGGCGTTCGCCTTCTTCGGCGGGGTCCCCCGCCGGCTCGTGAGCGACAACTTGAAGACCGGGGTGATCAAGCCCGACTTGTATGACCCGAGGCTGAACCGGGCGTACGCGGAGATGGCCGAGCACTACGGAGTGCTGATCGACCCCGCTCGGGCGCTCAAGCCGAAGGACAAGCCTCGCGTGGAGCGCCAGATGCCCTATGTCCGGGACTCGATGTGGCGGGGCCGGACCTGGACGGGGATCGGCGACATGCAGTCCGGGGCGATCCGGTGGTGCAGCGAGGTCGCCGGGATCCGGTCACACCGCTCGCTGGAGGGGGCGTCACCGGTCTCGGTCTTCGAGGCGGTCGAGGCCCCTGCACTGATCGGGCTGCCCGCCTGCCGCTTCGAGCTCGCCACCTGGTCGGCGCCGAAGGTCGGCCCGGACTGTTACGTCAAGGTCGGCCGGGCGTTGTACTCGGTGCCGTGGCGCCATATCGGCTCCAGGGTCGACGCCCGAGAGACCGACCGGGTCGTCGAGGTCTTCGTCGGCACGACCCTGATCAAGACCCACCCCCGGATCGAGCGTGGACGCCAGACCGACTGGGACGACTACCCGCCGGAGAAGATCGCCTTCTTCATGCGCACCCCGACGTGGTGTCGCAAGAAGGCCGCCGAGCTCGGGACCCATGTCGGGGCGGTCGTGGCCGACCTTCTCGTCGATGGCGCCTTGCACCACCTACGCGCCGCGCAGGGGATCATCGGCCTGGCCGACCGTCACAGCGCCGAGCGTCTCGACCAAGCATGCGCCCGGGCCGTCGAGGTCGGGGACCCGACCTATCGGACCATCAAGGGGATCCTGGCCGCCGGCACCGAAGTCGACCGCGCCCAGCCCGCGGATGCCGCCAGTTCCGCTCCCGCCCATCTGCACGGCCCCCTCTCCCTCTTCGACGGACTTGCCCGCCACGAGGAGGTGGCCGGGTGACCCGCACCCACCAGCTCGAAGCGTCGCTTCGGTCCCTGCGCCTGTCGGGGATGCTCGACACCCTCGACGCTCGCCTGTCCCAAGCCCGAGCCGGCGAGCTCGGACATCTCGAGTTCCTCTCCATGCTCTGCGAAGACGAGATCGCACGGCGCGACACCGCAGCGCTCGATCGCCGAGTCAAGGCCGCCCACTTCGAGACGACCGCCAACCTGGCCGACTACGACTTCGGGTTCAACCCCAAGGTCCCGGTCGCGGCGATCCGCGACCTCGCCACCCTGCGCTTCGTTGACGCCGGCGAGTCGGTCATCCTCCACGGTCCGGTCGGTGTCGGCAAGACCATGATCGCCCAAGCCCTCGGGCATGCCGCCTGCCGGCGGGGCTACACCGTGGCGTTCACCAAGACCTCCCGGCTCCTCGCCGACCTCGCCGGCGGCCACGCCGATCGGACCTGGTCGACCCGGCTGCGGCGCTGGGCCCGCCCCGACATCGTCATCCTCGATGACTTCGCCATGCGGGACTTCACCGCCCCCCAAGCCGACGACCTCTACGAGATCGTCACCGAGCGAGCCGGGCGAAGCCTCATCATCACCGCCAACCGGGCGGCCAGCGACTGGTACTCGCTGTTCCCCAACCCCGTCGTCGCCGAGTCGATCCTCGACCGCCTCGTCAACGGCGCCCACCACCTGGCCATGGAGGGCCGCAGCTACCGACCCAACACCCGCCCCGGCCGGCAGCAGCCAGCCGCAGAGGCCCCCAGATGAGCGCCGCCCGTCCCGTCCCCACCACAGCCCCCTGCGCCCGGCCCGACTGCCCCAACCCCGTCACCCGTCCCACCCGCCGGGGGCGACCGCCGATCTACTGCTCGCCGGCGTGCCGGGCCCGGGCCAAACGTCGACCGCCCGCCGAGCCGATCCTCGTCGAGGTCGACCACGGATCGCTCACCGCCCAAGGACGACCAGCAGGTCGGGTCTGGCTGGTCCGCCTCCGCCGCGGCCCTCACGCCGTGATCGTCGCCACCGGCCTCGGCCGCACCACCGCCGACCACCTCGCCGCCCAGATCACCGCCGTCGTCGCCACCCGATCCACCACCACAGGAGCCGCCATCGACTAGAACACCCACCGGAGCCCGATGGGAATTCCGTGAACGGCCGGCTAGGGAATAACGCGAACGTCGACACGGGGCGACGGAGTCCATGCCGGCGTTCGACAAACAGCGCAGCCCTTCGAGGGTCTCGGCGTCGA
>JAKBAX010000423.1 GCA_021808785.1 Actinomycetes bacterium | reverse complement strand
GCCATCCTGCTGGTGCCGAGCCCGGCGTTCAGGTCCATGGCCCTCGGCATCATGCTCGCCGTCATCGCCGTGCTGGCCGCCACCCTCACCCTGCTCCCTGCAGTCCTGGGCCGGCTCGGCACCCGCATCGACTCAGGCCGGATACGGATCGGCCGACGCCAGGCGACGTCCCACCCACACGGCCACAAGCTGGAGCAACGCCTGCACGCCTGGGGCCGGGCCATGTGGCGCCATCCCATTCCGGCCGCCGCGGCCGCCCTGGTCGTGCTCGGGCTGGCCGCCGCCCCCGTCTTCGGCCTGCGCACCTCCATGCCGTCGATCACCATCATCCCCTCCTCGGCCAACGCCAGGATCGGCTACAACCAGGTGACCCAGGCGTTCGGACCGGGCGCGCCCGGCACCCTACAGGTGGCCGTCCCGGCCGCCCGGCAGCAGGCCGCCCTGGCTGTCTTGACCCACACCCAGGGAGTGGCTGCGGTCATGCCCGGGCCCACGTCCAGCGGCTGGACACTGGACCAGGTCGTGCCCACCACCGGCCCCTCCACCACCGCGACCGGTGCCACCATCGACCGCATCCGCCACGCGCTGCCGGCCGGCAGCCTGGTGGGCGGCGCCGCGGCGGAGAACTTCGACCTGCAGCATGCCCTGTCGAGCCGTACGCCTCTGGTCTTCGGCGTCCTGGCCGCCATGGGGTTCCTGCTGCTGCTCATCGCCCTCGGCGCCCCGCTGATCGCGGCCGCCGGTGTGGCCGTGACCGGCCTGTCGGTGGCCGGAGCGTTCGGGGTCGCCCGGCTCATCTTCCAGGACGGACACCTCTCGGGGCTGCTCAACTTCACGCCGCAGGGATTCGTCGACGCCTGGGGACCACTGTTCTTCGGAGCCATGGTCTTCGGTGTGGCCATGGACTACACCCTGTTCCTGCTCTCCGCGGCCAAGGAACGCTTCGAGACCAATCCCGACCCCGAGCACGCCATGACCGGCTCGGTCGGCACCTCCGGGCGGGTGGTGCTCTCCGCCGCGGCGGTGATGATCGCGGTGTTCCTGACCTTCGCCCTCTCCGGACCGCTCGCACCCAAGGAGATGGGCGTCATCCTGGCCGTGGCCGTCGCCCTCGATGCCCTGGTCGTGCGCCTGGTGCTGCTCCCGGTGCTCCTACGCCTGGGCCGACACCACATCTGGCACCGGCCGGCCTGGCTGGACCGCATCATCCCCCACGTCCGGTTCTCCCACTAGTGGAAGACCCCGGGACCTTCGGCCCTACCCGTACCGAGGGTCCCGGGCGAGAGTCGGCTCATGCCTGAAGTGGATGAGTCGACCGGCTTCGAAGTCCGCCTGGACCAGGAGAGTGCCTACCGCTTCAGGGCCGATCTCGGTGTCGAGGGGCTCGCGCCGTGGATCATCGACGAGCCCCCTCCCCTCGGCGAGGCGGCCGGACCCAACGCGTCACGTCTGGTCGCGGCGGCGGTGGGGCACTGCCTCAGCGCCAGCGCCCTCTACTGCCTGCAGAGGGCGCGGGTCCCGGTCCGTGGGGTCCACACCTCGGTCAAAGGCGCCACCTCGCGCAATGAGAAGGGCCGGCTGCGCATCGGCGGCCTGCAGGTGACGATCGAGCTCGACGTGGCCGACGAGGACCGGCCCCGGATGAAGCGGTGTCTCGGCCTGTTCGAGGACTTCTGCGTCGTTACGGCCAGCGTCCGGGCCGGCATCCCCGTCGAGGTGGAGGTCGCCGGGTTCGACCGTCAGCTGCCCGCTTCGGACGAGGTCCTCCAGAGCGACCAGGCTTCCAGGTAGCGAGCGGCCAGTCGCGACACCCGCCGGGCCTCACGCCGGTCGTCCTCGGTCACGAGCCTTTGGCGCAGGGCCGCGGTCGCCACGCGGGCTCCGTTGAAGTAGGCGTCGAAGGCCCACGCGGGGAAGGCCTCCGGGCCCGCCTCGCCTGCGGCCAGCTCGACCGCCGGAAGCGGCCCCAGGGGTGGAAGACGGAGCGAGGACACCACTGCAAGGAGGCGGTCGTGGTCAGGACGGTCGGCCACGTCCCGACCGAGCTCGCGCCACTGCTCCCGGCCATCGGCACCGAACACCAGAGCTCCGATGGCGGCGATGCCCCCGTGCTCCGTGGCGTTCCACAGGTCGAGCGAGCGCAATGCCATACCGCCGTCGGGATCGGCCAGGACGGGGAAGGGAAGACCCCAGGTGGTCGCCAGCGCGTCACTTCTCGGGCGGGAGTCCGCCCCGATGGCGATGATCTCGGCCCCCGCCTGGGTGAATCGCCCTTCGTCGGCAGCCAGCGCCACGAGTTGCCCGCAGCAGAAAGGGCACCAATCCCCCCGATGGGTGACGAGCAGAAGTGCCCCTTCCGCCCGTCGCGCCGACGAGACGAACTCCGGCAGGAGACCGCCTTGGCTCACTCAGAGACCGACGTCAGCGAGTCGAGGGCCGCCTGCACCCGGCCAGAGGCCTCTGCCGCGATCTCCTCCAACTCCGGATCGGCGATCACCTTCGACATGATGTCCGGATCCATGGCCTCGACGATCGTGTGTCCGCCATCGACTCGGACGACCACATTGCAGGGCAGGAAGACCCCGACCGTGGCCACCGCACCGATGGCCCGGTGAGCCAGCTGGGGGTTGCACGCCCCGATGATCAGGTACGGATCCATCTCGGCCCCCAGCTTCTCCCGAAGGGTGGCCTGGACGTCGATCTCGGTGAGGGCTCCGAAGCCCTGCTCCTTGAAAGCCTCCTTGACCTTCGTGACGGCCTCCTCGAAGCCGGTCTCCAGCGTCACCGTGCGGGCGTATCCCATGGTCTCCTCCTTCTGGTTCTGGCCGGGCGAACTCGGCGTCGGCCAGACCCGACCAATATACCCTACCGGGTATCCTACCCACGGCCGCTGGGGAGGGCCTTCGGGCCGGGGCTACCGTGTCGCGATGGTCGACAGTGCGGAGTCCAACGCAGCGGTGTGGAAATCGGAGGCCAGCGTGGCGCAGTGGGTCGCCACCGAAGAGGAGCGGGAGCGGGCCCGGGCCTGGCCCCGGCGCCTCCTGGCGGAGCTGCTCCCCTTCGCCGAAACGGAGGAGTTCACCTTCGTGGATCTGGGCGCCGGCACCGGGGCGGCCGCCCGGGCCGTGCTGGACCGCTATCCCTCATCGACCGCGGTGCTGGCCGACTACTCGTCGCAGATGATGGAGGAGGGACGGAGGGCGCTGGCGGAATATGAAGGGCGCTACCGCTACGTCGAGATCGACATGGCCGCCGGCCGCTGGCCCGACGACCTGGCCGACGACCTGCAGGCGGTCATCTCCTCCCTCTGTGTCCACCATCTGACCGACGACCGCAAGCAGGGCCTGTTCCGGGAGATATTCGAGCGGCTGGCTTCTGGCGGGTGGTACCTCAACTACGACCCCGTATCGGTCGACGACCCGGCCGTGGCCGAGACCTGGCAGCGGGTACAGGACCGCCGCGATCCGGAGGCCGCCACCAAGCGGGCCAACCGCACGCCCGAGGAGGAGGCCCGCTGGCAGAACCACATACGCCACATCATCGCCCTGGACCCTCAACTCGGCTTTCTCCGGTCGGCCGGCTTCGAGGCGGTCGACGTGTACTGGAAAGAGCTGGACCACGTCATCTTCGGGGGTAGGCGCCCGCCGGCCTAGGGCGTCAGGCTCGACTCGGGATCGGGCCG
>JAKBAX010000422.1 GCA_021808785.1 Actinomycetes bacterium | reverse complement strand
CCTACCGCCCCCCGCACCTGGGACGCCGAGCACCGGCAGCGCCGAGCACCGGCAGCGCCGAGCACCTGGGGCCCGCCGTGCCGCCCGGCCGGGCACCCGGCCCGCACGCCCGACCCGAAATCTGTACCTCGTTGGCAAATCTGTACCTCCACAGACAAAAAACGTATGGGAAGGTACAGAGAATACATCGCGGTACAGAAAACGGCCCCCTTGGGGCCCCTTAGGGGGCCGTTTTGGGGCCAGATCGCCGGCCCCGACCCGAACCTGGCCTCCACTACGGTTCGAGCAGCCGGTCGACGAGACCGGCGATGCTGCTGGTGACCTCGAAGCGGTCCCGCTCGGTCAGCCAAGCCGCATTGCGGCGGTGCAGGTCGTCGGCCGGGTCGAACCGGTTGAGGTGGACTATCACCCGGGCCGGCGCCAGCGCGGCGACGGCCAGCCGGGCCGAGTTGATCACCCCAAGTGAGGGGTTGGCGACCAGCACCACCACATCGGCCCGGAGGCGGCCGGCCAGGTCGGCGGTGTGACCGTCTTCGGTCAGCGGCGACGCCACGCCGCCCGCCCCCTCGACCACGGCCAGGTCACAGCTTCCGGCCGGCCATGACGCCTCGAGCAGGGAGACCACGGCGGCCATTGTCGGTAGCGGGCGGCCCAGCGCCTCGGCCGCCATGGGCGGGGCCATCGGTGCGGGGAAGCTCCGCTCCTCCGGGCAGACGTCGGACGCGGGCTCCCCGCTGGCGGCGGCCAGCACCTCGGAGTCGAGCGAGTGGGCGCCCGGGGAGAAGGACTGGAGCGGCTTTCGGGCCGCCACCCTCAGCCCTCGCCGGCGACCCTCGCGGAGGAGGGCTGCGCCGACCCACGTCTTGCCCACCTCGGTTCCGGTCCCGCTGATCACGACGAGGCGGGCCGGTCGGACCGCCGCCACCCCGCCTACCCCCGCGCCCTGCCGGTCACGGGGGGCCGGGTCCAACGGCACACCCGGCCCGTCACGACGGGCCGGGCCTAACGGCACACCGTCTCGACAGCTGAGGCCAACGTGGCCACGATCCGATCGATCTCTGCCTCGGTTGAGGTCAGGATGGGCACCAGTACCACCACGTCGCCGAGCGGCCGCAGGAGCACCCCCTGCTCCACCGCCTCTGCGCACACGCGGCGGCCCCATCGCAAGCCGTCGTCCGGTGGGTCCAGCTCGATCCCGGCCATCAGGCCACAACGGCGGATCTGGCCGACCCCGGGCAGATCGGCCACCGATGCCTCCAGGCCGGCGCCCAGTTGGGCGGCCCGGGCCGAGACGTTGGCCAGCACGTCCCACTCGGCGAAGAGAGCGAGGTGACGCCGGGCTACCGCTGCGGCCAGGGCGTTACCCCCGAAGGAGTGACCGTGGTAGAAGGTCCGGGGGCCGAGATCGGCGCCGTCGAAGGCGGCCGCCACCCGGCCCGACGCCACCGTGGCCGACATCGGCAGGTAGCCCCCCGCCAAACCCTTGCCGATGCACATCAGGTCGGGCCGGAGTCCGGCCAGGTCGGACGCGAACATGGCTCCTGTCCGGCCGAAGCCCGTGGCCACCTCGTCGCAGACCACCAGTACGCCAACATCCTGGGCGGCCCTGACCAGAGTGGCCACGTCCTCAGGGTCGGCCACGTACATACCGGCCGCCCCCTGCACCACCGGCTCCAACACCACCGCGGCCAGACCGGCCCCCTCCGCGTCGAGCACGGAGCGGGCCTTGGCCAGCCAATCCGGGTCGCGGTAGCCCGGAGTGCGGCGGGTGCCGCTGAAGCGGAGGGGATCGAACAGGTCGGTCCCGAATCCGCCGTCGCCCAAGCTGAGGGAGCCGATCGTGTCCCCGTGATAAGCGGAGCCCAGCACCAGGTACCGGTCCCGGCCCTTCACTCCCCGGTTCCACCAGTACTGAAAGGCGATCTTGAGCGCCTGCTCTACTGCGGTGGCGCCGTCGGAGGCAAAGAGGAAGCGGGGGTCGTCGACCGGCACCACCGCGGCGAGATCCTCGGCCAGTTCCACCACCACTGAGTTACCGTTGCCGAGGAGGGTGGTGTGGGCGACCCGCTGGGCCTGAGCGACCAGCGCGGCGTCCAGCTCCGCCACCCGGTGGCCCAGGGTGGTCACCCAGAGGGAGGAGATGGCGTCGAGATAGCGGCGACCGTCGACGTCGACCACCTCCCGGCCGTCGGCCCGCTCGACGATGACCGGCCGGTTGTCGGCGTAGGCCGCCATCTGGGTGAAGCCGTGCCACACCCGCCGGCGATCTCGCTCCACCCAGTCTGCGCTACTCACGGGTCACCTACGATAACGGCCCGTGCCCCCCGCCCAGACCACCACCTCCAGCGCGACCGCACCCACCGCCGCGCCCCCCGGCGGCACCGCCTCGGACCTGATCGACGTCGCCCGCCGGCGGCTCGTCACCGAGCACGAGCGGCTGGCATCGGGCCAGCTGGCCGACCTGGCCGCCCTCCCCGACGCCGCCGTCCCCTCGCTCGCCGCGTTGGCCCACGAGGTCCGGTTGGCCTGGTGCGGCGAGACCGTGGAGGTGGAGGGGATCCTGTCGGCCAAGACCGGGGGCTGTCCCGAGGACTGCCATTTCTGCGCCCAGTCGTCCCGCTTCGACACCCCGGTGCTGGCCACGCCCTTCCTCGACACCGACGAGGTGCTCGAGGCGGCGCGGGAGACGGCCGGGCTGGGTGCCAGCGAGTTCTGCATCGTGCTCGCCGTGAGGGGCCCCGACGAACGCACCATGCAACGGATCCTGGACCTGGTGCCGGTCGTGCAGGCCGAGACGGGGCTCAACGTCGCGGTATCGGCCGGCATCCTCACCGAGGACCAGGCGGCCCGTCTGGCCGCCGGAGGCGTGCACCGCTACAACCACAACCTGGAGACGGCCCGCTCGTTCTTCGCCAACGTTGTCACCACCCACTCCTGGGAGGAGCGTCGCGACACCTGCCGGCTGGTGCAGGTCGCCGGCATGGAGCTGTGCTGCGGGGTCCTGCTCGGCATGGGCGAGACCGATGCCCAACGACTGGAGCTGATCGGGCAGCTGGCCGAACTGGCCCCAGCCGAAGTGCCGGTCAACTTCTTGGACCCGCGCCCCGGCACCCCCCTCATGATCCGCAAGCCGGTCGGGGCGCTCGAGGCCATCCGGTGGATCGCCCTGTTCCGCCTGGGCTTGCCCGACGTGATCCTGCGCTACGCCGGTGGCCGGGAGATCACCCTGGGGGAGCTGCAGGCTCTCGGCCTCACGGGCGGGATCAACGCTTTGATCGTGGGCAACTACCTGACCACCCTGGGGCGGGCCCCGAGCGAGGATCTCGACATGCTCCGGGATCTGCGCATGCCCATCGGCGCCCTGTCGAAGGTCCTCTAGGCGTGCCCCACGTCGGGGCCGACCCGGGCGGACCGGGCGACCCGGGCGGACCGGGCGACCCGGGCGAGCACTGCACCGGCTGCGGCCGGCCGGCCGGCGAGTGCCCGACCGGCGGCACCTGCACCGGCGCGTTCGAGCCGCCCCGCCACTGCCCCCACTGCGGGCGCCGGCTACGGGTGCTGGTGATGCCCACCGGCTGGCGAGCCCGCTGCCGCGACCACGCGGAGGTGGGTTCGGGGGTGCCACCGGCCACCCGGTCCGGCGGGCGCCCGGGCTGACCCCACCCCCACCCGGGCTGACCCCACCCCCA